>CAZDDH010000085.1:0-32789 GCA_964504165.1 uncultured Rickettsiales bacterium | reverse complement strand
GGTCGATGTCCATCGCGCTGTTGTTGTACAGCTCGATCCACTCACCCGCCGAGTCCGTGACCATGTCCGGGTTGTGCATGAACTCCACGATGAGCACGTAGCCCTGGGCGATGAAATCCTCGTCCACGTACTCGTCGCAGTCGTTGTCCAGGTTGTCCTGCAGCTCCGGCGCCCCGTCGTAGACGTCCGCGTTGCCGTCGTCACAGTCCCCCGCGCAGGTGTCCTGGCCGTCCCCGTCCAGATCCGCGTTGTTCAGCGAGGCGTCCGTGTCGTCGCAGTCCCCCTCGCACTCGGTGGTGCCGTCGCCGTCGGCGTCCACCTCGTCGGCAGGCAGCGACCCGTCGCAGTCGTTGTCTTCCCGATCGCAGATCTCCGTGGCGCCCAGGTAGGTGTCCGGGTTGCCGTCGTCGCAGTCCAGGTCGGCGCACTCGTTGTCGCCGTCGCCGTCGTCGTCCGTCTCGTCCACGGGGATGTCGCTGTCACAGTCGTTGTCCAGGCCGTCGCAGATCTCCGGGCACTGGACTGCGTCCGGGCAGACCGTGGCGTCCGTGTCGTCACAGTCGTCACACTCGCAGAAGCCGTCGAGGTCTGCGTCGATGGCATCTGGGTCGTCGCAGTCCACGGCCCCGTCGCAATCGTTGTCTTCCCCGTCGCAGATCTCTGCCGCCCCGGGGTTGATCGCCGGGTCGGTGTCATCGCAGTCGCCATCGCAAGGGGCGTAGCCGTCCCCATCCACGTCACCGGACAAGCAGTCCGAGTCCAGGCAATCGATATCGCCGTCGCCGTCGTTGTCCACGCCGTCGTGACACAGGTACTCGCCGCAGTTCACGTCCAGATAATCGAAGGCCAGGCCGTCGTCCCAGAACGTAGCGTTGTCGGACTCGGCGAAGTAGAAGCTGACATCGCCACCGACATAGGCCGATGCGTCCAGCGTGATGGTGTGTACGGTCCACATCCCGTACTCGTACTCCGTGAGGTGCTCCAGCCGGTCGTAGTTGGTCCCATCCACCGAGATCCCGAAGCACTCACCTTCCGGCGGGCTGGAATCGGTCCAGGTGCTGGAGCAGTACTCCCCCTCGTCGTCCGCGTTGTACAGCGCGAACTCGACGGTCAGGCTGGGACAGTAACTGACGTCGTAGCTGTCGGTCTCGATGCCGGTGGCCTGGTAGTACGCCCAGCCGTTCCACTGGCACGCAGCCAGCCCGAGCCAGTAGCGATTGCCGATCCACTCGAAGTCGTAACAGGAGTTGGTGGGGTCGTTCCCACCGGTGTGGTGTTCCCAGTTCGCCGGGAAGGTGGCCGTCTCGAAATCCTCGTAGACGATCTGCTGCGCCTCACCTGGTTTGGGTATGGAAATCGCCAAAGCGACTGTAATCACGAAGAAAAGACAAGACGCAGTTCTGCACAGACACCTGGTAGTCATGTTGTCTCCCTCAATCCCGGATTCGAATAGCAACAATTTTAACATCCCCCTGACGACTTGCCGAATCCTACGAATCAAAAGTTTCCTATCGGATGCGATTCGTTTACCGTCCAGTCCGTGACACTCAAGGTCCTATACGCGGAACAAGGGGAGTTCCTGGGGGGGGGCGAACTCTTCAGTATCGACGTACTGGGGGAGCTCCGCCGTAGGCGGGACGTCGAGATCGTGGTGGCCACCTCGGATCCATCCTCCTCGTTCGGGCGCCGGATCCGGGCCATCGGCTGGCCGGTGATCCCGCTATCCTTGCCCGCCTTGCCCCGGCGCCCCTGGCTCGCCGCAGCATCTGCTGGCAGCCTGGCTCGGGCCATCCGCGAGCAGGCACCGGACGTGGTCCACACCAACACGCTGCGGGGCCATCTCATCGGATCCGCGGTCCGGGCCCACCAATCCACGCCCCTCACCTGGATGCTCCACGATTTCAACTTCCAGCCCGCGTTGCTCCGGCTGGCGAGCCGGGCGCCGGCGGCCATCGCGGCCCTACCGGCTGTGGCGGACTGGGCGGGGCGTACGGCCCCACGCTGCCGTGGAAAGCTCACGGAGATGGTCAACGGTCTGGACCACGACCGGCTGGCGAGCATCCGGCCGGTACGATTCCACGAAGACAGCGGGGCGGCGGCTGACGGAGTCCTCGACGTGGGGTTCGTGGGCGCCATCGCTCCATGGAAAGGTGTCCGCCACGTCGTGCTGGCTGCGCGCGACTTGCTGGACCGGGGTGTGCGCGCGCGATTCCATGTAGTCGGTCCGACCCACCCCCGCGACCGTTCGTACGAACGACAGCTGCGGCGGCTGGCCGGCGGAGCTCCCATCCAGTGGCTGGGTTGGCGCGAGGATGCCGAGGCGGTCATCGCCGGGCTCGACGTGTTGATCCACGCCAGCTTGGCCCCGGAGCCGTTCGGCCGCGTGGTGCTGGAGGCGATGGCCCTGGGCACTCCAGTCATCGCCACGAATCACGGTGGCCCGGCGGGGATCGTCACCCACGGTGTGGACGGGCTACTGGTGCCACCGGGGGATACGGCGGCGCTGGTTCGAGCCCTCGAACAGCTCTGCGGGGATGAGCCACTCAGGCTCCGCCTGGCAGAGGCGGGGCGAGAGACGGCGCGGCAACGGTACCGGCTGGCAGATGTTGCCGATGGGATGGCGGCGCTATGGCGGGGTGCCGCGCGCTAGCGCCGGCGGCCCATCAGAAGCCCAGCCAGCAAGACACACACCAGCAAGGGGGTGAGTCGCTCGCCGGGCACCGAAGAACAGCTACAGTCACTCCCCGTCAGCAGCAGGCCCTGGTCCCCCAAAGGATCGGTCCCTGTGTCGTCATCGTCGTCCTCGGTGTCGTCATCCCCGGTGAAGTCGTCGTCGTCCTCGGTGTCGTCGTCCCCGGCACTGTCGTCGTCCCCGGCGCTGTCGTCGTCCCCGACGGTGTCGTCGTCATCATCACCGCCCTCGACGAACTCGCCGTCCTCGGTGTACAGAGCGTCATCGAGGGCACGGTAGTGACCGCCGCCGTAGAGCACCAGATCCCAGGTCCCGTCCACGAGCCCACCGCCGTCGAAGAGCGCGGTGACCAGGGTTGCTTCCTCCAGCTCGACGAGGGTCGGCCAGCTCACCGCGCCGCCCTCACCGACCAGCAGGATGTCCGAACCGGCCGGGATCGCGTCGCCGGTGATGGTGATGCGGTGGATCCCTGCCCCGCCGGCGTCCGGGACCCACGACACCGTGCTCAGCTGGAACAACGGGTCGCCGCCGCCGACGACCACGAGCCCCCGCGGCAACGACGTCACGTCGCCATTACCCTCGACGGTGACCCACCACAGGCCCTCGCGGCTGTACTCCGGCTCCAGATCCTCCACGGCGAACTCGATGAGGAGGTCATCGCCGTCCTCGGTGAAGGGCAGCGGGTAGGAATCGCCGTCCCAGCGCTGTAGCTCGGCCTGATCCGCCCAACCGGCCAGAAAGCTGCCCTGCAGACGGACGCTGACGACACCGCCATCGAGGTCCACGACGGACGGGTCGGAGTAGATCAGATCCGGGCCCCCGGTCGCCTGCGGTTCCACGCTGACGTCCAGCGTTGCAGTCACGCCGCTGGAGACGGTCACCTGGACCGTCTGGCTCTCGTAGCCCGGCGCCTCGACCAGCAGCTCGTGGTTCCCCGGATGAAGCAGCTTGTGATAGGTGCCCGTGTCCGGATCGGCGTACACGGGCCAGCCGCCGGGCTGTTGGGTCAGGCGCGCCTCCACCGGGTAGCCGGAGTCCGCGTCGGTGACCTGGCCCTCGACCCCCAAACGCGCTCCCTCCAGCAGGAACAGCAGGGTCGGGTCCACGTGCCAGTCCAGGTAGTCCTCGATCTGGTTCTCCGGCGGCGCCTTCTGGGAGGTGACCTCCAGGGTGTAGTCGTGCCCGCCCCTCACGCCGTAGGACCAGTCATTGGTGTCGCCGTGGGTCTCGTACCAGTCGTACCCGTTGGTCGTGTAGAAGTCCGGCGTGTCCGTGGCGGCCTCGTACAGCTGGCACAGCTCCTCCAGCAGGGCCTCGTCCGGCGTGTCCCAGGCGGTGTAGTTGTACAGGTAGTTACAGACCGTGGCGCCGGAATGATAGCTCAACGCATGGGCGAAGCTGCGCCGCAGGCTCAGCGCCCGGATGGCATTGTTCTCCGGCTCGCAGAAGGGGGACGAGCCGTGGGACCAGCCGCTCTCCCATTCGTACGAGTAGTTGCGGTTCAGATCCGTGCCGTTGGAGTTGTAGCGGCTGTAGGATTCCAGCCCGTCGGGGTTCACCGCCGGGACGATCCAGATCTCCTGGCCATCGACCAGCTCGGTGACGTCGGCGTCCACGCCGTAGTCTTCGGCCAGGACGTGGGCCACCTCCAGGGTCACCTCCATCGAGGACCACTCGTCCCCGTGGTGGGCGCCGGTGAGCCGCATCCCCGGGCGGGGCTGCCGGGACCGCACGTCCGCCGTGATGACCACGCCGTGGATGGTCCGCCCGTCCACACTCGTCCCCACGTCCAGGACCCGCACCAGGTCCGGATAGGTCGTTTCCAGATCCGCCAGCGCCTGCTCGATCTCCGCGTTGTCGTGGTACTCGGCCCGCGATTGGGGGGCCAGGTCGTGATAATCCTCGGCGAGCACCTGGTATTCGATGGACCAGGCGTCCAGCAACCACAGGTCCTCAGGCAGCACGTAGCTATCGATCTCGGTGGCCGTCCCGCCGACGATGGACGAGCGTGTCCCCTCCAGCGCCGCCAGGTTCTGCTCACTGGCCTCCATGCGCACGTAGACCATGGGATCGGGCGCTGCCATGGCCACGCCGGCGAGCCCCAGGGTGGTCATGACGGCAGCGAGGCTCGGCAAGCGAATCATCGTCTCTCCATGCGGCGAATTCCCGCCCCTAACTTATAACCGTTTTGAACGGCGCTGGCACGTTCGCAGGCCGGCCCTACTTGGTCGACAGGCCCGGGCCGCTGTGCAATCTTGGGCCCCGGAGGCACCCGTGAATCCGAGGCCGCTGCTGGAATGCTCCGCGCTGAGCTTTCGCTACGATGGCCCCCGGGTACTCGATGACGTCGGCTTCTCGGTCGCACCGGGTGAGGTTGTGGGGCTGGTGGGGCCCAACGGATCCGGCAAGTCCACCTTGCTGCGGGTGCTCGCCGGGTTGGCGTCACCAGCCAGCGGTGCGGTACTCGTGGACGGCGCCGCGCTGGCTTCCCTGAGCCGCCCGCAGATCGCCCGCCGCATCGGCTTCGTACCCCAGGATTTCGAGCTGGCGTTCCCCTTCTCCGCGCTGGAGGTGGTCCTCACCGGACGCCACGCCCACCTGCCCTGGCCAGGGCTGGAGCGGGCCGAGGACCTGACGATAGCCCGCCGTGCCATGGGAGACGTGGGGGTCGACCACCTGGAAGACCGGAGCTTCCACACCCTCTCCGGTGGGGAACGGCAACGCACGGTCATCGCCGCGGCACTGGCCCAGCAACCGCGCCTGTTGCTCCTGGACGAACCCACCAGCAACCTGGATCTGCACTACCAGGAACAGGTGCTGGCGGTGGTCCACGAGCTGGCCGCCAGTGCCGGCATCTCCGCGTTACTGGTGGTCCACGACCTCAACGTGGCGATGGCCTGGTGTCCCCGCGTCTTGCTGCTGTCCGACGGCAAGCTACTGGCTGACGCATCCCCGGCAGAGGTGCTCACCGAGGCCCGGCTCGACCAGGTCTACGGCTCCGGCGCCCGGGTGGTCCGGCACGAAGGACGCATCGCCATCCTCCCCGCCGGCCCGGGCGTCCCATCAGGTGGCGAACGTGGCTAGAGCCCATCGCGCCACCATGGCACGGGTCCTGGCGGCGACCGCCGTCTCCGCCCTCGTCCTGGCGGGGGCCGTCACCCTGGGCCTCACCCTGGGCAGCACGCGCATCGATCTGAGCGCAGCCCTGACCGGCAGCGATGCGGTGGCCGCCCAGATCCTCTGGCATGCCAGGCTCCCACGCGTCATGCTGGCCATCGTCACCGGGGCGTCCCTGTCCCTGGCGGGTGTGACCTTCCAGGCGTTGCTGCGCAATCCGCTGGCCACGCCGTACACGCTGGGGATCAGCTCCGGAGCCTCCTTTGGAGCGGTGGTCGCCTTGCTGGGGGGCGAGGCGCTGCATCTCTCGTGGATGCAGGTCGGCACCGTGCCGGTGATGGCGCTGGCCGGCGCGTTTGTGTCCGTCGCGGTGGTCTATACCATCGCCAGGGGGCGTGGCCCAGCTACCAGCGGCCCGACCCTCTCCACCTCGACGCTGCTGCTTGGGGGCGTCTGCATCGCGTTCTTCTTCGGCGCCATGACCCTGTTCCTGCACTATCTGGCGGACCTGGGCCACAGCTACCTGATGATGCGCTGGATGATGGGCGCGTTGGATATCGGCGATCTGTCCCGCATCAAGCCGGCCCTGCCCCTGGTGGCCGCGGGCACGCTGATGCTGCTGGCCATCGCCCGCAACCTCAACATGCTGGCCGGGGGGGAGCTGGTAGCCAGCTCCCGCGGGGTGGATGTCCGCCGTACCCAGCAGCTGGCCTACCTGGGGGCCTCGATGATCACCGCGGCGGTGGTCAGCGTGGCCGGGCCCATCGGCTTCGTGGGCCTGGTCGTGCCCCACACGATGCGGCTGATCGTCGGGCCGGACCACCGGGTGCTGATGCCTACTGCGCTGCTGATGGGCGGCGCATTCTTGGTGCTGTGCGACCTGCTGGCGAGGGTGCTGTTGGCCCCCACGGAGATCCCTGTGGGGGTCATCACCGCCATGACGGGGGGACCGTTCTTGATCTGGTTGTTGAGGCGACAGGTCCGCGGGGCGCGGATGTGAAACGATACCGGCGAGGTCAGTGGGTCAGGCCCTGCTTGACCTTCAGCATCTCGAAGTAGAATTCCTCTTCCACCTCGAAGCTCAGCACGTGGCAATCGCCCGCCTCGTCCAGCATCTCCTCGTTCTCGATCAGGTCGTCACCGTCCGCATAGAGGGATAGTTCGTCGCCCTTGCGGACCAGCTTGACGCTCACCTTCTCATCCTCGTCGATGTCGTAGTCCTCTTCCTCGGAACCGTCGTCCGCGTCGATATCGACGCTGCCCTCCGAGTCGAACTCGATCTCGTAGATCTCGTCCTCGCCTTCCCGGTCCCGGGCCACCACCTTGACCTCGTCCTCGTCGTCATCCTCGAGCACCACCTTGAACTCGACGGTATACGGGCCCTCGAAACAGATCTCCTTGAGGTGCGCGTTGACCTCGCCCACCGTGTCCTCATTGACCGTGGCCGCGCTGAACCCGGGGGGTTCGGCCACCGGGATTGCCAACACCGGGGCCGGTTCGGCCGGCGGTGGGGGTGGCGGCGGAGGGGCATCCTCCTGGGCAATCAAGGTGCCAGGAGCGGCGAGGAACAGGGCCAAGACGAGGGGTGGGACGGACGTCTTCATGGGGTCTCCTGCAGTCGAGGAGACCAGTGTAGCAGCAAGAATTGCCGGGGTGTGGGCTTAGCTCTCGGGGGTTTCCTTGATGGATTCGATGTCCCATTCGCGCATCCGCGCGTGGGAATCCTGCCAGGACATGTCGCGGGAGCGGCCACACTCGTCGAGGAAGAACTCCTCGTCCTGGAACAAACCCTTGGGCAGCCGGCCATCGGCCTTTTCCTTGAGGTGGACCCGCTTGGATTTGCCTTCGTAGAGGGTGATCTCCGGCTGCACGCGCACCGTGATGCACTCCTTCTTGAAGGCCTGGACCCTGCGGGCCAGGATCTCGTGGGTCACGATGGCGCCGGTGTACGCCGGATCGCACTTGTCCCAGGCACCCTTGGGGTGCTCCTCCTCCAGCCACTGGATGGTGTACCCGGCGGGGGTGAGCACCTGGGTCAAATGGTGTTTGGTGCTCTCCTCACCCAGGCCCCAGTACCGGTTTGCCGGCTTGAACTCCACCACGTCGTAGTGGAACAGCGTCTCGATCAGCGCGGTGGTGGAGCGCAGCTCGGCCAGCTCCTCCTCGGCCTCCTTGCGGTCCTCGGCGGCCATCCCGTCCGGCATGTCCAGGTAGTACTGGATCGCCTCGCAGGACTTGAACTTGGGGATCAGCGCGTTGCGCGCACGCCGCACGGTCACGTGCCAGTCGTCGATGCAAGCCTGTGCCGGATCCCAGTGATCGGGATTCTTGAGACACTGGCGCAGGATCTCCGCGGCCGGTGGGGCATTCCCCTTCTCGACGAGCGCCGCCGCCTCGTCGGCGAGCCATTGCCCGGCGCGCTCCCGGCACAGCGCGGCAACTTCGGGCCGGGCCTCGTGATCCACGCACTCCTGGATGACGCGCGTGGCCTCGTCGATCTGTTCCGAAGCGATGTACCGATGCGCGGCGCGGCTGGTGGCCACACCGGCTGCTTCGATACACAGGGCCGGATCCTTGATCCGAGCCCGGGACTCGCAGATGTCCCACTGGGGGCCGGGACGGAACCGCATGTCCCGGTTGTACTGCTCGGTGAACATGCCGGTGAGCCCCTCGAGCAACACCTCCTCGCCAGCCTCGAGCGTCGCGGCGCGGCGCCCCTTCTGGACCGTCGGGTACTGATTGAGTTTGCGCATCGCCCGCGCCGCCAGCTTGCTGGCCTCGTCTGGGTTGGGCGTCTCCAGGAAGAAGCGCGCCTGTTTGATGCGCCGCTCGGCGACCGAGATGCTCAGCAAGTCCAGCATGAACAGGATGACCACCAGGGCAACGAGGGCACCAACGACATAGACCACATATTTCATGAACGCACCTCTACGGAAGTGGATGTGTCGGTATCTGACATCGAACGCCCGGTGGTTGCAAGTCAAGACGAGGTCCAGAAAGGGCTGGAAAATCAAGTAAAAGGGAGGATGACCTGGATCGACGGGCGCGTTATGCTGCACGCGAGGGCAACAGGGTGAGCTGCAAACGGGGGTTAGCCGCTCCAAACATCGAACTTGGGGAGAGTTTCCATGACACGTCTGGGCCAAATTCTGGGATCGGCATGCCTGTTCTTGCTCGTGCTGGGCTGTGACAACGAGTACACCGCCTATGACGAGACCAAGGCCACCAATACCGCTGAGGCCTACAAGGCGTTCATCGAACAGTACCCCGAAGGTGTCAACGCCCCGGATGCGATGCACAAGCTAGAGGGCCTGGACTGGGAGGCGGCGGTCGCCGCGGGCACCGCAGAAGCCTACGAGACGTACCTCACCGATCACCCCGAGGGCCCCCACATCACCGAGGCCAAGCTCGAAGCCCCCAAGGCCGCCTGGGTCGAGACCGAGAGCAAGGGAGATCGGGCGGCGTTCGTGGCATTCCTGGAGGCCTACGGCGGCTCCGCGTATTCCAAGAAGGCCAACGATGCCATCGCGCTGATGGATTTTTATCCCAAACACATCGAGATCGGCCCGACCAAGCTCGAAGAGGGCGAGTCCGGCAAGAAGTGGCTCGTCACCGCGGACGTCAAGAATATCGGCAAGGTGGATGTGAACGAGGCCCGCTTCCGCATCGTCTGGAAGAACGAAGGCGGCGTGGTCGTCAAGCGCAAGGAGTGGCTGCTCGTCTGCGAGGAACAGGAAGGCGTCGACGCACCCAAGGAGCTCACCAAGCCCATCAAGCCGGGTAAATCACGCACCTTCAAGTTCGATTTCACGCGCAAGGACTGCACGGACGGTTGGATGGCGGACGCCGATCACATCCGGCTGGAGCTGGTCTCTCTCAAGGTCGCCGAGTAGACGGCGGCCGCGTCAGCGCCACTCCTCGGGCATGTCGTACGTGGTCAACTCGAAGTAGGTTGGCGACGAGGAAGACTGCTGGACCAGGCCCAACTCTTCCACGTAATAGCTGTCGAAGTAGATCGCCACAGGCTCGTCATCTTCCAAGTACGACAGTCGCATCTCGATGTGCAGGGCCTCGAAGCTGCCGGCCTGGATCTCGATATCTTCCAGTCCCACCACCTCGTACCGCTCGGTGAAGTGCCGCAACAATAGATCGTACTCGGATGTCCAGGCGTGCCCCTCGTCCAGGATGGAGTCCAGCTGCAGCACCGGCGGATTGAAGGTGCCGATGTCTCCGCTGGGCTCCTCGGTTCCGATGCGGTAGAGCTGCCCCTCGTGGCAATGGTCGTAGACCCAGGCCATCACATCCCCCGTGTCCTGATCGACGATCTCGTCGCCCCAGTAGACCCCACCGCGCCACTCCTTCAAGCCCAGGTATGTGGCGCTGCGATCCGACTCGTCCTCCACGTAATATTCCCGCAGGAAGCCGACCTTGTACTCGGGGGCCCAGACCGGGCAGTCCTCTTCCTGGGTCGGCGTAAAATCGTCGTCGTCGTCGCTGAACGGATTGTTGTCATCCACCGGATCGTCCGGCAGACACCCGGCGGCCGGCGCCAGCGCGCAAGCTGTCAGGGCGGCTAGACACCCCCGGAACATCGTAAAAACCATCACTTGCTCCATCTCCAGTCGCAATCTTTACCACAGCTGGACTGGGCCGTCCGTGCAACCGTTGCTCCGCTCCCGGCTTCCCATTAGGATGAGTTCGGACAAAATGCCCAAGACGACGGGCCTTGCCCCGTCTTTTTATTTGGAGGTAGACATCGTGAATCGGCTGGCAACATTCGCCGCGCTCGCGGCTGTCATCGGCCTGCTCCCTGTGATCCAGGCCGAGGCCATCATCCGCGAAGTTCCCGCACAGTATCCGGACATTCAAACAGCGCTCGACGACTCCCGCGAGGGAGACATCGTACTGGTGGCCCCAGGCACGTACGTGGAGTCCCTCACTATCCCCCGCTCGGTCTACCTGATCAGCGAGGAATCCGGGGGGGCGGTCATCGACGCGGGGGGCTACGACGCCATCCGCGTGGAGCACGTGGAGATGTTCCAGGTGGTGGGATTCGCCATTCACAACTGCCGCGCAGCCATCGTGGCCGCGGAGGCCAGCGGAGCCGTGGTGGACACCACCATCTCCGGCTGTATGCCCATCAACTCCTTCGAGGATGTCATCGCCTTCCAGGGCGAGGCGGACGCCACGGTGGCGAACGTCGACATCTCGGGCAACGAGGGCTTTGACCCCACGGTGGGCATGATCGGGATGTTCGTCTCCGGGGAGGCCTGGATCTCCGACGTGAACATCTCCACGAGTACCGCCCCGGGTATCCAGGTCAACGCGGCCACCGCCGCGGTGCTGGACACCAGCGTCCTCAACGCCGGCGGGGAAGGGCTGATCAGCAACGCGGACCAGCTGCTGGTGACCCGGACCCTCATCGACGGCGCGGAGGAGACGGGCATCCAGATCGAGTCCGGCAGCGAGATCGTGATCCTCGAGACCGACGTCATGGCGGCCAATCTGGGCGTGGAATTCCACGCGGCGACGGGCTCCATCGGGATGGCGACGATCTGGGATTCGACGGTCATCAGCAGCTATCAGTCCGGGCTCATCGCCCTGTCCGACATCAACGAGCTGACCATCGGCCACACCGAGATCACCGAAGGAGGTGCCAGCGGCATCCGGCTGGAGGACTCGGACATGATGGCCTACATCCACGACAGCAACATCTCCGACAACGCCGACTACGGCATCTTGATCGGCACCCTGGGCACGGGCTTCCTCGAGTCCTCGGACGTCACCATCCGCCGCTGCGTCATCGCCGACAACGCCATCACCGGCATCCAGATGCAGGACACGGACGCGATGATCGTCAACAACACCATCGCCGACAACGACGACTACGGCATCTTCCAGCAGACCTCGACGGACCCGCCGCTGTACTTCCCCACGTTCAAGAACAACATCGTCACCGGCGCCCACGAGGTGGGCATCTACACCGATTCGGAGACCTGCAACCTGGACTACAGCCTCTTCGACGACAACGACATCGACGCCGAGCTGTGCATCTGGGCTGACGGGATTGTCGAAGCCGATCCCCTGTTCGCCGATGCCAATGACGGGGATTTCAGCCTGCTACCCGGCAGCCCGGCCATGGACGCCGGCGACCCGGATCCCCAGTACAACGACGCGGACGGGACGCGCAACGACATGGGCGCCTTCGGTGGCCCGGAGGAGGCCGAGTGGCCCGAAGACGAAGCGCCCAGCTTCGAGTTCGAGGCTTTCGACGACATCGTCGAGGGGGCCTGCCTCACCGTCTCGCTGCCGGCCGACGCCGATCCGGAGGGCCATCCGACGTTCGTGGAATGGACCATCACCGGGACCGGCGAGAGCAACGGTACCTGGACCGCGTACGGCCCCAACGTCCGCCTCTGCGGCGAGGACGACGGCATGTACGAGTGGACCGCCACCGCCACCGATCCCTTCGGCAACTCGGACTCGGCCAGCGGTTCGGTGAACGTACTCAACGTGGGCCCGGGGATCACCTCGACGATGCCCGACTCGGCCACGGTCGGCATCGACTACCTGTACGCCGTCGAGGTCTTCGATCCCGGCTACTTCGACACCTACGAGTACGTGCTGGAGATGGCCCCCGAGGGCGTGTTGATCGATGCCTTTGGCGTCATCTCCTGGACGCCCACCGCGGATCAAGAAGGGGATCAGCCCATCAAGCTGATCGTTCGGGACGACGACGGCGGCGAGTCGATCCAGATCGAGACCATCAACGTACGCCCTGGCGAGCAGCAGCCGTCGGACGACGATGACTGCTCCTGCGACGAGTCCGGCAGCGGGCCGGTCGGCTTCGCTTCCCTGATTCCGTTGGCCCTCGGCCTGCTGGCTCTGCGCCGGCGCATGCGGGCCTGAACCGGGCCACGCATGATTTCCGCCCTGCGCCCTTGTTCGGCACTGATGTTGGTCCTCGTGGCCTGTTCGTCGGGCGGGGCTCCGCCCGAGGGCGACCCGGCTGGCGGGACCGGCACGCCACAGCCGGCCTCCGCAGACGAGGCCGTCGAGACCGAGGCGACGGCCGCCGTCCCACCCCCGGCTGCGGAAGCCACCGCCCAGGAGATCAAGGACATCTGCAAGGTCTACCGCAAGGCATTACGGGGGCGCTGGGACGACGAGCGGACCCGCGGTGAGATCCGCGGCCTGTCCCTATCCAGTGCAGCGGCCGCCAGCTGGCGCGAGGAGCTCGTCTCCGGCGACCCCACCCGGGCCCTCGACGCCTCCAGAGCCGTCGTCACATCTGCCGGGGAACAGGGGCTGGGGGGCATCTGCGAGCCGCTGGCCGGGCTCGTCGCCCTGGCGGAGGCCATGCAGTCGGCGGATTCGGCGCTGCGGGATGACCCAGGTTCCTCAGTGCCGCAGCGCGCGGGCGACCGTGTCCAGTAGCACCCGGATATCAAACGGCTTGTACAGCACGTTCGCGCCCAGCTCCTGGATGCGCTGCCTCAGCTGATCATCGAGCAGATCCCCGGTCACCAGCAGGAACTTGGCCTGGCCCCCGCCTTCCCGCATGCGCTCGTGCTCGATGACCTGGAAGCCGTCGATCTCGGGCATACGGATATCGCTGATGATCAGATCGTACTTGTTGCTGCGCAGCAGCTGCAGCGCCTCGCTGCCGCTGGTGACCGCTTCGACCCAGTAGCCGGCTTCCACCATCACGTCGCGCATCATGGCCAGCAAGGCCTCCTCGTCGTCGACGATGAGGCAGCTCGCTGTCTCGCCGTCGCGGACCAGCGAATCGCTGGAGATCTCCAGATCATCCAGCGATGTCGGGACGACGGGCAGGTGCACGGAGAACAGGGCACCAAGGTCGTGCCCTTCACCCACGTTCTCCACCGCTAGTGTGCCGCCCACTGACGATGCGATACCCCGAGCGATGCTGAGCCCCAGCCCCAGGCCGTCGGAGTCGGAACGGCCCGTGACGTACGGCTCGAAGAGACGCTCGCGCAGGGCTTCGTTCACACCGCCGCCGTTGTCCCGGACGTTCAGGGTCACCTGGCTGTCGTCGTACTCCGACGAGATGAAGATCCATGGGCTGGGCGCCGGCGCGCTCTCCTCCCCTTCGGCGGTCTGGGTGTCCAGCACCTGCGTGGCGTTCACCACCAGATTGAGCACGATGGACCGGATCTGCCCTGCATCGGCGACCACCGGCGGGATGCGATCGTTGAGCATCAGCTGCAGCTCGATGCCCCGTGCTTCCCACATCTTGGCCATCAACTTGCACACGTCCCTGACCGCCTGGTTCACGTCGCCACGGGCGTCGCCCCCGACCCGGGGATTGGCAAAATTGAGCATCGTCCGCACGACGGCGGCGGCCGACTGGGCCGCCAGCTCGATGCGATCGACCGCATCGGTGCTGCGCTCGTCCAGCTCCCAGCCCTTCATCAGCTGGGAATAGCCCAGGATGGGCCCCAGCAGGTTGTTCAGCTCGTGGGCGATCCCCCCCAGCAGCGACCCCATCGAGGCCAGCTTCTCCGACTGGAGCAACTCCCGGTCCTTGGCCTCCAGCGCCTGTTTGAGGCTGGACGACACCGCCCGTTCCTTGCGCAGTAGGTTGCGGGAGAGTTCTTCGCGGGCCCTCACCGCCTCGTCCAGGTCCGACTGCACTTGGGACACCTCTCCGCGGAGGATGTTCTGCAGGGTCTCGTCCTTGACGAAGGCCATCCGCAGCGTGCCGCCGTGCCCGCCGGGCAGGACACAGCGCCCCACCATCAACGTGCTCTTGTAGGGCGAGGAGAGATACAGCCGGATGGCGTCGTAGTGGTACAGATCGTGGCCGGACGGGAGCAATACACCGAGCATTTCCAGGTGGGTGAGCTGTTCGCCGAGGGGCAGATTGCTATCCTCGAAGAACATATCCTGCAACGTGTCCGAGACGAACAGCAGTTGCTCGTCGGCGACCACCATTCCCTGGCCGATACCTTCCAGGTCCACGTCGGAGAGTTCCCGCGAGAGGAACTCGTCCACCAGGCGGTTCATCTGGATGGCCGTTATGGTGTCGGCCTCGAAGCCGTACCGGTACATCCCGGCGTCGAGCAAACCTCGGGCCAACAGGGGCGTGACCTGGACCAGGCGAGCCAGGACGCTCTCGTAGACCGGGTTACCCAATGTCGTCCCACTGTTCTGCTGGCATGGATGGATCCGGGTTGCACTCGAGGAATCGCTCCACGACCTCGTCGATGTGGTCCCGGTGGGCCATCGCGAAACGACAGCAGGGATCCCCCTTGGCGCGGCAGAACAGCTCCCGAGCCACCAGCGGCACGGAGAAGCTCTCGGTACACCAGCCGGACGAGTACCCCGCGCTCATCACACACACCGGCCGGGCGGGAGTACTCGCGTCGCCCCGCTTGGCACGCGCCAGCCAGGCGTCCGCCTCGAAGGAGTTGGGGTGGTCGTAGAACAAACGATAGCTCTCGTCCGCGACGGGATTCCCGATGGGGAAGATGTGCACCCGCGCCCAGCCGGTGAAGCTGAAGTGCACCGGCCCGGAGGAGAGCTTGGCCAGGGGATCGGAGACCCCCATCGTGCTGTGCAGGATACGGGCGTCGTTGCGGCCGGTGTTGAACGCGATGTCGTAGAGCGCGGACGCCGCCGCCGAGTCGGCCACGGAGGCCTCGAGGCGGGGGAACATGGCCGCGAAGTGCTGGTGGAAACCCACGGACAGGCTGTCCGCGTTGACCAGGATGTACCGTTGGTCCCCGATGGCGATGGTCCCGGCGGATGGATCGCGGACGAAGTTGCTGAAGTACTCCTGGACGAACTGTTCCGCCTCGGCGAACAGTTCGGTCATCCCCTCCGGGACCTGGACGGTGGTCAGAGCCATGGGCCTGTTCCCCTCGTGCCGATGCACGTACGCAATGGCTTTCGGGGCGCTCCCCCGAGCACCCGCCTCATTCTATATTGGGCACGATGGCACATCCAAGCGCCGAGGGTAGAGAATTCGCCGTAAAAGATGGGATCGCGGGGGTGCGATTTGGCTCAGTCGTTGGACACGACCAGCCAGGGGAGCACGTCGAGGTTCAGGTCGAGGATGTCGAAGTCGCCCGGGAGGGCGTAGGTGTCGTCGGCGCCGTTGTTGCTCCCACCGTTTTGGCTGACTACCCCCCAGCCGCCGGGCAGGAAGATGTTGTTGGCGTAGAGCCCACCGTCCACCTCACCCTCGACGCCGTCCAGGACGATGCCCGCGCGGGCGTTGTCGTGCACGTTGTTGTTGGCGGCGGTGACGGGGTGCCAGCTGGGATCGAAACCCAGGGTGCCCGCCGAGGCGACGATGCCGTCGCCGGACAGGCTGACGGAATTGGGGATCACCGCCGCACCGACGAGGGAGACGTCCAGATCTGACAGGATCATGGCGTCACAGGCGTTGAGGAACACACCGGCGTCCGCGCAGTTGAGGATGTCCGAATCGCGGATGGCGCCATCGGTGAACAGCTGCAGGTGCACGCCGCGGCCGAAGGTGCCGGCCGCGTCGACGGCCACGCCATCGACCGTCAGCCGCTCCACCTCGATCTCGGCCATGTGGCCGAACAGCCCCACCTGGGTGACGTTCGAGATGGTGACATCCAGCAAGGAAGCCTGGGCTCCCTGGACCGCAACGCCCCAACCCAGCTGGTCGCCGATGGTGGTGGTCCCGGAGACCTGGATGGCCTCCATCTCGGCCACGGTGGGGCTCTTGCCGGTGGTGCCGTCGATGACGATGCCCACGCCGACGGCCTCGCTGACGCGGATGTCGTTCAGCACGATGGGAGCGTCGGCGCCCGATTGCTGGGTGACGGCGATGGCGGGCATCCCGCCCTTGACCGTCAATGAACGGAGTTGGATGCCGTTGGTCTGGCGCACGGCGATGCCGGCCATGTCCGTCCCACCGACGGTCAGGATCACCGCCTCCGCGGAACACCCTGCGATCCAGAGGCCCTCGTCCTCCTCGCCGAGCTCCAGCCCGGCCATCGGATCGATCGTGTATTCCCCCTCTGCGATACCGATGAGCCACTCTCCACCCGAGGCTCGGGCATGCTCGAGGGCGGCTTCGATCGTGTCGTACGGATTCCCTACCGAACCGTCACCGGTAGGCATCCCGGTGGTGCTGACCACCAGGTACTCGGGCCGCTCGTCGACGGGGATCTCGCCCCAGCCGTCATCGGCGCAGGGCCCGACGTCCGTGGTGTCGTCGTCGTCCCCCGTGTCGTCGTCGCCCGAGTCGTCGTCATCATCGTCATCGGCCATGTCATCGTCGTCCGACGCCACATCGTCGTCGCCGGTGTCGTCGTCGTACCCGCCCGTGTCGTAATCCGCGCAGGCGCACCCCATGCCAACCAGCAGGGCCAAGAGGCCCAGCAGTACCCACCCGTGGATCCTGCCGAGCTCGCCACTTCCTACCTCCGTAGACGTCATCGAGGGGCCTCCCTTGCGCGCTGCCGTAATCTGCATGCACCACTCGTGCCAGCAAGACGGGTCGCAAGCGGCACAGCGCCATGCTATCAGAACCACGAAGTCACACCAGCGCCCGCTTCCGAACAGGTATGCTGGCTGCGTTGAAGGGCGAAGCGTGGAACCCAATCCCCAACTACCCGAGTTCCCGTCCCGGTACCGGGAGACTCCAGAGATCCTCGGTTCGGGGGGATTCGCCACGGTCTTCAAGGTCCTCGACTCGGCCACCGGCCGGTCCGGGCTTACCCCTTAGCGCCGGGGGGGGGGGTTTTGGCCCCGGGTTTCCTCGGTCCCCGACGCGCCCCGGGGCGGGGGGGGGGCGGCCAAGGTGCTCCAGCGCCAGACGTACGACGAGGCGTTCGGCAGCACCTTCAACGCGGAAGTCCGCGCCGCCGCGCGGTTGCAGCACCCGGGCGTGGTCCAGCTGCTGGACACCGGGCTGACCAAGCAAGGGCAACCGTTTTTGGTGATGGAGTACGCGGACGCGGGCTCGTTCAAGCGTATCTGCGAGTGCCCACCCCCGTGGGCCGAGGTGCGCGACCTGTTCGTCGAACTCCTCGATACGTTGGCGTTCGTGCACGCGCGCGGGATCCTCCATCGGGACATCAAGCCCGAAAACCTGTTGCTGGCCCATGACGACGAGGGACGCCTGCAGCTCAAGCTGGCCGATCTGGGCATCGCCAGGTTGAGCGAGATGACCGGACAGCACGTGGACGAGGACTCCTCGCGGGGTACCCCCACCTACATGGCCCCCGAGCAGATGGAGGGCCGGGGACGCTGGATGGGGCCCTGGACGGATATCTACGCGGTGGGGTGCGTGCTCCACGAGGTGCTGGCCGCGACGGCCGCGTTCTCGGGCAATCCCTGGTCGCTGATGTACCGCAAGCTGGCCGAGGGCCCGCCCCCCCTCCCCGTCCGCGACGGGTACCCCGTTCCTGCGGGCATCGAAGAGGTGGTGGCGCACATGCTGGCCCGGCCACCCGATGCCCGTTTCGCCCTGGCTGCCGACGCCCGCGACGCCCTGCTGATGCTGGGCCAAGCCGCGTCCCCCCCCGAACAGCCACCGGAGCCCAGCCTTCCCAGTGGCCGACCGGACCTGTTCGGCGACGCCCCCGCCCTGATCCAGGTACCCCATCAGGCGCTGCCCGAGAGCCCCCCCGATGACCCCCGAACGCGTCAATCCGCCGGGACCTCGCCGGAGATGTTCCTCCTGCGCCGGCCGCCGCTGGTGGACCGAGAGAACCCGCGGGAGAAGCTCTGGCGTCTGGTCCAGGGCTGCGTGGACACCTGGGAACCGCAGGTGGCGGTGCTGGCCGGTGAGGCGGGCGTGGGCAAGGGCCGGCTGGCCCAGTGGCTGCACGAGTCATTGCAGCGAGACGGGCGTTTCCAGACGATCTACGTCGACCACGATCCGGAACCCGGTTCGGTGGGAGCCGGGATCAACGATGCGATGCGCCGCTTCCTGGCCCTCAACGAGCCGGACGACGCGACCCTGCGGCAGACCGTCGAACGCTATCTGGAGCGCCACGAGGACCATACGGCCGAGGAGGCCGACGCGCTCATCGGCTGGTTGGGCACCTCTCCGGAAGCACGTTCCATGCCCGCGCCCGACCTGGAAGAACGGGCGGCCCTGATGCACCGCGTGCTGAAACGGGCAGCCCACGGCGGCGGCGCCCTGGTCTGGTTCAACGAAACCCAGTGGTCGAGGGACGGCGAGACCTTCCGCGTGCTACGCGACCTCCTGCTGCAGCTCCAGCTGGAGCCGCTGCCCGTGCTGCTCCTGCTCACCCTACGGACGGAGGAGCTCTCCGAGTCCTCCACGGTGCTGGAGGAGGTGACCCGGCTCAAGGGCCGCCGCGAGGTGAGCTGGATCCCCGTGGATCGCCTGGGAATCGAGGACGGCCGGCAGCTGCTCCAGGAGTTGCTATTCCTCGAGGATCGCCTGGCGGAGCGGGTCTGGGAGAGGGGCGCTGGCAATCCGCTGTTCGCCGTGCAAATCGTTGCGTCCTGGCTTGCGGACGGACTGCTGGAGGAGAAGCTGCCGCTGAGGTGGGGGCTCAAGAGCGGCGTCGACGAGGCTCAGTCCCTGCCCGAATCGGTGGAGGTCCTGTCCCGTAACCGCATCGCCGGCTCCCTGCGCAGGGCGCCGGACGAGACGCTGACCCGCGAGATTCTTTTTGCCGCGGCGCTCGTGGGCGGCCCCATGAACCGCGCAGCCGTGATGGCAGTGCTGAAGGCTCGCTCCATCGAAGACGAGGCGGGACTGAGGCGCGCCTGGACCCACCTCCACGGCGAAGGCTTGCTGGTCAGCCGGCAGGGGGAGACACGCCTGGACAACCCGTTGCTACGCGAGACCGTGTTGCGCGACATCGCCGATCGGGACGACGCCCCGGAGTTCCACCGTGCCTGTGCCAAGGGCCTGCGTGAGTGGTCCAAGGAGACCGGCACCGACTTGCGGGGCGAGATCGCCGAGCACCTGCTCACCGCCGGCCGGCCGGCCGAGGCGCTGCGCGACCTGCTGCCAGCCGCAAAGAGCGCGGAGACCCGGGACGTGTACCGGGCCATCCGCTTCTACAACGCCGCGTTGCGGGCCCTGGACGATCTGGATGCAGCCGACGACGACCGGCAACGGGTGCAGGTCCTGTTTGGCCTGGGCTACACCGCCGAGCTGTTGGGCAACCTGGAAGACGCGCGTAACTACCTCGAAGACAGCCTGGAACTGTGCCACGAAGCGGTAGATGGTGCCTCGATCCGCTGCGTACTAGCCGAGGTCTTGGGCATGGCGGGCCGGCTGGATCAAGCGCTGGCACTCACCGACGAGGTGCTGCAGATTCTGGACACCATCGAAGACTCGCCGGACGCGTCTCGGTACCGAGCACGCGCGCTGCGGGATCGGGCCGAAGTGCTCGCCAACCGGGGAGAGCGGGCCGAGGCCGAGCTGTTCTTCTCCCGGGCCATCCGCACCGCCGAGGCTGCCGGGATCGCCGAGGAGGTCCTCAACAGCCGCTGGAAGCTGGCCCGTACGGAGCGGCAGCTGGGCAACTTCAAGCAGGCCAAGGCCGAATTCGACCAGGCCCTGCAAGAGAGCCGCGAGCAGCGGGACCGGCGGGTGGAGTCCATCTGCTTGCGGGAGCTGGGCAACCTGGCCCTGATCGGCGGCGACCTGCAGCAGGCGCGGGACCTCTATCAGCAGTCCCACACCCTCAACAAGCTCGGCGGCCACGAACTGGAACGGCTCACGACGGAAAACTCCCTGGCCGAGTTGGCACGCCAGGAGGGGGATCTGGAGACGGCCCGACGGGGCTACCGTTCCGCCCTGGCCATCGCCCAGGCCCACAACCTGCTCGTCGAATCGGTGGGCCTGCTGGGCAACCTGGGTTTCACCTCGCTGGCGGTGGATGACGGCCCGGGGGCCCTGGACTCCGTGGATCAGATGGCGCGACTGCTGGCAGACGAGCCGAACCACTGGCTGGCACCCTATCGTATGGTCATCGAAGCTGCGGGGGCCGCTGCCACCGACAACTGGGAGCGATTCGCCCGCGCTGCCGGCGAACTCGAGACCCTCGACCTGGCCCGGGCACCGGATCCAGATCTGGCCCACTGGCTAGAGTACGCAGCCGGTCGGGCCGAGGCCGCAGGGCAGGACCCCGGAGACCTACGCGGCATGGCCAAGCGCGTGCGGGATGCGTTGACGGCGAGTATCGAAGAAGGGCTCGAGTGAGGACGGGACCGGGGGGCGGCCCTCAGGCGCGCCGGCGGATCCAGCACGCTCCGAACAAGGCCACCGGGATGATCAATGCACCGGGCCCCGGCGACTCGAAGGGCGACGAGGCGCTGCCGCAACCGCCGCCTTCGGTCAGGTCACCGTCGTCCCACGATCCCGGCGGGCCGTTGTCATCGTCGTCGTCGCCGAAATCATCGTCATCGTCGTCGCTGCCCGTGCCAAAACAGTCGGCATCCGGAGTCGACTCCGAGTAGGCGTCGTCGGTCCACGAACCCTCGTCGGGCCAGGTCTCCACGGTGCCGTCCCCGAGCTTGATCTGGATGTTCCAGTGGTTCTCGCCCTGGGGGGAGACGGCCGCTTCGTACGTACCGGCACCGGTCTGGCCGTAGATCAGCTCCATGTCGTGGCAGTCGCCCTCCAGGCCCAGCTGGACCTCGACCTCTTCGGTGGGCGTACCGGTATCGACGATACCCCAGACCACCAGATCCCCCCCCTGGATCTCCGCGGCGGCGGTGGGGACCGGGTGGCGATCCGCGGGTGCCCCGCCGCCGAAGTCCTGGGTCCAGTAGATGCCGTAGGAGCCGCCCAGGGCCAGGCCCGTGCCCAGCTCCAGGTATCCGGACGTGTAGATGTTCTCCCGATGGCCCTCACTGTTGAGCCAGGCCACGATGGCCTCGTAGGCGTTCTGCTGGCCGGCGGCGATGTTCTCACCGAACATGCCCCCGCTGTAGTACTCGGAGATACGCGTATCCCACCCGGTCCCGTCACAGGAGTCGTGGCTGAAGCAGTCGTTCGTGGCCATGTCCGTGGAGTGGTTGCGGGAGACGACGTTGAGGCCATGGTGGTGCCACAGGGCGCCCATCACCGAATAGGACGGGGATCCCCACACCGGCTGCCAGGCGTCCGGATCCTGCCGGCAACTGCTGGTGTAGACCTCGACCCATAGCTCACCCATGTTGGGATACCCGTCCTCCGCCTCCCCGTAGGCTGTGGCAAGCGAGGGAACGGCAAGCGTTACGAGCAGCATGAATAGGGTGATCCTGACCACGGAAACTCCTCTGCGCACGGGCGCGTGACACCTGGTGCCCGGTTGGAACAGGATCGTCGCTGTCGAGCCATCAGGCAAGCAAAGCTTCGGTCAACCTTTTCGCTCGAAAGGTCGTCTCTGCCCAAATTTGTGACCAAATGCTGCATATTGGAACGTGGCGCCATGTGGTTGGCTGGACCAAGAGCTGAGACTGTAAAGCGATGACCTACGGAATTCTGGAGTGGCCCGAGGAGGGGCGGCGTGAACGCCTGACCGAGCCCGAGAACGTTCTCGGCCGCGGCCAGGAGACCCAGATCCGTATCCAGGACATGCAGGTGGGGCGCCGCCATGCCACCATCGAGCAGCAGGAAGACGGCCGCTTCCTGCTGAGGGATCTGGGCAGCGTCAACGGGACCTGGTTCAACGGAGAACGGGTGTACGAGCGGCTGCTGGAGCCGCTGGACGAGTTCCGCCTGGGTGGCCCGCAAGGCTCTCCGATCCGCTTCCTGCTGTGGGAAGAAGAGTGGGACGACGGCGCGGAATTCTCGGACGAGATGGAAGCGGCCACCTCGTCCCTGATCCTGGCCCCCGCCCCCCAACGACCCGCGACCCTCCCCGATCCTGTGGATTTCCCGGCCCTGGGCCAGCTGCCCGAGGACGCCTCCAAGACCGCCTTCATCGGCCTGGACATGATCCGCCGCCGCCACCTGCAGTTGCTGGTGGAAGGCTTCGGCGTCCAGACCTTCGAGCTCAGCCCGTTCCAGGAGGTCACGGTCGGCCGCGACCGCATGCGCAACCAGGTCTGCCTGGATCACCGCTCCGTCAGCGTGGAGCACGCCGTGATCCGCGTCACCGACGAGGGCACGGCCCAGGTCACCGACCTGGACAGCACCAACGGCACCTTCGTCAACGGGGAGCGGATCCAGAAGCCGGCGACCCTCAAGGAGGGGGACCGGCTGACCTTCGGTCACTACGGCTCCCGGGAGTTGATCTACCGCGACTCGCTGCGGGAAGAGGTGGAGGTCGAGGCCCAGGACATCGCGGTGGGTGGATCCATGGTGGTCGGCCGCGAGGCCGGCTGCGGGCTCGTGCTCAACCACGTCCTGATCTCCCGCCAGCACGCCCGCATCGACCGGGACGAGACCGGCTACCAGATCACGGACCTGGGTTCGGCCAACGGGACCTTCGTCAACGGGCAGCGCATCGAGGGCACGGCCAGCCTGCACGACAACGACCGGATCCAGGTGGGGCCGTTCATCCTCCAGCTGCAAGCCGGCGAGCTGCGCTCCAACCTGGACAGCAGCGCCATCCGCATCGACGCCCTGGGCCTGACCCGCGAGGTGGGCCCGGGCAACAACCGCAAGGCCATCCTCGACGACGTCTCGGTGAGCATCGGCCGCAGGGAGTTGGTGGGCGTCCTGGGCCCCAGCGGTTCGGGCAAGACCACCTTCCTCAACGCCATCTGTGGGCTCAACCCCGCTACCCGCGGCCGGGTCCTGCTCAACGGCCTGGACCTGTACGAGAACTACTCCACGGCCCGTCACTTCATCGGGTACGTGCCCCAGCGGGACGACCTGCACGACGAGCTGACGCTGGACCAGGCGATGATGTACGCCGCCCGGCTGCGGCTGCCCGAGGATCTGGACGAGACCGAGCGCTGGGAACACATCAACAACCTCATCAACCTGCTGGAGCTTCCCGAGCAGCGCGACACCCGCATCGGTAGGCTCAGCGGCGGCCAGCGCAAACGCGTCAGCATCGGCATCGAGCTGCTCAGCCAGCCCGGCGTGCTGTTCGTCGACGAGCCCACCCAGGGCCTGGATCCGCGCAACCAGGAACGGATGATGTACCTCTTCCGGCGCATCGCCTCCACCGGCTGCACGGTGGTGATGGCCACCCACCAGCTGGGGGGCTTCGATCTGCTGGATCGGTCGATGGTGATGGCCGAGGGCCGGATGATCTACTTCGGCCCCGTCAACCAGTTCTACGACTACTTCGACGTGAATATGCCCGGCGACATCTACGCCAAGGTGGAGTCGGAGCGGTCCGGCGAGGAGTGGGAGGAGCGGTTCAAGGACACGGACGCCTACGAGCGCTTTGTCAGCCAGCTCATCGCTCACCACCCCAAGGCCCAGGACATGCCGCCCCTGTCCAAATCTCAGAGTTCGCTGGGCCAGCTCATGACGCTGACCCAGCGGTATGCCACACAGAAGCTGGCCGACCGGGGCGGGCTGCTGACCTCGCTGTTGCAGGCGCCGATCATCGCCCTGCTGGTCATCGCCATCTCCGGGAGCACGGCCAACTCTCCGCGCACCCTGTTCCTCGTCGTCATTGCCGCTCTGTGGTTCGGCTGCTCGCTGTCGGTGAGGGAGTTGGTGGACGAAGTCTCCATCTACCGCAGGGAACGCCTCACCTTCCTCAAGCGCTGGACCTACCTGCTGTCCAAGGTCTTCGTCCTGTGCAGCGTGGGCGCAATCCAGTGCTTCTTGCTCATCGGGGTGTTGACCGTGGGGGGTGCCCTCTCGCACCACTTCATCGAGACCCTGGCGGTGATGATGCTACTTTACATGGGCGGGGTCGCCGGCGGTCTGTGTATCTCCGGCGTGGTACGCACGTCAGCGGCGGCGATGGCCGCCGTGCCGTTGGTGATGTTCCCCCAGATCCTGTTTGCCGGATTGCTCGTCCCGGTGGATGACCTGCCCACGATCCTGCCGTATACGGCCCAGGAGATCGTGGAACGCAACCAGACCGAAGGGGAGTCCATGCTGCGGCTGCGCGACCTGGCGCAGGACACCCTCGCTGGCGGCGCCGTGGCCGTCGAGATCAACGACGAGGGCCGGGAGACGATGAGCCAGTTCACGTCGGTCACCCACGGCAACAAGGGGGTGGCGGCCATCTCCACCGCCATGGCCGCCCGCTGGGGGCTGGAGGCGCTGACCCACATCTACATCCACGACCCCTTCGAGCTACAGGTGGAGACCGCGGACGCCTACTACCCCTATCAGCTTTCCAACTCCGTCTACCTGTCGTTGTACTCCCAGGAGCAACGGGACGAACTCGCCGACCAGCTGCTGAGCGGGCGGGCGGCCGCGGGGAGCGGCTCCCCACGGGTGACGTTCCTGTACGTGGCGATCCTCGCCCAGCATTTCCTGATCCTGATCTGGGGAGCCCTGTTCGCCCTGACCCGGCGGGACAACCGTTGACGGGGCAACCCGCCCAACGGCGCCGCGTGTGGTAAGGTGGCGCGGTCTACGGATTGGCCGGCATGGAAAAGATCGAAGAGACCATCGTCCGAGAAGACAAGAACCGGGAGCTGGCACGCGCCCGCGCCGAACAGCTGCGGCTCCAGTCCTCGGTGAGGATGTTGCAGATCATGGTCGCCGCCATGATGGTGCTGTCCCTGGTGCTCGTCGTGGGGATCTACCAGCTCAACTCCCAGGTGCTGGATACTACCGCCGAGGTCAACGGCCTGCGGGCGACCATCCAGGACATGTTCAGCGAGAATCTGCCCATGGTGCGCGAGCTCCAGGAGACCCTGGTCCAGGCCAACACCCAGGCAGACGAGATCAATACCTCGATGGCCAACGGTGGCCAGTTCACCCAGCAGGTCGACGACGCCATCTCCCGCGCCAACGATGAGATGCCGCAGACCTTCGAGAAGTTCTTCAAGCAAGCGGGCCCGGACCTCATTGCCGAGGCCCTCGAAGATCCAAAAGTGACGGAGGCGGGCGCGGAGCAAACCAAGCAGTTCATGCTCAAGGCGCTCGACGATCCCTCCATCGAAAACAAGATGAAAGACAAAATGGGTTCGGCTCTGGACGACGCCCTGCGAGGGATGACCCTCGGCGGCGGCTCCAAGAGCGGAAAGGAGTGAGGAGATGTATCGAGCGCTGTGGATTACGATGATGGTCGTGGCTGTGGGCCTGGTGGCCACGCCCGCCCTCGCAGAAAAGATCGATGGATACGAGGTCGTCCAGGACACCAGTGTCAGCCAGGACGTCACCGACCTGGAGAGCGGCCTGGGCCGCCTGGTGGAGATCGGTGAATTCGAGCTGGGCGCCGCCGAGGAGGACCACCTGGTGCTGCACCTGTGGTTCCAGCTCACCGATTCGGTTCCCGTCACCGGCAAGGTGCACAAGATCAAGTTCCAGGACCTCAAGCTCAACGAGGTGGTGTTCTCCATCCCCGAGATCGACGCCTTCAGCATCCCCAGTGCGCCGCCCTACGAGATCGAAGACCCGCTCACCATCAAGGCGGCCTACACGGACATCGAGCTGGGCATGCTGCAGGAGATGCTGACCCCGAACTACACCTTCCAGGTGTCGGGGCAGGTGCAGGTGTTCGGCAAGTTCAAGATCGGCAAGAAGAACAAGAAGTTCGTCATCCCGGTCAACCTGAACCTGGAGATCTCCTCGGACAGCCTGGCCAACTCCGAGTACCGCGACGCGGTGGCCGACCAGATCTTCGAGATCCTCAAGTCCGACCTGCTGATGAACCTGGACAACTGGCGCAGCGAGGTCAAGGAACAGGGGGAAGGTGAAGAGACCAAGGAAGAGCCCCCCGCCAGCGAGTGACATCTCCCTGACGCACGCCGACGACGCATGCTAGCGCTCCGCCTCTCGTCCCATCCCCCCCAGCTCCAGCTCACCGATAGCCCCGTACCGGTCCCGGCCCCCGGTGAGGCCCTCGTCCGCGTGCAGCTCGCCGGCATCTGCGCCACCGATCTGGAGCTGGCCCGCGGTTACATGGGATTCGAGGGCATTCCCGGGCACGAGTTCGTCGGCGTCATCGAGCGGTCCGCCGATGCGGCCAGCGTGGGCAAGCGGGTGGTGGGGGAGATCAACGCGGCGTGTGGGCACTGTGATCGGTGCCTCGCCGGCGCCGAGCGCCATTGCGCGCAACGCACCGTGCTGGGGATCGCCGGGCGGGACGGGGCCTTTGCCGAGTACCTGACGCTTCCGCAACACAACCTGCACACGGTCCCGGAGGGGGTGGCGGACCGTGCTGCCGTCTTCACCGAACCGCTGGCAGCGGCGTTGCGGATCCTGGAGCAGTCCCGCATTGACGGCGACGCACGGATCGTCGTGCTGGGCGACGGCAAGCTGGGCCTGCTCGTCGCGGCGGTGATGGTCCACGCCGGCGCGCACACCACCGTCGTCGGCCGGCACACCGACAGCCTGGCCATCGCCCGCGGTTGGGGTGCGAGCGTGTTCCTCGACGAGTCGTTCTCCCCGGACCGTAGCGCCGATGTCGTGGTGGATGCCACCGGCAACGCCGACGCCCTCTCCCGGGCGCTGGCCGCCGTACGCCCCCTGGGCACCGTGGTGCTCAAGACCACCGTCGCAGGGCGCCACCAGCTGGATCTGGCCCCCGTCGTCATCGACGAGATCACCGTGCTGGGTTCCCGCTGCGGTCCCTTCGCGCCAGCCCTCGAATTTTTGGCCGGTGGGTTTGATCCCACGCCGCTCATCGACGGCCGGTATCCGCTCTCGGCCGCCCTCACGGCCTTCGATCGGGCCGCCCAGCCCGGGACGGGAAAGGTGCTGTTGAGCGTTTGATCTTTCTCCGGTGGTATAACGTCAGGTAACGGAGGAGATCTTTTGGCCACAGTGGGGGACATCACACTCGTATTCGAGCGCGAGGAGGAAGCCCTCGAGGCCTACACCTCGGGCATGCGCCACGGCCTGGTGACCGTCCAGGTGAGGCCGCCGCCGCCCCAGGGACGGTCGGTCCCGGTGATCATCGAGCTGGCCTACCGGCGCAAGCGGTTCGAGGTCCGGGGAACCGTCGCCCACTCGGGCGATGTGGCGACGGTCATCCAGGTGGACTCGCTGCCCCCGGAACTGCTCACCCTGCTCGGCGGGACCCCCCGGGACGAGCCGTCCGACGAGGTGAGCACCGACGCCCCGTACGAAGAAGAGACGATCCGCACGCCGATGACCATGCCCTCCCGGCCATCGGGCATCAAAACCAAGCCCGCCGATGCCGGCCAGCCCAACTATCTGGCGGAACGCCTCAAGCGGGTGGCCAAGATACGTCAGTCCAAGCCCGGCATCCCGGCGGCCCAGCCGGCGGCCAAGCCAGGGGCCAAGCCGGGGGCCAAGCCTCCACCGACCGCGACCACCTCCACCGAGCAGGCGGCCAAGGCGTTGATGTCCCTGGAGCTACCCGTCGGTGGCCCGGGCATCCCGGTCCCGTTCCAGCAGTCTCGCAATCTTCCCGGCGTGGTGGTCAAGCAGGGGTCGCTCAAGCAGACATCGCCCTACGAGGTCCTCCTGCGCGCCTACGTGCAGCGCTTCACGGGGGTGATCGTGCTGGACGCATCGCGGGAGCGTTACTGGGGCTTCATCCTGGACGGGGCCGCTGTGCACTTCCTGCGCCAACCCCCGCTGCAGACCGAGTCCACGGACTCCCTGCTGATCCGCCGCAAGCTCCTGTCCAAGCCCGTGCTGGACCGGGCGCGGTGGCTCGCGGACGTGACCGCCCGCCCCTTGATCTCCGTGGTCATGAGGCTCGGGCTGATCGAACGGGGACAGCTGGAGGATCTTCGCGCCGAGCAGGTCCGGCTGATCACACGCAGGCTGCTGGCCCTGAGGGACGGCTCGTTCCGTTTCTTCGAAGCTCCGGAGATCCGTGAGGTGTTCGAGACCACCAAGACGCGGCCGCTGGACCCGGTGTGGAAACGCGCCGCGTTCTCCTTCTCCCGTATCAGCGAAGCTCAGATCGCCGATCGGCTGAGCAAGGTCGGCAATCTCTTCGTGGTGGTGACGCCGCTGGGCGCCAAGGTCAAAGACGAACTCCCCCTGGACGAGGAGCAGCGGGCATTTGTGGAGTCCGGTCTCCGGCCGGGCTGGACCATCGAAGAAATCCTCGATCGCTCCGTCGTCACCCGTGCCAAGGGCTTCCAGCTCCTGTTGACGATGGAGCTGCTCGGCGTCATCACCCTGCGGGCGGACAGCGGGGTTGATCCCAAACGGGTCGCGCGGGAGCGCAAGGTGATGTCCCTCTACGAGAACCTCTCCGCGGACCACTACGCCTACCTGGATCTCCACTGGACCGCCCTCCCCGACGAGCTGACCGCCGGGTGCGACCGCGTGGAAGCGGAGCTGCAGGCGCTCATCGACGCCGGCACCGGGGTCCCGGATCTGGAGTCGATGAGCGAAGCCATCCGAAAGCGCCTCGGGCAGATCCGCGCTCTGATCGGCGACCGCAAGAAGCGGCGGGCCTACCTGGCCTCCGTCGCGGATCAAGATGAACGATTCATGGCCGCCGAGCTCTATCTCAAGCAGGGCGAGATGGCCCTGTTCCGCCGCGAGAAGGACAAGGCACGGGACTGTTTCTGCCGTCTCCAGGAGATCGATCCCGGTGGCGCCAGCTCCCAGGAGCGGCGCGACCGTGCCCGGGCTGCCCTTCTCCAGCTCGAAGACGGCTCCCTGCCTCCGATGAGCGACCTCGAAGAGAGTATCGAGGAGAGCTTCGAGGAGAGCATCGAGTGGAGCGTCGACCGGCCACGGGACGACGGCGACTCCTGAGAGGTCGCGTGTCCACTCCCTGAGTTGAGTTCCGCGGGGCGGGCGGGCAAGATGATCCTTCACCGTCATCTTGCAGTCAGGGAGTATCCATGACCCGACCCGAGTACATCGACACCCTTTTGCTCCTCGCTCTCCCGGCATCCGGCAAATCCGAGGTCCGGCGCTTCTTGTTACACGCGCCACTGGAGCGGCGCATCCAGCAGTACCACGTGGCCGACACGGTCCAGCTGGATGATTTCCCCTACGTGCACTTCCTTCGTTGCATCGACGACGAGCTGGTCAAGCGGGACCAGGCGCCGGTGTTCTACAAGGGGCCCAATACGGGATTCGCCAACGGCCTCGACTGGGGCACGCTGCTGCAGCTGGTCAACGACGACTACGCCGTGATGAAGGACGAGGCGGCGGCCTCGCCCGGCGCCGACCCCAAGCTGCTGTTCCAGCGCATCGACCAGGCACGGGCCGCCGTAGGGGCCCCGGCGGTCTTCGCCGGCATGGCCGACGCCCTGCGCGACGAGCTGGCCGGGGCTCTGCAGGGGGAAACGGACCGCCTGATCGGGGAGCTGTTCGGCCCGAGGCCCGACAGCATGGCCAACCAGACGCTGGTCATCGAGTTTGCCCGGGGCGGCGCCGAGGGGGCATCCATGCCGCTGACCGAGCCCCACGGCTACGGCTGGAACCTCAGCCAGCTCTCCCCCACCCTGCTGGAGCGGGCGGCGATCCTGTACATCTGGGTCACCCCCGAGGAATCCCGGCGCAAGAATGCGGCGCGGGCCAACCCGGATGATCCGGGCAGCATCCTCGAGCACAGCGCCCCCGAGGAGGTCCTGCGGGCCGACTACGGGTGCGACGATATCGAATACCTCATCGAGCAGTCCGACCGCCCGGACACGATCCGCATCGAGCAGGACGGCCGGAGCTTCTATCTGCCCATCGCCGTGTTCGACAACCGGGTGGACAAGACCACCTTCGTGCGGGACGACACTGCACGTTGGACGGAGGCAGACATCGAGGCGTTGCACGGCGGCCTGGCCGATCCCCTCGAGCGCCTGTGGAAGGCCTACCTCGCTCTCCACGGCTGATCTGGCTAGCCTGATTTGACCGAACCCTGGCCCGAATACGAGCAGGCGCTGCGCACTACCCGGCGCCGCGTGATCCTCGGGATCGGCGGCCTCGTCGGCGGGGTGTTCACCTGCAGCGGCCTGATCGCAACGCCGTTCCTGCGGCAAGGCCCGTACCGGGCTTGCCCCCAGGGGCTGAAGGTCCTCGACGATCTGAGCTACACCGTGCTCGAGGCCGTGGCCCGGCAGGTTCTGGGGGAGGACGAGCGACTGGGGCAGACCCTCGCCCTGGTGGACGAGGATCTCTCCCATCTGGAACGGGATCAACAGAAAGGATTCACCGCTTTCCTGACCTTCCTGGAGGGGAGCGGGTTCGTGCTGGGGAGGAGCTTGCGCCCCTTCAGCGAGCTGCCGGCGGATCGCCAGCAGCAGGTGCTGGAGCGCTGGTCGTCCAGCTCGCTGCTGATCTGCCGGCAGACCGTGCGGGTCCTGCGTGAGCAGCTACTCGTGCATCACTACGGAGCCTTCCCACCGTGATCGAGGACGCCACCACGCTGCAAGGCTCCGTGGAGCTGCGCACCGATGTCTGCATCGTCGGCTCCGGCGCCGGTGGATCGGTCGTCGCGTCGGAGCTGGCAGCGGCCGGGCTGGAAGTGGTCGTCGTGGAGGAGGGGAATCTCCGCCCGGTGGCCCCGGGCGATGCCGGCCTCCGCTCGCGGCTCCGGGAGCGGGGGCTACAGTCCTCCGCCGATCGAAGCGTCTCCATCCTCCAAGGCCGGATGCCCGGCGGTAGTACTCTGCTGGGCGCCAGAGCCTGCTGGCGGGTGCCCGACGCGCTGCTCTCCGAGTGGGCCAGCGACACCGGCCTCGATGCCCTGGGCCCCGAGAGCATGGGCACCCTCTATGACCGGATGGAGCGGGCCCTCACCCCCACGGCCGTCCGCCCACGAGGGCCCCTGTGTGACGCGGCCGTGCGGTTGGGCTGGGGGGTGGGATCGGCGCCGATCCTCAGCACCCATCCGGTGGCGGGGAGCCGCCTGTTCGGGGGTGAGCCCGCCTGGAGGGATGCATTCACCGCGTGGCTCGAGCCTGCGGCCTCGGCCCGGGCCATGTTGCTGTGCGACTGCCGGGTGGATTCAATCACGTTCGACGGGGAGCAAGCCGTGGGCGTCCTGGGGTGTGTCCTGGACGGGGATCTGCCGGCACACCGGCTGGAGATCCAAGCGTCGGCGGTGGTGGTGGCCGCAGGGGCGATCCACACGCCTGCGCTCCTGCAGGCCAGCCGGACACCCGATCCTCCGCCCCGGCTGTTGCAACACGGGCTCCGGCTGCAACCCACCGCCCCCGTCTTCGGGATCTTCGCCGATGATCCGCCGCCGCCTTCGCCCGCCGGCGCCGCGATCACCGAGTTCCTCGACGGCGTGGGGCCTGCTCCCGAGGGCCTGCTGCTGGCCGAGGAACGCTGGCCGCCGAGCGCCCTCGCCGCCGCCCTCCCCCACTCGGCCGGCGAGCTGCGTGACCTGATGGCGAATCACCAGCGTATCGTCCCGTTCACCGCCACGGTGCGCGACCGCCGCGAGGGCCGGGTGGTGCCCATGCCCACCGGGCGGCCCGTGGTCCGCTACGAGCTGGCACCGGGCGACCGCGAGGCCATGGCCGACGGCGTGGCCCGCGCGGCCCAGGCGCTGCTGGCGGCCGGCGCCGACGAGGTGTGGACGTCCCACCTGGTGCCGACCCGGATCGCCGACGAAGGGGACCTGGAGCGGATCGCCGATCTCCCCTACCGGTCCTGCAGCCTGGTCCTGACCAGTACGTCTCCGCTGGGGACCTGCGCCATGGGTTCGCAGCGGAAAAGCGCCGTGACCGATGGGGGGGGGCGGGTCCACGTCGTGGACGGGCTCTACATAGCCGACGCTTCCCTGTTACCCTCGGCGCCGGGAGTCCCGGTGGGCGCCACAGTATCGGCCCTCGCCTTCCGCGTCGCCGACGCCATCCGGGAGGATCTGGGAAAGCCAGGGGGGCTCGGGCTCTGACGTAGCAGCCCTGTTATCATTCTCTTCTCTGGAGCGCACTGATGCCTGTAACGACTCGACCCCATCTCCGTCGCTGGATGCCCCTGCTGGGGCCCGTCGTGATCGGCGCCGGGCAGCTGTGGCGCCCC
>CAZDDH010000084.1:0-33199 GCA_964504165.1 uncultured Rickettsiales bacterium | reverse complement strand
GTAGAGCTCGGTGAGCGCCGAGTCCACATCCCCCAGATGCAGTAACAACGCCGCGATTTGATGGGAGGCCGCTGCCTTGGTCCCGGCGTGGGACGCCTGGGTACGAACCTCGCGAGAGATGGACAGTGCCTGCTGGGGATCGGTGGCGGCGAGGGCCTGTGCTCGCTGCAGGCGCGCCATCATCCCGGCGCTCTGGTCCTGGCCCATGGAACGCATGCTCATCAGCGTGCGGACGCTGGTGAAGCCCAGGAAGCCGAACAGCAGCGCGCCGAACAGCATGCCAATGGACAGCGCTCCGGCGACCACCAGCGCAGCCACACCCACGGAGATCATCGACATGCGCCGCAGCCCCAGCTGCTCGTCCCGTCGCGAGAGCAGGGCCAGCCCGATCTGGCCACCATCCAGCGGCAGCACGGGCAGCAGATTGAACATGCCCCAGCCGATGTTGACCCACAGCCCCATCATCACCGCGGAGCGCAGGGTGTCCCAGCCCAGGCGTACCGTGACCGACCCGGTCAAGGCGATCTCATGGGTCCCGGTGGGGAGCAGGGGGAGTACGAGCACCGAGAAGCACAACAACAAGAAACCCGCGGCAAAACCGGCCATGGGCCCAGCTAGTGTGACCAAGACACGCTGAGCCGTCGTGAGCCTACCGGACTCGAAACGGGTGACCCCACCCAGCCCGCCGAGCTCGATCTTGGGGTGAAGACCGAACCGTTTGGCGGCCCCCGCGTGGCCCCCCTCGTGCAGCAAGATCGACAGGAACACGATGACGATCCAGACGAACCGGAGCACCGGATCGCCCAGGGACCATCCCAACAGGAGCGCGATGAGGAAGAACGACAGATGGATCCGGACTCCGAGCACATCCACGAACATCGCAACAACTCCAGCCTTACGGCCCAAGATAGACACGTTTCCGCCATTGGCCACCGGAATCGAACCGACATATCCTACGCAGGGTCGAACGTATGAACATGGACGATGGGAGTGGACTGTGGAATCTGTATCCGACCAGGGCGCCAAGAGTACCGGCTTGCACACCGCGGTGGCCGTCAGCTCCGCAGATCATGGAGCGGCCGTCTTCGGAGAATTGCTGGGGCTCCCGGTGACGCGCACTTTCGCCATCGGCCACGAGCTCGTCCAGGCCCTGTTCGACCGCCGCGGCGAGTCGGAGATCACGGTTTATGACGCGGGCGGGACCCTCATCGAGGTGTTCGTCGACGAGGAGATGACGCCCCGGACGGATCTGTATGACCACCTGTGTTTCCAGGTAGGGGATCTGGAGGGGCTTCTGGACCGCGCCCAGCAGATGGGGCTGGAGGTGCGGCGGTACCACACGGGCGTCAAGGAGATCGTGTTCATGCGCGATCTGGACGGCAACCTCTACGAGCTCAAGGAGGCTCCACCGGCATGACCCCTCGGCTCCGGGTGGTGGCCCAGCTGGTTTGCTGGATGCCGCTCAGCGCCATGCTGAGCTGTGCAGCAGACCCGTCTGGCGTGGGGGGCAGCCTGGAGCTGGAGCTCAGCGAGCAGATCCCCACCGTCATCACGGCGCGCTGGACCGAAGCGGGTGAGGACGTGGACGGCGTGGCCGTGGATTTCGAGACCGACGCGGGGCTCATGGAGCGTGCGCCCGGGCGCATGGACGCGCAGGGCGCCTGTGAGGCCACCCTCGTTGGCGTCAAGCCGGACACGGAGGTGACGGTCCGGACCGTGACCCTGATCGGGGACGACGAGCGTGAGGGCGGGGAGGCAACGATCACCACCGGTGCCCTGCCCGCGGCCCTTCCCCGCATCACCCTGGACGGGGAGCGCCACGATCCCTCCCGCGCCAGCGGCGGCTACCTCCTCACCACCCTCATGCCCGGGCCGGCCGTCATCCTCGACGCCGACGGGGACATCGTGTGGTGGGGGCAGGACCCGGAGCAGCCGGCCATGGTGAGCCGGCTGCGCAAGTCCGTCGATGGCGAGTCGATGCTGACCCTGCGCTGGAGCCTGTTCCGGCCCAGCGGTGCCGAACCCCAGACCCTGACGCGGATCGCCCTGGACGGCACCATCCTCGAAACCCACAGCAACGCCACCGCCCACCACGACTTCGTGGAGCTGCCCGACGGCACCCTCGCGCTGCTGGCGTCCGACCTGCAACTGTTCGACGGGCAGGCGGTCAACGGCGACAAAATCCTCGAGATAACACCGGACGGGGACGAGCGCCAAGCCTGGTCGATCTGGGACCACAAGACCTTCGAGCCAGGCCAAGCCAACCCGCTGGTCGAGTACTGGAGCCATTGCAACGCCCTCGACTACGACGCTGGATTGGAGGCGTACACCATCTCCTCGCGCGCCCTCGACGAGCTGCTACGGGTGGACCGGGGCAGCGGTGAGCTGTTGTGGGAGTTGGGCGTGGAACTGGAAGATTTTGCTCTGATTTCCGGCGACGACGGGGACTGGTTCCACAACCAGCATCAGTTCCAGCTGCTGGACGACGGCATCCTGGTGTTCGACAACGGCGAGGACGGCGACGCCAGCGCACGGGTGGTGGAATACACCCTGGACCAGGCCGCCGGGGCCGCCGAGCTGGTATGGGCCTACGAGCCCGACCCTCCCCTGTCCGTCTTCGCCTTCGGCGACGTCCACCGCCACCCCTCGGGCAACACCCTGATCACCTGGTCCGGCGCCGGCCAGATGGACGAGGTCACCCCCGGCGGCGAGGTCGTCTGGCGCATCAACGTCGAGCTGGGAGCCACCCTGGGCTACACCACCTGGATGGCGTCGCTGTACGACGATCCTTGAAGAAAAAATCGCAGAGGACGCGGAGGACGCGGAGGAGAAAAGAATGAGTTCTCTTCTCTGCGTCCTCTGCGTCTTCTCTTCCTCCGCGTCCTCTGCGTTTCTTTCTTAGATCCCCTGCCGCAGCCTCAAGTATTGATTCAGCAGCTGCTGGGTGACCTGTTGGGGGGGGAGATCGAGGGTGTGGATGCCGCGGTTGCGCAGGGTGTGCATGACGACGCGACGGTCCTCTTCGATGCCCTGGGCGACGACCTTGCCGTAGACGTCGTCGGAGCTGTCGGGGAGGCTGGTGGTCAGGCGGTCCAGCTGGGGGTCGCGCAGGGCGACAAACAGCACCAGATGACGTCGCGAGAGGCCGATCAACCCCTGCTGCAGCTGCTCGTCGGCCTGGCCGTGGACGAAATCCGTGAGCAGCACCACCAGCGACCGCTTGCGCTGGTGCGTATCCAGGAAGATCAGGCTGCGCCGGAAGCTGGTCTCCGAGAAATCGGAGCGCAGGTCATACAGGGAGTGGAGCACGCGCTCCATCTGCCCCCGGTCCCCCGCCGGCTTGACGTAACTCCGCACCTGGTTGTCGAAGGTCATCACGCCCGGCCGATCGTCGTGTACCAGGCACACCCGGGACAGCAGCAGCGTCGAGTGGATGGCGTGATCGAGCTTGGTGATGCCGTCGACGCGGGAGCCCATCAACCGGCCCGTATCGATGCCGATCAGCACGTCGTGGTTCTGCTCGATGCGGTACTGCCGGACCATCGGCTTGTAGTGGCGGGCCGTCGCCTTCCAGTCGATGCCCGTGGTGCCGTCGTCCGGCGTGTGCTCCTTGATGTGGTCGAATTCCGTCCCACTACCCCGGCGGCGTTGCTCCTTGATCCCCAGATCGGCGACCAGCTGCTTGATCATCAGCGGGCTGACATCGGTCAGCGCTCGGATGTCCGGGTAGACATCCGTCTCCGAGAGCACGGGATAGCGGCAGCGACGGATCCAGACGCGGCCGATGGACCACCAGCGCATCCAGATTTCGGGGAAACGGTGGGCACCCCGGTCACACGCGCGCACGCTGTAGGTGAACTGCCGCCGCTCCCCCGCGGCGAGCTCCACCGGAGCGCCCAGCTCACCATCCCCCATCTCCAGGGGCGGTACATCCCGTACCTGGAACCGCAGACGCTGATCGCTGCGGTTGATCACGGTCAGCGTCACGTCGCTGTCCACACCCAGGAACAACCGGCCGTCCACCGCTCGGCGGACCTCGATGGACGACGGATCGGCCAGCATCCCGCGGGAGACGGCCGCCAGCACCACACAGACCGCCAGCGACAGGAACCACAGCCACACGGCCGCGGGGAACGCCAGCACGATCAATGCGGGCAACAGCCCCACGGCGGCCAGCGCCAGCGCTCCCTGGGCCGGGAGAGTGGACGTGCGTTGCCCTCCCCGGTTGTCGTCGGCCTGCCGGTTCACTTGCGGGGCGCCTCCACGTTGGCCATCACGCCATGCAGCACGTCGTCCGTGTGCACCCCCTCGAGTTCAACCCCAGGGTACAGCTCGATGCGATGGCGGAAGGTGGGCAGCAGCACCCGCTTGATATCGTCGGGGATGAGGTAGTCGCGCCCGTGAATGGCGGCCTCGACCTTGGCCCCCATCAGCAGCTGCAAGCCCGCCCGGGGGCTGACCCCTAACGAGACCTTCATATCCGAGCGGGTGGCCCTCACGAGAGCCGCTACGTACCGCAGGACCGGTTCCTCCACGTGGATCGCGCGGATGACGTCGCGGCACTCGCGGATGGCTGCGATATCCGCCACCTGCGTGAGCTGGAAGCGGTCGAGCTCCTTGGCGCCGGTACCCGCGTGGTGGTTCGCCAGGATCCGGACCTCCTCCTCCTCCTCCGGGTAGCCCATGATCACCTTGAACATGAATCGATCCAGCTGGGCCTGCGGGAGGGGGTAGGTCCCCTCCTGCTCCACCGGATTCTGCGTGGCCACCACGATGAACGGCTGGGGCAAGGGGTAGGTCGTGCCGTCGACGGTGGCCTCCCCCTCCTCCATCGCCTGCAGCAAGGCCGACTGGGTCTTGGCCGGTGCACGGTTGATCTCGTCCCCCAGCATGAAGTTGCAGAACACCGGCCCCTCGCGGAACTTGAACACCCCCTCGCCCAGATGGAACAGGGAGGTGCCCACCACGTCCGATGGCATCAGGTCCGGTGTGAACTGGACCCGGTTGAACTCGCAGCCGAGGGTGCGGGACAGGCACCTCACCAGCAGCGTCTTGGCCGTGCCGGGAACACCCTCGATGAGGACGTGGCCCTCGCACAGCATCGCCACCAGCAGCAGCTCGACCGTGTCCCCCTGGCCGACGATCACCTTGCCTAGCTCGGTGCGCGTATCCTCGTACAGTCGCTGGACTCGTTCCACGTCACTCATCTCGCCTCCTCGATCTCCCGCCGCAGTCGCTCCAGCCGGCGGGCATAGGTCAACAGGTTCCTCGTGTCGGTTGAGGCCGGCACCGCGGTCATCTGGAACAGCTCGCTGGAGCTGTAGGGCATCCTGGTGGCCAGCCAGCGGAACAGATCCTCGTCGGAGAGCCGGGCTCCGTGGCCCATCCGATCCCGCAGCCGCGCCAGCAGGTGGGCTCGCATCCGCTGGGCGGCGCCCTGGCCATGGCTGGCCCGCCGATGCAGATCGGCCAGCGCCTCCACGTGTTCCGCCCGGTCGCGCCGTTCCCGCTGGGCGACGGGCATCACCGCACCAAAACGCCGGGTACGCCACAGCACCAGCACCGCCAGCATCAGGCCCACCTGGATCGACACGAACAGGGCAGGTGGGCTCAGCAGCAGCGCGACCAGCGACGAGACCGACGCATAGCCGTGGCTGAACTCCTCCATCAGGATCGGACGATCCCCCGCCGTGAGCTGGGCCAGGGAGACGGCCAGATAGCCGTTATCCGCGCCGGCCAGCGCCCAGTTGCACAGCAGTCGCGCGTCGGAGATCAAGATGACCTCCCCGTCCCCCAGGCTCGTCTTCCAGATCACCGGGCCGTCCTCGGTGGAGAGCAGGGTCTCCCCCGTGGCAAGCCCATCCCCTTCGAACACGGGGATATGCCGGACGCCACGCAGCTGGGCGACATCCGTGAACCGGGCCTCGACCGCCCTGGGGTCGTCGAAGCCCACGTCGAGGGCCGCCCGCTCGCCACTGAGCTGCACGCCCTGGATACCGAGGGCCAACATCGCCTCCAGGGGCGTGCCCGTGGGGGAGAGCCGCTCTGACGTCTCCTCCTGATCTTCGGGGTCTCCGGGCGGTGTCCCTTCGGGATCATCCACCGCCCGTTCTTGCTGGCGCTCGTCGATGCGGTGCAACAGGATCTCCGCGAAGCTCGCCTCCCCCTTGCCGAAGGCCAGCAGCAGCGTATTGCCCCGGTGTATCCAGTCGGTCAGGCCGCCCATCCCCGCCGGCCCCTCGTCCAGCAGGGCCGGCCCCGGTTCGAGAGCCCACAAGGTCATCCCGTCGGGCAGATTCTCGACGCCGTGGGTGTAACGATGGACGTCGTACCCCAGCTCGTCGAGCAGCTCATACCCCAGCCGGTACCCGTCCCGCCCCACACCAAAGCTGGAAGCATCCGTGCTCAGGTCACCGCGGGGCAGGAACAGCAACGCCAACAGCGACGCCACCGCCAACAGCGCGAGGATCCCAGGGGCGCTCCGCCAGGTGGGATTCATGAAGACTCCTCGCGGCCCATGGCATCGACACACGAGCGGTAGCGCTCGGCGGCGAGAGGGTTGCCGGCGTAGTAGGTGTCCTCGATGATCCCGACGGCGCGCTCCAGCTCGGCACGGGGATGAGTGGCCGGCATCGCGGCGACCAGCTCCCGGTAGGTCAGGTGCCCCAGGCCCCGCAGCCGCTCCAGCCCGATGGCCCGGGCCACGGCGATGGCAAAGCGGATCCTCAGCGCCTGGCCCAGGTCACCGGCGGCCTCCGCCTCCCGGACCTGGACCCACAGCGCGCCCAGATCCGCCTCGCGGACGATGTCGGCCACGGTGCGCTTGGCCGTATCCTGCGGAGCCGAGCCCCGACGCACCGTGTAGATGATGTGCCACACCAGCAAGATCAGGATCAGGATCAGCCCCACGACCAGCCCCCAGTACAGCAGGGGCGAGTTCACCTGGAGATCGATGATGGCGGTGACGAACGAGGCGATCGTGTCCTGCAGACGCTCGATGAAGGCCTCGAGATCCTCGTCCTTGCGCAGGCCCATGCCCTCCCGGAAGCGCTTCTCGGCGAGCAACGCGTCGGTGGCCTGGCGCACGGTCTCCGGATCTTGCGATGGCGGGGGGTAGAGGGCCTCCTCACCCACCGGGAGCCTCCGACTCGATGGGTGCGCTCCCCCAGACGCCCGCCTTCTCCGCCGCGAACTGGACGTCGTAGCCTTCGCTGCGGCAGCGGGTATCGAAGTACGTCAGCAGATACACCGAGCCACGCAATACCCGGATCACCGTCTGCGTGAACCCGGCGATGGCCATCGTCAGGCCCGTGACCAGGGCGGAGTCGTTGTAATACGCGAACATGGCGTCCGTGCTGCCGGGGGGGCCCTGCATCTCGGGCTGGGGCATCAGCAACTGGGGGATGGAGGAGATGGCCACGGACAGCAGGTAGGTGTAGAGCACCAGCATCAGCAGCTTGCCCGGCTGCTTGGTCACCAGCGCCACCGATCGCTGAAGCGCATAGAACCCGCCCCGGCCTTCGGTGACCACCACCGGGACCGTGTACATCAGCAGGAACAGCGCCACGATCCCCGGAAGGATGAACATCAGCATGCCGGCGAACACCACCAGCGACCACAGCACCACCGTGCCCGCCACCAGCCAGAAATTGGCGACCATCCATTGGTAGGCTTTGCCGATGCGGACCGGTTGCCCCAAGTAGCGGTCGTGGATTCCCCTCATCAGGGCGATCTGGGCGAAGGGCACAACCAGGCCCCACACCGAAATCGCCCCCACCAGCAGTAGCGCATAGAAGATCATCCCCAGGACGGCCTGATCCGGATCCATGTAGGGGACCTGCCCCATGTGCCTCATCATCAGATAGACCAGCAGGCCCATCCCCACGTTTGCCGGGATCACGAGGATGCCCACGATGCCGCAAAGCCGCCAGAAATCGGACCTCATCAGGCGGATGGCGTCGGTGAGGATGCCCGCAGTCGTGAGGGAGCGGACAGTCCAGGGCGTCTCGGTGACCTCGCCGATCTGCGTGCCGGGCGTGGGGTCGTTGGTGGCCAAGCTGTCTTGCACGCGGCTAGCCTCCAGGCGGCTAGGGTACCAGTCCCGGTAGGAAATAGGGTCGCGCCGCAGCCACGCTGACGACCTCATTTTCCGGGTACCGAAGGGCGGACAGCATACCGCCGAACACACAACCCTGATCGACGTTGATGGTGTTGTTGCTCAGCTGGGCGTTCCGGCAGGGTGTGTGACCGTATGCGATGAGGGTGTCACCCCGATAATCGCGGGACCAGTCGATGCGGCGGATGGGGAACTCGTCGCCGTGAGCCTCTTCCAGCTTGCCCATCAGGCAAAAGACCCAGATGTCGTTGTCGAACTCACCGATCATCGGTTCCTCGAGGCCGGCGTGCACGGCCACCAGCTTCCCGTCGTCGAGCCACAGGTAGGGGGGGGCATTCATGTACAGCCGGAGGAAGCGGTTGACCGTCTCATCCTGGCTCCCAGGGGGTTCCCCTTCGATCTGCTCCACCGTCTGTTCCAGGCCGTGGGAGAGTTCAACCGGCGTACCGATGAGATAGGCCGCAAAACGTTCGTCATGGTTCCCAGGGACGAAGAGGGCCGCGCCGGCCTCGTACATCTTGCTCACGGTCCGGATCACGTCGGGGATCCGCGGGCCTCGATCGACGATGTCCCCCAGGAACACGGCCTTGCGGCCCTCGGGATGCGTGTAGCAGCCGTCCTCCAGTTCGTAGCCCAGCTTGCTCAGCAATTCCTGCATTTCACGGTAGCAGCCGTGCACGTCACCGATCAGATCGAAGGGCCCCCGTTCCTCCCTGCGATCGTATTGAATCCGTCTTTCGTCTGACTCTGCCACGGAGGCCAAGATAGCAAGCGGCCCGGTGCCGTCAAGCCAGCAGCCCTTACCAGCGCGTTTTGATACCCTAGGGAAAGACTCTGTTTCTGGAGAGAGGAGATGGGGTGAGGGCAAATGCGCTCCCCCGGACATGCGGATGAATTACCAGCGTTTCCCCTCCCTTCCCGGGCTCTTGGTCCTGTCCACGGCCCTGGCCGCGGTCCTGTGCTCGGCGGGCTGCAACCGCCTGGACGAGCACGAAGGAGGACTCTTTGCGCCGTTCGAAGGAGGGGTCGTCAGCCAGGCCGGGGGCGACGCCTCCGCCTCGACCCACTCTGGCGGGACGATGGATCTCCCGCCGGCATCGGATTTCGTCAGCGACGAGGACCTGCAGGGCCTGTCGGACGAACCGCTCGTGGTGGACACGGGCGGCCCCCCCGCGGTCCTTACCGGCGGGGAAGACGGGTCTGCAGAAACCGCGACCGGAGCGGACGGGGACGCGGATGCGGCCCTGGCCGAGGCACCTGGCCCCGACGGGGGAATCCCGGGCTCGCTGACAGCGGCCGACGCCGTCGTTCCAGCGGAACCGATCCCGCCGCCGGTGGCGCCCGTTGCCCAGCCCCCCGTGGCGCCGCCCACCACCGCCCCGCAGATCCCGGTGGAGGCCTGGCGTCCCACGGCACCTGCCGCCGCCGTACCGGCCCCCACGGCACCGGTCGCCACCACCGGCTGCAACCCCGAGGCAGCCCTGGTCTACTCGACACCACTGTCCGAGATCGCCCTGGTGGCGGCCATCCCCGACGCGGCGCCACCCCGCGCCATCGTCCGCTTCCCCGGTGGAACGGAGCGGGTGGTCCAGGTCGGCGATCTGCTGGGGGACAGCGGCGCCAAGGTGGTCTTCATCGGCCCCGGCCACATCAAGCTCGCCGAGGTGACCGTGGTGGGCCCGGACCAGCCCGACATCGACACCCATTACCTGCACCTCACACGCTGAACTGGCCCTCCAATGACGGTTTTGATCGGTCTCCGTGGTGCCACGCTCGGCTTCGGCGGACCCCCGCTGCTGGAGGCCGTGGACCTCTCCATCGAACGCGGTGAGCGGGTCTGCCTGCTGGGGCGCAACGGTGCCGGCAAGACCACGCTGATGAAGAGCCTGATCGGCGACCTCGAGCTGGACGCAGGCGAGGTGGTCCAGGCGGCGGACACCCGCATCATCAAGCTCGGCCAGAAGCCCACCACCCACCGGGGCACCGTGGAGGAGGTGGTGGCCCGGGGCCTGGGAGCGCTGGGTGAGCTGCTGGTGCGCCGCCGGGAGCTCACGTCGCTGCAACCGCTCGGTGATGCGGACCAGACCGAACTGGCACGTCTGGAAGAGGAGTACCGCGAACAACAGGCCTGGGAGGCCGAGCGCCGCCTCGAGGACGTGCTGACCGGGCTATCCCTGCCGCGGGAGAAGCGGGCCGCCGAGCTCTCGGGTGGAATGCGGCGGCGGGTGGACCTGGCGCGAGCGATCGTCAGCAACGCGGATGTACTGCTGCTGGACGAGCCCACCAACCACCTGGATATCGACGCGGTCCGCTGGCTCGAGGCCTACCTGCCGGCCAGCGGCCGGACGCTGCTGTTCGTCAGCCACGACCGCGTCTTCGTGCAGGCCATCGCCACCCGCATCATCGAGATCGACCGCGGCCGGCTGATCCGCTGGCCGGGGGACTACCACGACACCATGCGGCGCAAGCAGCACGCCCTGGAGGTCGAGGCCAACCACAACGCCGGTTTTGACCGCAAGCTGGCCCAAGAGGAGGCTTGGATCCGGCAGGGCATCAAGGCCCGGCGGACCCGCAACGAGGGCCGAGTGCGCGCCCTCGAGCGGCTGCGCCAGCAGCGGCAGGAGCGGCGGGAGAGGCCGGGCAACGTCCGCTTCCGCGTGCCGGAGGCGGAACGCTCGGGCAAGCTGGTCGTCCACACGCGCGACATGGGATTCGGTTTTGAAGGCCAGCCCATCGTCCAGGGGCTGACGACCACGATCCTGCGGGGCGATCGGGTGGGGATCATCGGGCCCAACGGCTGTGGCAAGACCACGCTGGTCAAGCTGTTGCTGGGCGAGATGGAGCCGAGCAGCGGGACCGTCCGGCCGGGGGCCAGCCTCCAGGTGGCCTACCTCGATCAGCTCCGAGCCCAGCTGCACGAAGACCGTTCGGTGGCCTACAACGTCTCCGAGAGCGGCGAGTACGTCATCATCGACGGCAGCAAGCGCCACGTCATCGGCTATCTGGGGGATTTCCTGTTCTCCCCCGATCGGACCCGGGAGGCGGTCAACCGGCTCTCGGGGGGCGAGCGCAGCCGCCTGCTGCTGGCCCGGTTGTTCACCCGTCCATCCAACCTGCTGGTCCTGGACGAACCCACCAACGATCTGGACGGCGAGACATTGGAGCTGCTCGAGGAACGCGTGCTGTCCTACAAGGGGACCCTGCTGCTGGTCAGCCACGATCGCGCCCTGCTGGACAACGTGGTGACGAGCACGCTGGCCTTCGAGGGGCCCGGTGTGGTGCGGGAATACGTGGGCGGCTACAGCGACTGGCTCCGTCAGCGCCAGCCGGCGGCCGCCTCCAGTGACGTGGCCACCGAGAAGAAGAAGAAGAAGAAAAAGAAGCGGCCGGCCGAGCCCTCACCGGTGAAGCTCACCTACGCGCAGCGGCTGGAGCTGGAGGCGCTCCCGGCCCAGCTCGAAGAGCTGGAAGCCCGCCGGGACGGCCTTCAAGAGGAGATGGCCACGCCAGCATTCTACCGGCAGGACAGCGACACCATCGGTGAGGCGATGAACCAGCTTAAGGCGATGGAGGACGAGCTGGAGCAGCTCTACTCCCGGTGGGAGGAGCTGGAGGCGATACCAGGAAGTTAGGTAAAAACGGGGCCGGGCGGGCGCCTACTTCTTCTTGTCGTCCTTGGGCTTACGCTTGACCCGGATCTTCACCCGGTCGCCGCCTTCCAGTTCGATGGGAATGCTGTAGGTCGCCGGGAACTGCATCAGCAATCCCTTGAAATGCTTGTCGTTCTTGATGGCAAAACCGCCAACCCTGACGATCACATCGCCTTCTCGCAGATCCGCGTCCTCGGCTGCGCTGTCCTCCTCGATCTCCTCGATCAGGATGGCCACACCGCCCTTGGGCGCGTCCTTGCTCGACGTCTCTTCAACCTTCTTGAAGCCGATGTTCTCCCGGTCGATGAGGAACCAGTCCGGGATCGCCAGCTTGCACTCCGGATCCCCGTCCAGCTCGCGGCAGGCGTAGAGGTTGACCGGCCCGGGCACCTTGATGGCCCCGCTGAGCCACATGTCGGCCTTGTCCGGCGGTTCGAGGATCTCTTCGGGCAGCAGGGAGGTGGCGCCGCCCATCAGTCCCGCCATGGGGCCGCCGCCGCCGGCCGCCCCGGCGCTGCCACCCACCAGGTCGTAGTCGGGCCACTCGCGCTCCAGGGAGCACAGGGGCGGACGGAGCTCCAGATCGACCTTCTCGCAGTAGGGCCGGCCCTCCGGATCGAAGCAGGCCATCAGGAAGTCCCCGACGACCGGCACCGATACGTTCAGCCACGCCGCCATGGAGTCCTCGCTGATATGGATGAAGTTCAGCGTCGTCGCCGGAACCCAGTCGGGCAATGGAACCGGCTGGCACTCGTCGACGGTGGCCACGTCCTCGCAGCCCCAGAGCATATCTCCACGCGCGGGAATGCGGTTGATGACCCAACCTCCGCCCATGTCGTCCTGTGAATACACATCGAACGACCCGGACATCCCGAGCTTGGCGGAAGCGGGCGCTGCCGCAGCCACGGTGATGACGAGTAGCCAACCCATCAGACCCTGTCGATTAATCATGTATCGTCCTCCCTTCCTTCAACCGGTTTGTTCCCCTGCCGGTCTCCTACGTGACCCCACGCGCGGTGTCAATGCGCATGCAAACACGGGGCAAGTGCTGCTTGTTCCACCTCGAAGCAGGTTGATCGTCGATCCGCTCAAACCGACCGATTTTCGGACCCCCGAACTCCAGACGGTCCGGATTCCGGACCCTATCTGGCGACAGATCGACGCGGCGATCAGTATACCGCGTTGCGCCCGGGTGGATCGCCCTATCCATGACGTTCTGGCACACCCATTGCTGTACCTCCCGCCATGGTCCGTTACCCGCTATTGTTCCCGGCCCTTGCGTTGACCCTGGGCATCTGGATTGCCGGCTACGCGCCCCTGGAGGCTCCCGCCGCGGCGGCCATGGCCCTGCTGTGCTTCGAGCTGGGACTGCTGCTGGCCTGGAGCCCATCCGGCGGCCGGCCGCCATTGAGGCGGTGGCTGGCACGGGCGGCCGGTCTGGCCGGCTGGTGCCTGCTCGGGGCGGCCGCCATGGCCTGGAGCCAGCCGCCGCCGCCCGGTGAGCACCCCCTCGACCCCCTCTGCGGCGGCCAGCCAACGCTCATCAGCGGGCGTGTGACCGCGCCACCGCTGCTCCGCCCCGACGGCTCGTGGGAGTCCACCGTCGAGCTGGGCCGCCCGGACGCCCGCGTGCGGCTCCAGGGGCAGGGCCCGCCACCGCCGCCGGGCGCCCGGGTCCAGGCGCGGGTTCGGCTGGGACGCACCGGCACGCATCACGTTCCCGGCCAGGGGGATCCGGCCGGCCGCCGTAGACGGGCTGCCACCTGCTGGGTGGCCCACCCGACCCCCGCGAATGCCCTGACCATCTCCCCCACCGAGCCGGCGTGGACGGTATGCGCGCGCCGAGGGATCCGCCGGTTCCTGATGCAGCGGCTGGAGCCCCCCGTGGACGGCCTGGCGCTGGCCCTGTTGCTCGGCGATCGCTCCGCGCTGGATCCGGACCTACGCGAGTGTTTCGCCCGCTGCGGGACCGCCCATCTGCTGGCCATTTCCGGCCTGCACGTGGGCATCATCGCCGTACTCCTGGGGTGGTTCGGGCGGGGCATCGCCTGCCGCCAGTCATGGCTTCGGGAACGCCTGGCGCCGTTCCAGGCCGGGATCCTCACCGGGTTGGCCGGGGCCTGCGCCTACGCCTCCATCACCGGCTGGTCCATCTCCACGCGGCGGGCCGTCGTCATGGCGGCGGCCGTCGCGGTGGTGGCCCTGTCCCGTCGCAAGACGGATCCGCTCCAGATCTGCGCCGCCGCCTGGATCGCCTTGTTGCTTGTTGACCCGGCCGCGCTGTGGGAGCCGGGGACGGCGCTGAGCTTCTCGTCCGTGGTGGCCCTGCTGCGGCTTCCCGCCGGGGGCGACCGGGGGGCCCTGTGCTCCCTGGCGACGGCCTCCGCGGCCGCGGCGCTGGGCACCGGGCCCATCACCTTGCTGTTCTTCGGCCGGTTGCCGCTGCTGTCCATCCCCGCCAATCTCGTGGCCATCCCGGTCCTGGGCGGACTGCTGGTACCCCTCCTGTTCCTCTCGGTGGCGGTAGGCCTGCTGGTCCCGCCAGCGGGCACCCTGCTGCTGGCCTTGGCCGATACCGTCGCTCGGGCCGGATGTGGGGCCATCGAGCTCCTGGGCCATGCGAACTCCCCCGCTATCGAGGCCTCCCCGCCTCCCCTGCTGGCCGCCACGGCGCTGGCCTTGCTGGCGGCCTCGCTGGCGCTGCCCGGGCTCCGGCAGCGCTGGATCGGGGCCGGGGCCGGGGTGGCCGTCGCGCTGCTCCCCATCCATCCGGCGTCGCCACCGCCGGGGGAGCTGGCACTGACCGTCTTCGATGTGGGCCACGGGGAATCGTGCCTGGTGACCTTCCCTACCGGAGAAACACTGCTGGTGGACGCCGGCGGTGCCTTCGGTAGCTTCGATCCCGGGCAACGCTTGGTCGTCCCGGCCCTGCGGCGGATGGGGATCGGGCAGCTGGACATGGCGGCCGTCACCCACCTGCACTTGGATCACCATGGCGGCATGGCCGCCGTGCTCTCCGACGTGGGCGCGAACCTGCTGTGGCTACCCGTCCCGATCCCCGAGGGCCATCCAGCGGCCGAGGTGGTGCGGGCGGCCGACGACCACCACATCCCCTACGGCGCCCTCAGTGATGGTGCACCGTTCCCGGGGCGCGTTGGGGAGGTGCGGACCACCGTTCTCCACCCCCGGCCCGGCCGCCCCTGCCCCGGTGCCACCCGGGATTGCCGGGCCAACGGCCACTCCCTCGTCGCGCGGCTGCAATACGGGGACGTCGCCTTCTTGTTGGCCGGGGACGCCGAGGCTCCCCTGGAGCACGCCCTGTGCTCCCGATCGAACCCTCTCCAGGCTCAGGTACTCAAGGTCCCCCATCACGGCAGCGCCACCTCCTCCACCCTCCCCTTCCTGGATCGCGTGCGTCCCGCCCTCGCCATCGCGTCACTGGATCCGGAACACCGGCACCACTTCCCACGCCCATCCGTACGCCGCCGCTACGCCGCCGCTGGCACGGAGTTCCTCGCCACGGGAGTCCACGGGACGGTCCAGGCCTCCACGGATGGTCACCGTCTGCGGGTGCGCAAGTACCGGTTACCGTGGGGTTGGAGCCGGTGGGAGACGATCTTTGCCGCGGATCAACCGGATCGGCTGGGTCTGTCCGTCGGGTCCCGGTCGCCGCCGCGTCGTCGGGCCAGCCAGCCGTAGGCCACGGCCGCTCCCACCAGCACCCACATCGACGTGAACTGGCTGGTGCTGAGACGCGCCCCGGATGCGTGCTCCAGCACGAACCCCCTCAGGTCATCCCCGCGGAACAGCTCCAGAACGATACGAGCCACCGAATACAGCCCCAGGTACCCCAGCGCCATCTGCCCGTCGAACCGACGGCGCCGGTAGAGGGCCACGAGCACCACGAAGATCGTCAGGTTGAGGCCCGCCGCATACAGCTGTACCGGGTGTAGCGGCACATCCACCGGCGCGATCTGAGTCCAGATGCTGGCCGGGAACTGTACCGCCCAGGGGAGAGAAGGCGCGGGGGTCCCGTAGCAACAGCCCACCGCATAACACCCCACCCGCCCGAAGGCGTGCCCGATGGCCACCGCCGGCAACAGGATGTCGGCGTAGCGCCAAAAGGAGATGTTGTAGTGCCGCGTCACCCAGACCGATGCGGCCACGGCGCCCAGCAGGCCCCCGAGAAAGACCAGCCCACCCTCGCGGGGATTGATAATCAGCGCCGGCTGCGCCAGGTACGTGGGCAACTCGGTCCACACATACAGCAGCCGCGAGCCCACGATGGCGGCGAGGATATTCCAAAACGCGAGGCGCTCGACCATGGCCCCCGAGAGTTGGTTGCGGCGCGCCCAGTAGATGGACCAGCGCACCGCTGTGAGGAACCCGACGGCCACCAGCACGCCGTACCAGGTGATGGTCAGGTCCCCGATGCGGAACGCGATGGGGAACACGGCTAGGCCTCGCCTTCGGTCGGCCGACGTCTACTCAGCATCCGCATGCCCACCAGCGCGGCGATGATCAGCGGCACGCTGATCATCTGGGACGTGGAGATCCAACCCCAGTACACGCCCCGCTCCAGGTCGAAGCGGAACAGCTCGACGACGGACCGGCCCACCGTGTACAGCACCACCAGGTGCAGGAATGCCTGCCCGTCGTAGCGGGCGTTACGCTTGACGCGCATCACCCACAGGAACCAGACCACCGCCAGCATGCTGGAGTACAGCTGGGTGGGATGCAGGGGGATCCCTTCGAGGGCATGCGGCACCTGGCCACTGAAGTAGGTCACCCCCCAGGGCAGCGGCCATCCCAGCGGGAAATCGATGGGTTTGCCGTAGCAGCAGCCCGCAGAGAAACAGCCCAGCCGGCCGATGGCCAGCGACATGGCCCCTGCGGGCGCGATGACGTCCGCCGTGCGCCAGAAATCCATCTTGCGGAACCACACATAGGCCGTGAAGAAGGCCATGCAGAACAGGAACCCACCGTAGAAGACCAGCCCACCCTTCCAGAACTGCAGCACCCGCAACGGATTGGCCAGATACGCCTGGGGGTTCTCGAACAGGATGTGGCCCAGCCGGCCGCCCACCAGGCCGCCGACCACCACGAACAGCATCAGGTCCAGGATCCGGGCCACCGGCACCCCGGAGCGGCGTGCCTCCCGCACAGCCACGCTGGTGGCCAGCAAGAACGCCACGGTGAGCCAGAAGTAGTAGCCGGGAACCGCCACCTCACCGAGGAGGGGTAGATGACCCTGGAAGATCCAAGGTTTCATGGATCCTGATTAGCCTGCGGAGCCAGCAGCTTTGCGCTTCTTGCCCTTGCCGTCTTTCGCCGAGTCCTTGCCGTCCTTCTCAGCCTGCTTGGCTTGCCGGGGTTCGATGAACAGCACGTAGATCAGGAACATGCCGACACCCACACAGATGGCGATGTCCGCCACGTTGAAGGTGGGGTAATGGACCGTGGAAGAGTGCTTGGTGATGAAGGACCTCAACGCCCCGGACCAGCCGATGTACAAGTCCAGGAAGTCCGTGACCTTGTGGTACACGACGCGATCGATGAAGTTGCCCACCGCGCCGGCGAGGATCAGGGCCAGGGCGCCGGCCAGCCAGCCTTCCTTGTCCGAGAGGGTGCGGTAGTACAGGCCAATGACCACGAAGGCGATGACGGACACCACCAAAAAGATCAGCAACCGGTGTTCGTTTTCCCCCATCAGGCCCCACGCGGCGCCCTTGTTCTCCACGTAGATCAGGTTGAAGAACTTGGGAATGACCGTGATCCGTTCGCCCGGCGAGATCCAGGCGCGAACCATGATCTTGGTCGCCTGGTCCAGGACGATGAACAGGGGGGCCACGAGAAGAAGGATGCGCACCTTGCGAGACACGGAAAACTCCTAAGTGTTCGGATGCTACAGGGACTGAACGAGCAGGTCGACCGTCTCCTGGTCGGCTCCAGGGAACTCGTACTGATCGAACTCGGTGGGACTGACCCAGCGGTAGTCGTGAACCTCCGTCCGCGGGAAATCCGCCGACGGGACCGAACACCGGTAGACACTGAGATTGACCACGTAATGGGGGTACTCGTGCTTGACCTCGAGGGTCAGCGTGTGGACATCGGGTTCGACGCCGAACTTCTCCTTGATCTCGCGCCGGACCGCCTGCTCGTCCGTCTCACGCTCTTCGACCCGCCCGCCCGGGAACTCCCAAAGCAGCGGCAGGACCGCCTTGGGGGCGCGCTGGGTGATCAGATATCGTCCGTCCATCATGATCTCGGCGGCGACGACTCGGATTGTCTGCCCCGCGTACTTCATCGTCCTGTTCCTCCCGTTCCCGTCTGGACGGTCACCTATACCACGAAGTCCGGTGTGGGGGGATTTGATCTGAATGTCGAGGGATGCGGGCAGGGAGGCGTGGGGCGCGGGCGTTCTAGAAGAAGACGTTCATCGCGAGGCTGGAGCTGACATTGCCGCGGTCGGTTCCGCGGGCATCGAACCCGGTCTCACCGAGGAAGTGCACGTAGCGGACGTCCCACTCCAGCGTCACGTTGGGGCCGAGGTTGAGGTTGAGCCCGGCGCCCACGTGGGGGCCAGCCGTGCCGCCGCGCAGGTGGTCGCCACCGTAGCAGCTGAGGTCGTAGTCCCGGTAGTTGACCGTGACGCCCGCCAGGACGAAGGCGCCCACCGGCCACGAGCCGGGCGTGTGCAGCATGGCCGAGGCCTGCAGCGGCACGTCGATGCGCTTGGCATCCCGCTGGAAGTCGTTGAAGTACCCGATGGAGACCTCGAGGCCCAGCGGGTCCACGACCCGGTAGCGAGCCTGAAGGTCCAGCCCGTAGTTGGAGAAGTAGTGGCCATCGTAGGTCTGGCTGCCCACGGCGCCGATTCCGACTCCGAGGCTGAATCGCTGCGCTTTGTCCGCCCGACGCTGCACCTCGACGGTCTCCGGACCGCGGTCATGGGCCGGACGCGACGGATGGACCACGACCACGTTGCGAGGACGGGCGTGCCGCACATAAACGCGGTGGTGCGAAGGCCGGACCACGGTGTGGCGGACATAGGCGTGATGGACCCGAGCCGGGGCACGCCGGTGGGCGTGGTGCCTGCTCGAGTGGTGCCTGCTCGAGTGGTGGCGCGCCGAATGGGACGAATGCCGGCTGGAGCGACTGTTGGAGCGAGTGGCGTGGGAGCGGCTATGGGAAGCACGCGCATCCGAGCGGCCGCTGCGGGATTTGGCCCGGCTCTTGGAGCGGTTGCTGCGAGCGCGTCGGTCCTTGGAACTGGCTTCCTGGACCGCAGCCTCCTGCCCGGCCTGGAATGCGTCATTGGCGTATGCCGGGGCCAGCATCAGGGCGGTGCCGAGGGCGACGAATGTGTAGAGCAGATACCTCATGATTGCCTCCAAAACGTCGTTCGAATCAAAACGTCCGAACAAACCTTCAGACGACCGAGGCCAACGGGTTATTCAAGATAAGGAAAGAATGATGCCCCGGCCCGCCGGGTTCACGGCGTCGAGAACCGGGGTAGGAAGCCGGCGGGCACTTCCGTGGTGGCCTTCCCCTTGCAGCGGTACGGGCTGAGGTAGAGGTCGCGGGTCTCCGCCCCGCACTGGACCTCGAAGCGGTCCACGCACCGCCCCAGCCCCAATGGCTGGACGGTCTCCCGTTTGGCCGCGACGGCGGCAAATGGATCCTCGAACACCGGGACCGGCGGATCGGCGGCGCAGTTGAGGCTTGCCAGGTAGGCGTGCTCCTCCGAAGGGCCGCACAACCTCACGGGGTCGGAGACCGAGAGACCCAGCCCGGGATCGCTGTTGGCGGCGAGGCGCAGCTGCCAGGACGTATCCTCCGGATCCATGAACCAGGCCGGATAGGACAGGGTGTTCCGGTCCGGCTGCATCTGCACCAATCCCCAGCTGAACAGCATCGCCAGCAGAGCCACCGTCAGCAGGACGACGAGACCTAGCGCTGTGATCAAGCCAGCGTATGGACGAATCGCTGAAATACCAGGATGCGAAAAACCCAAAAATCCCCTACATTCCCTCGATGGATTGGTGTCAAAACGCCAGATGCAAGCCTAACGCCCATGCCTTCGCGCATCAACGGCTGTGGGGAGACGTTCGTTGAGCACCGGAAACTGGGGATATCTGGGTGGGAAGGGGCGAGAAACGGCCCAGGCTGGTAAAGTATGGGGCAACCAATGAGTACTCTCTCCACTGAATACAGACCTGTGGTTCTTCCCCCTGGCAAGTGCTACCGGGATCTCACCCCGGATCAGCGGCTCCGTATCATCTACGGATACCTGGATCGGCTACGTCAGGCCAACGGCGGGTACGTGAGCGCGCCATGCCCTCCCGACCCGGAAACCGGCACTCCCGGCTATGACGTCATCGAGCTCCGCGACATGCTGCTGGCGTCCACGGCCAACGAATATCTGGGCGAAGCAGAACGGCTGCTGGGCACCTATGCGCTGGGGCTACAGCTGCTCGAGAAGTTCCACCACCGCATCATCGACACCATCGTCGATTGGCCCGCGCAGGAGGACTACAGCACCTCGCTGCTTCCCAACCGGTACCACCCCCGCTCCCTGGCCGAGATGATCGATGGCGCCAACGGCCACCAGACCTACGTGCTGGGGCTGCTGCTCTACAAACTGGGCGACCTGATGAAGCACGGCTTCAACCTGGTCGTCCGGCCGGCGGAGATCCACCTCGTCAAGGACCTGGTGCAGTACATTCACAACTGCCGTTGGGCCCAGGACGTCGAGCAGGGATTCTGGTGCGGCGAGCTGTCCGTCCACTCCTCCAGCCTGGGAGCCGTCGTCGGTGGGCTGACCATGTGGCAGACCAACGGCTATTACGACTACCGCTACCCCGTTTCGCGGGACATCTCACGGCTGGTGCCCATCCCCAATCGGTTGGTGGAAGAGGGCCGGGAAGCCCTGCTCCAGCTCCTGCCCAACGAAACCCCGACCCGCGGCCGTGACCTGGCCCAGCTCTCGCTGATCTGGCCGTTCAACGTGTTGCGCGATGATCCGGAGCTGCAGGACGCCATCTTGGCCCAGGTCGAGGGTCTGGTCGGCGAACGGGGCGTGAAGCGCTACGACGGCGACCCACTGGGCATGACGGACGAGGGCCAGGAGGCCGAGTGGCCGATGGGCTTCGCGTGGCTCGCAATCGTGCTGGCCAAGATGGTCTACCGGGACATCGAACTCGGCCGCGACCGCAAGCACCTGGAGGGGCTACTGGAACGCGCCATGGCCTACATGAGCCGGCTGGACAAGCTCGTGGAGCCGGACGGCGGAATCCCCGAGTATTACAGCGGCGCCACGCCCAGCGACGCCGTTCCCTACGCCATGGCCCATGGCATGTACGTCGCCGCCAGCGTCTCCATCCGCCAGTCCCGCACCGAGATCCGTCAGAAACTCGTCTAGCTGCCAGGGTAACTACCCCAGCGGTACGCTTCACCCACCGCCCGTTCCACACGTGCCACCGCTGAAGGTCCCGCCGTCGGATGACTGGATGCGCGCCGGAGCGGACATCCGTCGCTGGGGCCGCGTGGCGCCGCAGCGGGGGCATACGAGCTCCTCCTCGTCCGCGTCGCGGAAGATGAGTTCTTCGAAAAAATGGCCACAGTACTCACATTCGTAGGTATGGATAGGCATGTTTTTGGCTCCGTAGGCAAAGAGTCATCACGACTACCAAAGGGTGCAACGGCACACAACCGCTCAGGGCGTGAGACCGAATCCCTTGCTCACCGAGCGGGCGGTGGTGCGCCGGATCCGGTACAGCTGGTCGGTCCCTACCCGCTGCACGGCGTGCAGCTCGTCGATCTCTCCGGCGACGCGGATCGTGATGGGCTGGGCCTCGATAGGCTCGATGAGGAAGGTCAACACCCCGGGTTGGTCCAGGCCCACGTCCGCCGGAGCCACGCCCTCGATGAGCTCGTGGGCCCGCAGCTTGAGCACGGCGTTGAGGGTGAATGCCATCTTGCGGCCGTCGATGGAGTAGCCCTTGGGCTCGACCAGTGACCAGCTGTATTCGCCGATGGGTACGGCGACAAAACGCCGTTCCCCCTGCGTGACGGTCACCCGGCTCACCTCGACGGTGTCCAGCCTCACGATGGTGCGATCCCGGAGGCGGAGCGGGTCCACGTCGAAGGTACTGTACTTGGCCTGATGGACGACGTAGAAGTTGCCGCCGGCGCGGGCGTAACGGCCGCTGCCATCTTCGGTGGGGCTCCCGAACTCCAGGACCTTGATGGCCCCCTCCCGTCCCATCGCTGTCACCTTCAGCGGGGCGTCCTCAAAGGCTCCCTCCGGCGGGTCGTCCAGGACCTGCTGTGCCCGCAACGTGGCCAGCGAACGGGCGAGGTTCTCCGTGGCCAAGGTATCCAGGATCAGCTCCGGAGCCTCCAGGCAGACCCAGTCCTCGGCCCTGCGCTGCAGGTGGAAGACCGAATCCGGCCGCGTCAGGTTCACCCCCACGACGTGCCCGGCGTGGAGGTCGATGATGGCGTGATTGCGCCAGGCCGAAGGGGGCTTCTCGAACCTGAACCGGGACGGGATCTGGGCCCGGTAGACGCCCCGGTCCCCTTCCGGTCTGACGAAGGACGACCCCCCGGGCAAGGCGCGCCCCAGCTCCAAGGCCAGCAGCGGCTCGTCCCCCGACAGGAACCGCACGGTGATGCGATCGTCCTCCCCGAGCCCGTAGAGGTCCGGATCGTTCACCCGATCTGCGATGCGCACATCGGGGGTCAACGGATCCTTGAATGCCCGGAGGACCCCCTCGACCATGGTGCGGTCCGCCTTCTCGACAGCGGGTACCACCAACTCCCAGCCACCCTCCCCGTTGATCATCTCCACGTCCCCGTCGGGGCCGGAGATCTGCAGCCGATCCGCCAGATCCGGGAGCACCGCTGGCCAGGTCACCGCGATCTGTTCCGTCGGCCGGTGGCGCAGGGTGTCCATCGCCACGCCGGCGGCCAGCACACAGACCGCAGCCAGCAGACCCAGGTTGACGCGAGACAGTTTCACCGGGACCTCCGCCGCCGCTGAGCGCGCCACACGCTCACCACCGCCAGCAGCAGCGGCAGCGCGGCCAGGTTCGCCAGCCGCAACAGGTGCCCCTGGGTCTTGCCCAACGGCTCCAACACCGGCGGCAGCGAGCGGTCAGGACGCAACGCCAGCAGGTCCGCATCCAGTACCAGCCAGTCCAGGGAGTTGAGGAAGAAGCCCAGGTTCTTGAAGGTATAGTCCGAGCTGGCGACGACCAGCAGGCGCGTGCCCTCGGGGCTTCGCTCCGCCAGCTCGGCGGAATTCGCGGCCTCCTCGGCACGGTAGGAGCGTAACGATCCCTCCAGCCCGGCCACCAGCAAGAATGGCCCGGGGAGTTCGCCTGCCTGAGGTTTGAGATAGTCCTCTGCCACCAGGCTCGTGGCTTCGGGGAGCGCGACGGCGTTGTGGCCACTGAAGGCCAGCTCGTGGAAGGTGCATTCCGGGCACCCGGCAGGCTGTTCGGCGAGGGTCAGCGGCGATGCTAGCGGGAGCTCCAGCGTATCCACGCCACGGGTGATCACCTGCCGCCGGTCCAGGTCGGTCACCAGCGGGACCAGGGCATGGTTGACGTACCCGGTGCCCGTCTTGTTCCCCCGCCGCACCGGCACGGGCATCAGCCCATTGGTGAACCGGTCGGCGACCACATAGGTCCCCATCTGGATCCCGTAATGCCCGAGCAGTTCCCCCAGGTTGTCGCTGCAACGATGGATCTTCCGCTGCCCCGGGTCCGGGCGCAGGCTGGTGCGGAAGAACGCCGCTGGACGCCCGCTCATCAGGAACTGATCGATGGCGAGCCGTTCATCTTCCCGCAGCGGGGTGCGGGCCCCCAGCACCACCAGCACGTCCACCTCTTCGAGGGAGCCAGCGTCCAGGGTCACCGCCCGCGGCGTGTAGGTCTCGGAGATGGCGGCGCGGATGGGCGCCAGCGCTTCGCCGCCCTCCATCAGATCGAGCTCGTCGTGGCCGGTGGTGAAGCCCACCACCGGGAGTTCCCGGTCTTCCGCCAGGAAGCGGATTCGCCGGGTCAGCTGGTACTCCAGATCATCGAGGGTACGCACGCTCTCCAGGGTTTCCACCCGGTCCCGGTACAGCAGCACCACGCCCATCCATACCCGGTGGGCTTCTCGCCGCCCCTCTTGTTCCACCTTCAGCGTGGCGGGTTCGACCCCCAGGCGCTGGGCTTCAGCCTCCATGTCCGGATCATCGGTGGGATCGATCCACTCGATGGTGATCTGGCCCGGATTACGGGCCCTGTACTCATCGAGCAGGTCCCGCACGACGCCCTCGACCTTGTGGTACGGGGGTTCCATATCGGCGGTGAAGTAGGCCCGGATGATGAGGGGTTCGGGTAGGCCAGCGAGGAGTTCAGTGGTCACCGGTTCCAGTGAAAAATCGCCGTCCGACGTCAGGTCCAGCCGCATGAAATGCCGGGTGCTGAGGGCCAGCGCCAGCCCCACCACGCACAGCACCAACACCGGCGTGAGCAGGTTGTTGAGCAGCAGGGAGCGCCGGTTCATCCGCGGATCCTCTCCCGCCGCAGGACGAACACCGTGAGGGCAAGGCAGATGACCACGACGCCCACGAAGGCGAGCACATCCCGGCTATCGATGACGCCCCGCGCAATGCTGCGGAAGCGCGTGTCGATGCTGATGAACTCCATCGCCTGGGCCACCGCCCTTGGGAAATGGGGGGCGAACCGACCCACCGCCCACCACAGCAGGGTGATCAACTCGGTGACGAAGAAGGCCACGGTCTGGCTGACCGTCAGGCTGGACACCAGCAGCCCCACGCCCACCAGCGTCGCGGCCATCAGCGCCATCCCCAGGTAACCGGCGACGACAGGGCCCGCCTCCAGATCACCGAGCAGGGCCACGGTCAGCACATAGGGCGCGGTCCCGGCGATGGCCAGCAACAGCACCGCCAGCCCGGCGAGGAACTTGCCCAGCACCAGCTCGGTGGCCGTGATGGGGAGCGCGCGGAGCAGCTCCAACGTGCCGGCCCCCCGCTCCTCGGCCATCAACCGCATGGTGACTCCTGGCGCGGTGAGGGCCAGCACCAGCGGAGTCCAGAAGAACAAGGGGTAGAGGTCGGCCACGCCACGGGATAGCAGATCGGAGAAGTAGAACACCCCGAAGCCGAACAGCAGCAGGGAGATACCCACCACGACCGGCCCCACGACGGTATCGAAGAATGCGGTGAATTCCCGCCTGAATACGGCCCAGACACTAGTCATGCAGGTCTAGTTATATGCGGCGGTAGGGCGGCGAGACAAGCGGACTGGATTCAAAGCGGCGGGGGCCTACTTTTTCTCCGTCTCTTCCTCCTCCTCGGCAGGAGGAGGTTTGGGCGGCATGGGCTTGCCCGCGAGCTTGGGAGGCGCCGGAGCGTCCGGCTTGACCATCTCCCCCTTCTTCCTCACCTCGGGCCGGACCTCCGTCGGGGGATCGGGCGGGCGGGCGATGCCACTGGTGCGGATCCCCGGCCGGGTGCCGTCGTCGTTCAGCGCCGCGTCCAGACCATTCGCATCCGGAAGCTGACCGTCCCCGAGGAGCTCCTCGATCTCGGACACGCCCTCGTCGGGATCCGGTGTGACTATCTTCCCGCGCGTCTTCCCTTCGGGGTGGGCTCCGCCAGCCGAGTCGTCGTCCCCAGCGTGTTCACCGTCCGCCGAGTCGTCATCCCCTGACGGCTGGACCATGCTGGGGTCGACCATCTTGCCCTTGACGCAGTCGTCGGGGCGGCTCATCCCCAGCGCATCGCGGACCGCATCGCAGCCCACGAGGGTGCTCGCCGCGGCGGCCGCGCCACCCGCTGCGAGAAGCCGTAACACGTCCCGGCGCACCCGCGGGTACTGTTTGTATTCGGGATAGTCCAGCTCGCTGGTACGCTTCAACGGTTTGAGCTTCATGTCGCCGTCCCCTCGTCTGTTCACTCCATTGTCGATGATCTACGGACAAAGCGGAACCAGAAGCGTTCCGCTGCGTTGGGGGTCGCGCCACCTTGACAGCGTCCGGACGGCTGGCGAAGGTGGAATGGACCCCAGCGTACGAGGAGAATCGTCTGGCGGAATCCCACCCCACCCTACCGATCCAGTTCGGGCCCTATGTGCTGGTGTCCCTCCTCGGTGAAGGGGGGATGGCCCGTGTGTACCGGGCCGTGCTCCAGGGCCCGATGGGGTTCCGCAAGGAGCTCGCCATCAAGATGATCCGTACGGACCGGGCCGAGGACAGCGAGGCCCTCGTCCACTCACTGGTCAACGAGGCCCGCCTGGGGGGGCAGCTGCGCCACCCCAACGTCGCGGACACCTACGAGTTCGGCGTGGTCGAGGACCAGTTCTACATCGCCCTGGAGTTCGTCAACGGCATGACCCTGCGCAGCTTACTGGAGGGGGCGCGGGCCCGCGGCGTACACCTGCCCTGGGGCGCCGTGCTGGACATGGCGTTGCAGACCTGCGATGCCCTTCAGTACGCCCACGCCGCCCACGATCCCGATGGCCAGCCGCTGAACCTGGTCCACCGGGACCTCAAACCCGAGAACCTGATCCTCTCCACCGCCGGGCAGGTCAAGGTGATGGATTTCGGCATCGCCCGCTCCAAGGCGGCCCTGTACCGCACCACGGTCAGCGGCGGCACCAAGGGGACGCCGGGGTACATGTCTCCGGAGCAGCTCAAGGACCCCGACGGCCTGGATCGCCGCTCCGACCTGTTCGCCCTGGGGGCCATCGTTGTGGAGTCGCTCACCGGCGAGCCCCTCGTCGATGGCAACCCGGTGGAGAGCATGCTGTGGAAGATCGTGTCGGGCGATTTCACCGAGCGGCTGGAGGCGGTGGACCGGATCCTGCCCGAGATGACCCCCGTGCTCGCCCGCTGCCTCCAGGTGGACCGCGAGCAGCGCGTCCCGGACGCCGCCACCCTGGCGTCCGAGCTGCGCGCCGTGCGGGACGCCCTGGGCGAGGACCAGGGCTGCCGCGAGCTGATGCAGCTGACCTCCGCGTTCGCCCGCGGAGAGACCGGCACCCTGATGGCCGCCGGCGACGAGATCGTCGAGCGGGCCAGCCGCGGGGATCGGGATTCCGGCTGGGAAGCGTGGCTCGAGATGCTGCTGGAACACCCGGGCGAGGGGGGCGACCCGTTCCGTGGCGGCATCCACGATCCGGTGAGCGCTGGTGATGCCGAAGGGATGATATCGGCCATCGAGGAGGAAGGGGCCCACCCGACGGTGGTCTGGCAGGCGGAGGACACGGCGGCGTGGAGTTCGCCGGAGGACGCCGGGGATGGATCCGGGGCCGCGCTGCCGTCGCGACTACGCCGCACCGGCCTCTTCGCCCTGGGGTGCCTGGCTGGGATCCCCTTCATCGTGGGGTTGATGATCCTGGTCTTCGAGGATGTGAGCAGGGCCATCCGCTACGGCGGTCCGTTCATGTACCTCGTGACGCTGATGTCCGTGATCTCCTGCGGGTACGCCGCGTCCCGCGCGGTCACCTGGCGGACCGGTAGGGCCGGGGCTGCGCTGCTGATGGTGTTCCCGCTGCTGTCGGCCACGCTGGGAAGCCTGGCCGTCACTGCCGGAGCGACCCAGGCGCTGATCTCCGTGAAGGAGATGGCCACGGAGCAACCCGACAAGGTGCACGTGTTGCTCACCTGGGCCTCGGCCATCGCCCTGTACCCCGAGTTCATGGGGCTGGTGTTCATGGCTGCCTGTCTACTGGTCTCGGCCGTCGGGATCGCGCTGGCCCAGCGGCCGCTCGACGGCGGCGGCGGCCCGACCCGCACATCGCTGGCGTTGGTGGCCATCGCCCTGGGCGGTGGGAGCGTCCTGTGGGCCGCCCACCCCTTCCTGTCGGCGCGCGAGGGAGCGGGGGGTCCGGCACCATTCATCGTGTTCCTGGTTCTGGTGGGCTGCTCGCTCACCTGCGCGTCCCTCTCGGACCGTCAGGAGGGCCCCACCGTCGCGCGGGCCCGCTGGCTCGCCGCATGCTGTACCGTCCTGGCGGTCGGCGCCGCGGCCAAGGCGGTGGACATCCAGCAGCAGATCCACCTCTTCAAGGCGTTCCGCGATGTGGAGGTCGTGGACGGCATCGAGGCAGCCCAGCGATTCTCGGATGCGGTGATCTTTGCCGCACCCTGGCCCCTGGTGGCCTGGACAGCCCTGGCGGTCGTGGTGGCCACGGTCACCATCGCCGGGCGCGGGCGGCCCCCGCTTCGGCCCGGCAAGATCTTCACCCCGGCGCTGCTACTGATCGCGCTGCTGCTCACCCGCAGCTCGGCGAGCTCGCACATCAACGAGCTCGTCGTCCAGGTGGTGCCGGCCTATCTCAATGCGTCCGCCCGCTGGCAGCTGGGGTTCGAGCTCGAGGACGTCACCGGGGATTCCCCCCGCGCCGGCAGCGTGCGGGTCAGCACCGCGCCCCCCGACAGTCCGGTCCAGCCCGGCGACACGCTACTGGCCGTCAACCGGCGCACCCTCTCCTCGGTCAAGGGCCTGCTGGTGGGGCTGCGCGCCTGCAGCTGCGAGACCGAAGACGCCTGCGCCATCGCCGACACCTGCCTGACCCCCGGAGATACGCTGGAGTTCGAGGTGGCCCGGCCGGCCGGGGAGGATGGGGCCGCCGGGACTCTGGAGACCATCTCGGTGACCTGGCTGGGCGGGGACGTGGCGCCCTGAACGTGGGGGGCGCCCGTCACTCGTTCGTGTAATCCATCCCATACGACCGCCGCCGGATCCCGTGCACCTGCATCTTGTGAGCTAGCGTGCGCAGCGGCAGGGACAGGGCCTCGGCCGCACGCTTGCGATCCCAGCCCGCCTCCTTCAGCGCTGCGAGGATCAGACGGGCTTCCAGCTCCAGCAGCTCCTCCTTTAAGGTCCGGCCCTCCGTGGACGGCCCGGGCTGCTCAGGCGGCGGAGCCGGGGGCGCCATCTGACGGACGCGCTGGGGGAGATCGTCGCGGGTGATTTGATCATCCTGTGCGATGACGACCGCTCGCTCGATGGCGTTGCGCAGCTCGCGGATGTTGCCGGGCCAGCGGTACTCCCGCAGCAGCGCCATCGCCGCCGGTTCGATGCCGGCGACGGAGCGGCCGTTGGTCTCGTTGGCCATCGCCAGGAAGCGCTTGGTCAGCGGCTCCACCTCCTCGGGTCGCTCCCGCAGGGGCGGCAGCTGGATGGTCATGGCCTCCAGCCGGTAGAACAGGTCGCGGCGGAAGGTCCCGTCGTCGCACATGGCCTCCAGATCACGGTGCGTGGCGGCCAGGACCCGCACATCGGCTTCGATCTCCGTCGTGGATCCCACCCTGGTGAACCGCCGCGACTCGAGGATCCGCAGCAACGCCGCCTGAGCCGGGGCCGGCAGCTCCCCGATCTCGTCGAGGAGGACCGTGCCCCCCTGCGCCGATTCGAAGATCCCCGCCGATTTGCGTTCGGCGCCGGTGAAGGCGCCCCGCTCGTGGCCGAACAGGGTACTCTCCACCAGCTGGGGCGGGATCCCGCCGCAATTGACGGAGATCAGCGGATTCCCCCGCCGAGGTCCGCCATCGTGGACCGCCCTGGCCAGCACCTCCTTGCCCGTGCCGGTCTCCCCCAGGATCAGCACCGGAATGACCGATGTGGCCAGCCGGCCCACGGTGTTGAACACCTGCTGCATGGCGGCCGAACGGACGATGGGGCGGGCCCCCGGCACGTCCGGCTCGCCCTCCCCGGCCAGCCGTATGCGGTCCGTCCTGGTGGTGGACTGCAGGGCGCTGCGGGCCGCATCGACCATCTCCTCAGCCGTCGTCGCGTGGGCCGGGAACACCGCGCCGCCGCCGCGAACGCCGATCTCGAGCGCTGCTTCGGCCTTCTTGCGCACGTCCGCCGCGGTCGCCTCCGGTAACAGGATCTCGATGGTGTCCGTGCTGTACAGCGCGGCTCGTTCGAAGGGCCGCAGCAGCGGCCGAACCCGGGGTAGCCACTTGCTGACGTGCTTGCGGGGGTGCTGGAGCAGCAACAGGGCACACTCGCGGCCGTAGGCACGCGCGCGCTCGACTTCAATTTCAAGTTCACGCATCAGCCGGTCGTGGCTGACCAGGTCGGTCCGCTGCTCCTCCATGGAGCCAGCGACGAACACCGCCGCAACGACGGCCCCCAGCTGCAGCTCCATGCCCGGCTCGACCTTCTCCCGCCCGATGATCTCGCCGTCCACACGCGTCCCGTTGGTGGAACCCAGATCCTCCACCCACACCGATCCGTCTTCCAGGCCGATGGTTGCGTGGGCCGCGGATAGGCTGCTGTCGCGGATGACCAGGTCCGCAGGGGCGAACCGGCCGATGGTGAGCCGGCGGCCGGGCGTCAACGGCACCGCACGCACGCCGTCCCGGTGATAGATCAGCAGGGAGACCCGCTCCCCTTCCTGGAGCCCACCGGCACGGGCGCGCATCCGCTGCAACGCCTCGTCCGACAGGCGGGCCGTCTTCGGCCGGCTATGATCCCGTTCGTCCGCCATGATCACCCCACTCCATTCGGTAGTGGCCATCATATGACAGGCTCCCGGCGGCCCGTTGCACCGCAGTGCAAGATTTTGCCAAACCGCCCGCCGCCGGGAGTCGCCCGCTGCCCCCCGATCAGGGCCGCACAAGTTTTTTCCCCAGTATCTACAGATAGTTAACGATTCTCGGCCAACTCTGGCACACCCCTTGTACCTCCATTCGGGCAACTGTTCGCGATGGGACAATCACAGCGCGGACCCAACAATCGCCGGCTTCAGCCGGAACACTGGAGGATAGAGTCATGTTGGAACTTATCAGGGTAGGTGGACCTTTCATGTTTATCGTCATCGCCTTCGCACTGGCCGCGCTGGCCTGCAATGTGCTGCAGTTCGTCCGCCGGGATCGGAACTACATGGGCCTCATCATCGGGCTGACGGCGGCGACCTTCCTCATCGGTGTCAGCGGCACCAGCGCCGGTATCCACATGATGAGCAGCGCGCTGATGGAGGTTGAGGCGACTCAGCAGCTGCGGCTCTACTTCATGGGCTTTGGTATCGCCAACACCACCACGGAAATCGGTGCATTGCTGGCCTCGTTCAACGCCATCTTGGCCGGGATCGCCCACAAGCGGATGACCGCCACCCGCTGAATCTCCGCTCATCCCGACCTCTCCCCTTCGATTCCATTCCTCTCCGTAACCAAGAAATTAATGTCCGCGAAGAAATAGAACCAGGCCCTCGCGAGTAAGATAGGCCGTTGTGGAGGACAGTGGATGTTGCCCCCTCGCTGGATCGCGCTGCTACTCGCGTTGGGCATGCTGACGGCCACACAGGCCGGCTGCTCGAAGCTCTTCGCCAAATTCTCGCCTCCGGATGACGACTCGGCCGACGACGACTCGGCGGAAGACGAAGGCCCCAGTTCGGTGCCGGTGCGGGCCACCGCGGCACGCAAGGGCCACCTGGAGAGCACCATCTCGTCCTCTTCCACCGTGGAGTCGGTCCACCAGGTGACGCTGATCACCAAGGTCTCGGGCACGGTGCGGTCGGTCAACGTGGAGGAGGGCGCCTCGGTCCGCAAGGGCCAAACCCTGGCCGTCATCGACAATCCCCTGCAAAAGGGTGAGCGCGATCGGGCCAGGGCCTCGCTGGCCAAGTCCGAGGAGGACCTGGAGCGCCTGCGCTCCCTGCACGATAAGGGCTTCATCTCCGACAACGAATGGGCCGAGACGGTCCACGCCCACGACCTGGCCCGCACGACCTTCGAGCAGGCCCAGTCGTCCCTGGACGACACGGTCATCAGGGCACCGTTCGGCGGCACCGTTTCCCTCCGTGAGATCGAGGTCGGCGAGAACATCTCGGTGGGCAAGACGGTCTTTGCGGTGGTGGACCTGGAACAGCTGGAGGTGGAGATCCACCTGCCCGAACGCAACCTGGCCGATCTGGCGCCGGGGCAGGCCGCCCGCATCAACAGCGAGTTCACGGACCTGGTCACGGACGGCGAGGTGCTGCGCATCGCTCCCACGGTGGACGCCGCCACCGGTACGGTGAAGGTCACCGTGGCGGTGAAGCAGGACACCCCCGTGCTACGGCCGGGCATGTTCGTCAACGTGGCCGTCATCACGGCTACCCTCGACGCGGCGATCCTGATCCCCAAGCGGGCGGTCGTCTACGAGGACGGAGAGCCCGTCGCCTACGTCATCCGCGAAGAGAAGGCGGTGCGCGTACGCCTGGGCAAAGGCCAGGAGCAAGGGGACGAGCGGGAGGTATCCAGCGGCATCGATGAGGGGGACCCGGTGATCGTGATGGGCCAGACGGCGCTCAAGGACGGCGCCCTCGTCAGCGTCGTAGAGAAATAGGAGCCTGGCGTGGCCCTCGAGACCCCCAGCGCAAACGGCATCTACTCCGTCGTCGTCAACCGTCCGGTGGCCATCTCGATGGCCTTCGCCGCCGCGATGGTGTTCGGCATCGTCTCCTACTCGCGTCTGCCCCTCAACCTGTTCCCCGACCTGACCTACCCCACCCTGACGGTCCGCACCGAATACCCCGGCGCCGCCCCCGAAGAGGTGGAGACCCAGGTCTGCCGCCCCCTCGAGGAGGAACTGTCGACCATCCCGTCGCTGGTGGAGATCGGCTCCATCAGCCGGGCCGAACTGGGCGACGTGGTGCTGGAGTTCGACTGGGACACCAACATGGACGAGGTGGCCCAGATGGTGCGGGAGCGGCTGGCGCGGATGACGCTGCCCGAGGAGACGCGGCGGCCCATGCTGCTGCGCTACGACCCCAGCTTGGATCCCATCTTGCGGGTCTCCATCAGCGGCGGGCGGGACCTGTTCCTGCAGCGGCACCTGGCCGAAGACCAGGTGCGACGGCGGCTGGAGGTCATCCCCGGCGTTGCGGCCGTGAAGATCCGCGGCGGCCTGGAGCGGGAGATCTCCATCGAGATGGACCAGGGGCTGCTGGACAAGCGCGGCCTCACCGTCGCTGACGTGGCCCTCCGGCTGGCGACGCAGAACGTCAACCTCTCCGGTGGTTCGATCAAGGAGGGGGACACCGAATACCTGATCCGGACCCTCAACGAGTTCGTCAGCGCCGAGGAGATCGCCGAGGTGCGGATCCCTTGCCCCGACGGCACCCCCACCCGGCTTGGAGACCTGGCCACGGTGGAGGCGACCCACCGGGAGCGGGAGGTCGTGGGCCACATCGACGGCGAGGAGTCGGTGGAGATCCGCATCTATCGCGAGGCGGACGCCAACATCGTCACCGTCGCCCGCAAGGTCAAGGAGGCACTGTTCGGCAGCAAGGAGCAGCAGAAATACGTCGAGGCCAAGGCCAAGGAGAAAGAAGCTGCCGCGGCCGCCGGGGAAGAGCAGGGCGAGGACGGGGATGCCGCCGCCACGGCGGATGAGAAGAAGGAGAAGAAGGCCAGC
>CAZDDH010000083.1:0-33245 GCA_964504165.1 uncultured Rickettsiales bacterium | reverse complement strand
AGGATGGCTCACCCCTACATCTTGTGGCAGGAGGCGCTAACCGTCTACCCCCCTGGGAGAATTCGAGAACAGGAGGTGATCTCCGGAGACGTCAATACTCAAGTGAGGCCGGGGCTCGACGTCTGCCATGGTCCAAAGAGTCTGGAGAGAATCACTTCGAATATCATATTCGAGGGCGTCGAAAGGGCCAGGATGGCCTTTTTTTCTGCTGAAGCGATAGATCCGTAGGTGGCCCTCATCCACGAAGAATGCGCGGAAGGACTCATTATTCCCGTAAATCTGTGTCACGCGTTCATCATCTGGATCGTCGATGTTGTAAATGGTCAGATATCCGTCTGAAATGTCGGCCAGATAGCCTGCTCTGGGGGACAAGGAAAACCAATCCGGGGATGTCCGTTCCAGGCTGACAGTGAGGTGTGGTGGGGCGCCGTTATGCAGATCGTAGATGAGTATCTCCTTATTCAGATAGCCCAGATCACTATCGGCCGATACGGCGATTCTGGAATCGGAGATGGATGGACTGAATCGGGTGGAGCGTGACTGGGGGCTCAACTTGTGGAATGAACCATCCTCGAGGTGGTAGACGAACAACCCGTGAGATCCACGGGCGGTGCCGCTTCCGGCGAGCCAGTCACCTGAAACGTCTCGTACTCGGAACTCGGTCAGATCCTCGAATTCTGGATCTCCAATGACCCACACGGTGTATCCACTGATGACGAGCACCCCGAGGACAAGGGAGACGCCCACGTTGATGGATGCAATCCTGTGAGCAGCCCGTCGGCTAGTGCGCCCAATCCTGACCGCGGACATGCTCGCGAAGACGGAGCCAGAGACGACCATGACCCCGAGAAAGCCCAGTGAAAAGAGGATTGGAACCTCGGCTCCGATCGCGTACATACGAACGAGCGATGGAGAAAGGAGCAGTCCGGTCACCAGCAGTCCGAGTATGTCCAGTAGCAGCCATGAAGAGCGCGATCGAATGGCGACGGCGAGTACATGAAAGAATGGCATGCAAAACGACGCCGATAGGATGATAGCCAGAGTCGTCAGATAACCGGGCATCGTATCCATGCGTGAGCAGATCGCCGCTGCCAGGTAGGTCGGGACCATCAATACGGCGGCACTCCCTGTGACCAAGATGACCGCGCCGGATAGCTTGCCAGACCAGAGCACCAGGCCGTCTACCGGGCGCGAGAAGTGGAATCCCAGACGGTTCTTCATGGAGCCATCGAAGAGGGTCGCGCCGAGGATCACGGACAATCCCCAGGAAGCAACCACCAAGACGACGACCGAGGTCATGCCGCGCACCTCAATCAACACGTCACCCAGGGCGCCTAGGAACAACGGAAAGAGGAAAGGGAACGTGGCTGCCAACGCCATGGCAACGAATACCATCCTCCGCTCCGCCACCTCCCGCCAGGCAATCGCAAGAAACCCCCGCATCAGTCCCGCTCCCCCCCCCCCACCGCAATGAAGATCTCCTCCAGCGACATGGACTCCTGTTCCAGGTCCTCGATGCGCTCCTCCCCCCCGAAGGCCGCGAAGCGCTCCTCGTCGAAATCGGTCACCACCGCCTCGACGTCCTGGCCCACGACCCGCACCGGGCCGCAGTCGAACCCCACCGGATCCGCGTCCACACACTCCCCGACCACCCGGTAGCGCAGCCGCCGGAATCGGCCCTTCAACCCCTCCAGATCCTCGTTCACCACCAGCTGCCCCACCTGAAGGATCCCCACGTGCGTGGCAATCCCCTCGAAACCCGCCAGATCATGTGTCGTCAATAAAACGGTCGTGTCCCGGTCGGCCAACTCGCCGATGAGTTCCTCGACCAGTCCTTTACGGGCCACTGCATCAAGGCCCAGCGTCGGGTCATCGAGGATCAACAGATCCGGGTGGTGCCCCAGGGCCAGGGCCAGCATGACCTCCTGGGCCTGGCCGCGGGAGAGCTTGCCGAAGGGGACCTTGGGGGGGATGGCGTAGCGCTCCAGGCGTTGCGCGACGCCCGCGTGGTCCCAGTTGCGGTAGAGCTTGGAGCAGAACTTCGCGAGCTGGGGGGCGGTCATGGCCGGGGGGGCGTCCGGGCGCTCGGGCACGACCCCGGTGCGTTCCATGGCCTTGGCGCGGGTCTTCCAGGCGTTCTTGCCGAACAGGGTGGCGTGGCCGGCCTTGGGTTTTTGCTGGCCCAGCAGGCAGCGGACCAGCGACGACTTGCCCGCGCCGTTGCGGCCCAGCAGGGCGTAGACGGCGCCGGGCTCCACGCCGAAGGTGACGGCGTCGCAGGCGGTGATCTTGCCGTACTTGACGGTGATCTGCTCCGCCGTGCACAGGGGGGCGGGAGTCTCACTCATGGGTCACCTTCTTCGTGGTTTGTTGGGCCTTCCAGGCCCGTTCTAGCTCCCGTCGGGTGTCCTGCTCGGAGGCGCCGAGGGTGGCGGCGAGGGCGGCGAAGGCGTCGGCGGCCTCGCGCAGCGCCTCGCGCCGCTGGGCCGCCGGGACCTCGGGGGGGCGTGTCCGACACGTAGGTGCCGTCCCCCCGGCGCACGGTGAGCACGCCGTCCCGGGCCAGGTGGCGGTAGGCCTTGGAGACGGTGGCGGGGTTGATGCGGAGTTCGCGGGCCAGTTCACGCACGGACGGCACGGGGGCGCCGGCCTCCAGAGCACCGGAGGAGACCAGGCGGCGGAGGCCGTCCTCGATCTGGCTCCAGATGGGGGTAGCGGAGGTTGGGTCGATGCGTAGGCCGCGGATCATGAAGGGAGTGTATCACAGTAGTAACACAGTGGGTCAGTGGAGTTGAGGGAAGAGAGGGAGGGGCGTGAACCGCCCGGGAGGGACGTCGCGACGAGAATCATCGCGGCGAGGAATGAAAAAGGAGAGCACGCGGGAGCGTGCGGAAAGGCGTCACGAGGAGGTGGAACTAAAGAAGCGCCTGTTCCAGTGTCTCGATGACCCGGTCCACCTCGTCTTCTGTCATCTCCGGGTGCAACGGCAAACACAGGGCGCTGTCGGCGGCCCGGTCGGCGCCTTCGAAGGTGCGCCCGGCACAGGCGTCTTGTAGATAGGGAAGGCGGTGCAACGGGTGGGCACCGATGGAACTCTCCACGCCCCGGTCGAACAGGAAGCGCATCACGGTGGCGCGATCCACGTCCGTATCCAGGAGCGCGGCATAGGTCTGGTAGGTGTGGGTGTACCCCGCAGGGACCAGCGGTGGGCTGATGCCGTCCATATCCGCCAGCTGCGCGTCGTAGCGCGCCGCCAGCCGCCCGCGCCGCTCCAGGTTTTCCCCCAGCCGCTCCAGCTGGACCACGCCGATGGTGGCCAGGATGTCCGGCAGCCGCAGGTTGTAGCCGGGGCCGGTGAAGGTGGCGCCGCCGTCGCCGGTGACGATGCCGTGGTTGATCAACCGCCGCACCGCCGCCTCCACGGGCCGGGAGTCGGTGACCACCGCGCCCCCCTCGCCGCAGGTGATGACCTTGCGCGGGTGGAAGCTGTAGCACCCGGCCCGCCCGATGGTGCCGGCCATACCCGCTGGCGAGCGGGCGCCGATGGCACAGGCCGCGTCCTCCACCACCGCCAGGTCATGGGCCTGGGCGACGGCGGTGATGGCTTCCATGTCGGCCATCAGCCCGAACTGGTGGACCGGCATGATGGCTCCGGTGCGCCCGGTGACCGCACCGGCCAGCGCCTCGGGATCCATGTTGTAGGTCCGGGGATCGACGTCCACCACCACGGGCACCAGCTCGCACAGCATCACGGCGTTGGCTGTGGCCGGGAAGGTGAACGCCGGTACCACGACCTCACGCCCCGGCGGCAGGCCGAGGGCCGCCAGGCCCATGTGGATGGCGGCCGTGCCCGAATTGACCGCGATGGCGTGCTCGGAGCCCACGGCCCGTGCGATATTCCGCTCGAAGGTGGCGACCTCCGGCCCCTGGGTCAGCCAGCCCCCCTCCAGCACTTTGGCGACCGCCTTGGCCTCCGCGTCCCCCGTCCAGGGCCTGGCCAGCGGGACCCGCTTTGCGCCACCGTCACTCATCACATCTGTTCCCGGTACCAGGCGATGGTCTTCTCCAGCCCCTCTTCCAGGTCCATCCGGGGCTCGAAACCCAGCAGCCGCCGCGCCTTCTCCACGTCGGGGATGCGCAGCTCCACGTCCGGGTGATCCCACTGGATGTGCTTGATCTCCGATTTGGAGCCGGCCAGCCGGACCACCTCACGCGCCAGGTTGTAGATCGTCAGCGTGCTGCGGGGATTGCCGATGTTGAAGGAGTGGCCGATGGCCTTGTCAAAATCGATGGACCGCAGCACCGCCTCGACGATGTCGTCGATGTAGCACCAGGCCCGGATCTGAGACCCGTCGTTGTGGATCGTCAGCTCCTCGTCCCGCAACGCACGCAGGATGAAGTGGTGGATGGCCCCTTCGCCCACCTGGCCCGGGCCGTAGATGTTGAATGGCCGGATGGCCACGGTGGGCAGGCCGAACTCCCGGTAATAGGTGTGGGCCATGTGCTCGGTGGCCAGCTTGCTCACCGCGTAGGTCCAGCGAGCCTCGCCCACGGCGCCCAGGGAAGTCACGTCCCCTTCCCGCACCTTGTAGGCATACGCGCCGAACACCTCGGAGGTTGAGAAGTCGATGAAACGCTTGACCCCCTCCACGGCCACGGCGGCCTCCAGCACGTTGTAGGTGCCGATGATGTTGACCCGCATGGTCTTGGTGGGCTGGGCCAGCACCGTGTCGACGCCGGCGATGGCGGCACAATGGATGACCACGGTGGCGCCCCGGATGGCCCGGTTCACCGAGTGCTGGTCCAGCACGTCCCCCTGGATCAACTCCAGGTTGGGATGGTCGCGTAGCTCGGGCTGGTCCTTGAGGGAGTCCCGATGGAGGTTGTCCAGGACGACGATCCGGTTGCGCTCCACCAGCCATTGGGCCAGCCGCGTGCCGATGAACCCGGCCCCTCCGGTGATGAGGATCGTCTCGCCCTTGATCTTCCGTGCGATCGGTTGAGTGTCCGACACGTTTTGTTTCCTCTCGTGACCAACCGGTTCGCGGTCGGCGCGGATCATTGTACCCGAGAACGTGGACGCGCTCCGGTGGCCGTCGGGCCGGTGGAGCTACTTCATCTCGAACAGGGGGTTGCCGACCTTGAGGAGTGCGCGCAAGAAGGATTGCCAGCGTTTCTGGCCGCCCTCGGACGGGAAGCCGATGATGCTGCAGCCGACGCCCGGGGGCAGCTTGCGGCCTGGATTTTCACGGGAATGCCAGATGACCTGCGCCTGGACGAGCAGCGATTTGACCCGGCCGTCGATGGTCAGGCCATCGAATTCGATGGTGAAGACCGTGTTGTGCGGCAGGGACACGTTCGTGGCCAGGAACAGCCCGCCGCGGCTGACGTTGATGACCTGCCCGGATTCTTCTTTTTGGTGCCCGCTGTGCAGGATGAACGTGACGTCCATCTGCTTGATGTGGCGGCTCTCCCGCGGGCCGAGAGCGATCTGCTCGGTGTCCGTCAAGATCCGCGTGGGTGCCACGGCCTTCTTGGGCTCGATGGCCGGGAAAACGCCGCTCTCCCCACCGGCAGGCGGCAACAGCGGCAGGGGCTGCTCGAACTCGACCCCGCAACCGCGCTGGGGTTGCATGGGATGGCCGACGCCGATGACGTGACGGACCGTGGCCATGGTCTCCACCAGCACCGAGTCCCTCAGCCGGCGGAAGCGAAGGCGGAGCTCGTCACCCACGGCTACCGGGGCCGTGGTGGCCAGGTAGGCGCCCTTGTCCCCCAGATCGAGAATGGTGGCTTCCACGGCCTTGCCGCGGAGCTCGACGATGACGTTGATCAGCCGTCGCTGTCGGGGATGTTTTCGTCTATCTGCCGGCCCGACCATCTAACGAGTACCTCTTTTGACAAGGTACCTCCGGATCGCGTCCGGCGGATACACTCCTGCCGACCGCCAGTTGCAGGAAGTGCAGTAAGGACCCGAGTCCTCGAACCGCTCTTCGATCTGCGCCAGCCGCCAGGCCTCGATCGTTTTCCCGTACCACAGCTCTGCCAGGGTCGATTCGGCCAGGTTGCCCAGGCGGTTGCGCAGGTGATCGTCCAGGCAACAGGTGGTGAGGTCTCCGTTGACGTGCACGGTGGGGGTCTCCCATAGGCCGGCGCAGGGTGGTCGGCGATCGTCACTCACGGTCAGAAACTCCTCGGCGCGTCGCCCGAATCACCCGGGTGCGGGGGAAGCCCCAGCTCGGCGAGGACCCGGCGGTGCAGGCGGTCCGCCCCATCCTGGTCGTCCCAGTTGAGGCGCCGGAAGTAGATGGCGTCCTGGCCGGCGGCGGGCCAGTCGCTGGTCACCTGGAACGGGCCACCCGCTTCCTCGAGCGTGCGACTCCAGAACTCCAGGAATGGCCTGGCGTCGTGGTGGTTTTCGGGCATGACCACGAAGGCCAGCGTGACCTTGGGCCAGGCCTGATCACGTTGCTGGCGCAGGCGGAGCAGTTCCAGGATGTTGGCCCGAGCCGCCGGACCGGTGGCCGCACCCTTGACCTGCCGGTAGACGTCCGGGTCGTGGGCGTCGAGGCTGAAGTGCGCGAACTGGAAGGTGTCCGGCTCCTGGTCCGTGCGCCCGGCGCAGTCCAGCAGGTTGGCGATGCCGTCATCCCGATCCAGCAGCACCCCGTTGGTGTGCAGCTTGAAGTGACGGAACAGCCGGTTGCCCCCGTTGCGCCGGAAGGCCAGCCGGACCATCTCCCCGAAGCGGGGGTGGACGGTGGGCTCACCCAGCCAGTGGGGACACAGGGAGACCTCCTCGGGGACATCGGCCATGCCCTCCAGCAGCGTCTCCCAGACCTGGTAGTCCATGTCGTTGCGGCCGTCGTCGTGGACCGTGCCGGAGAAGGCCTGGCCACACATCTGGCAACGGAGGTTGCAGCGGTCCGTCAGCTCGAGGTTGAGGTAGATCATGCCCCTTCGATCAACCTCCGCAGCTCGTCGTTGCGGGAGATCATCGACAGGGAACACTCGCGGCAACGCCCGGGGGGCTGCTTGTCGATCATCGATGCGCGCAGCTCGCTGAACAGGGGCCCGCGTTCCCACGTTTCCCTGAGCCCCGGCCCGCGCACGTCTTCGCCGGTGGCTGTGATGACGCAGCAGGGGCTGGCCGAACCGGCCGCGTCCACCACCATGTAGTACCAGGGATTCAGGCAGGGGGCGTGGCGCAGGGTGCGGGGCCCCTGATCCGGCAACGTCATCTGCCCGCGTTGCGTCGATCGGGGGTCGGTGAGCTGGTCGATGTTGGTCTCGATCCCCAGCTGCCGGGCCGTCTCGAGGGCCTCGCCGGCCAGCTGGGGCAGGCGATCCAGATCGCCGTCCGTCAGCGCGAGCGCTCGTTGTTCGGGCCGGTAGGCGATGAGGATGTCGACGTTGAGACGGTAGGCACCCAGCGCCGCAGTCATCTCCACCAGCCGCACCAACCCGCGCACATTCTTGCAGGTGAGCACCGCGTGGATCAGGACGCGGGGCAGTCCGCCGCCCGAAACGCGCCGGTGGCCGCTCAGCTGACAGACGTTGCGGGAGACCCGGGCCAGCCCCCCCGGCGTGCCGCGCAGGTAGTCGTTGACCCGCGGATCGGCCGCGTCCATGGAGAGCTGGACCTCGTCCCATTCCAGCGCCACGAGTTCGGCGGCGGTCCGGTCGTTCAGCAGCAGGCCATTGGTGGAGAGCACCCCTTCCATACCCGCGCCCTTGATGGACGCCAGCAGCGGTACGGTGGCTTCGGCCAGCAGCGGTTCACCACCCCCGAGCAACATGACCCGCCGCACGTCCATCTCCGCGGCCTGCTCGACGACGCGCAGCAGGTCCGCCGGGGTGAGATCGTCGGTGCGGCGCGGATCGCGGTACCGGGTGTCACAGAACACGCAGCGCATGTTGCACCGCAGGGTGGGGTACAGCTCGAGGGTGTACGGTCCAGGCGTTTCGCCCCGTTCCCAGGCGCGAATTCTGTCCGCAATCTCAGCGCCTTCGCGCCACAAGGTCACACTCCGCTCGCCCCGCCCTGCCGGAGAAAATGCGATTCAGTTGAACGTAGCACGCGCCCGGAGGGCTCGCAATTGGCCCGTTCGCGGTGGAAAACCGCCGCCTAGATGCTACGCTACAGGCCGTCACGGAGAGGCCGAGAACCGTATGAGGATCTGCATCGTCACCCGCAGAGATCTGTTCCCGACGGTTCACGGTGCGGCGGTCAAGATCATCCGCACGGCCGAATCGCTGAGCCGGGCTTGCAACGGCGCCTTCATCGTCACCAACGACCGGGAGATCTACCACCGCTACAAGGATGGACGGTACGAGGAGTGCCGCTATCCGGACTGGTTGGTGGCCGCTACCCGGATGCCCCCACAGTTCGAGGCGTGGCTGGAGAAGCGCGGGGTCCCCGAGTACTGGCACGGCATCGAACAGGCGCTGTTCCGCATCGGGTACCCCCCCGAAGAGCACTTCCTCTACCAGCCGATGGTGGATCCGGATTTCTGGCTGCGGACCCTGTACATCGGGCTGCGTCACCGGGTCCGCTATTTCCAGGCCGAGTTCCCGGGCTTCGCCGTCCCATGTGTGCTGGCCGCCCGCGCTACCCTGGGCCGTTCGTGCATCGTCCAGCACAACGTGGAGTGGCAGCGGCTGGCGGACACCACGGAGCTGTCGCCGGAGCGCATCGACCGCCTGCGCAAGGTGGAGTTGATGCTGCTGAGGTTGGTGGACGAGGTCATCGCGGTGAGCGAGGTGGACCGGCAGCAGATGGTGGGCGAGGGCATTCCGCGGCACAAGATTACCGTGCTGCCCCACGGCGTGGACGTGATGGCCTTCCGCCGGGCGGCCCCGGCCAAGCTGCGCGAGGAGGCGTCCGTACCCCCCGGCGTGCCGCTGCTGTTCTTCCACGGCACCCTGCACTACGAACCCAACACGGTCGCCGTGCGCATGCTGTCCGAGGAGATCCTGCCCCGCTTCCAGCGGGAGGGACCCGAGGTACGCGTGGTGGCCGCGGGCATGCACCCCCCGGAGCAATATGCCCACCCCTGGATGCACTACACCGGCGTCATCGACGACCTGCCCGCCGCCATCGCCGCCGCCGACCTGTGCGTCGTGCCTTTGCTGGCCGGCGGTGGGACCCGGCTGAAGATCCTGGAGTATTTGGCCGCCGGCGTACCCACCGTCTCCACCCACAAGGGGGCCGAGGGGCTGCGGGTGGAGGATGGCGTGGAGATGGCCCTGGTCGCCGACGGCAACTGGGACGATTTCTGTGGCCGTGTGCGCCAGCTCATCGCCAGCCCGGAGGCCGCCCAGCGTATGTCCGCCCGTGCGGCGGATTTTGCCCTGCGCTACGACTGGGATCCGGTCTGCCGGGCCTATGTGGACCTGTACCGCGGCAAGGGACGGGGCGAGGACCGCTCAGGGGGGATCGACGACCGGGAGTCGCGGCAGGCGAGCAAGATCCGTCGTCGGTGGAGGCCGGGGGAGGGGTTCTCGCGCCCGGAGGCGCCGGCCGAGGATCGGGCGATCGATCTGGAACAGGCCCTCGTCGACCACCTGCCCCAGACCCCCACCTGGACCAAGCCGCGCACGGCCATCGTCCTGCTGAACCGGCGCTGCAACCTGCGCTGCCAGTTCTGCGACCACTGGAAGTACCGCGACGATCTGCCCGCCCGGGCGATCCATGCCGTCATCGATCAAGCGCAAGGTGTGGGCGTGCGCACGCTCGTCCTCACCGGCGGCGAGCCGCTGCTACGGCGTGATCTGTACGACATCATCGACCGGGCGCGGGACCGCGAATTGGCCGTCAACGTGACGACCAACGGCACCCTGATCAACCGCCGTATCCGCAAGCTGGCCGGCCATCCACCCCATTCCATCTCCGTCTCCATCGACGGCCTGGACGCCACCCACGACCGGCTGCGCGGGCGCGAAGGCACCGCCGCCAAGGCCTGGGCCGGCATCGAGCGCCTGCTGGCCGATACCGATATCGCGGTCAACGTCTACTTCGTCGTCACCGGCGAGAACGTCCACGAGCTGGCGGCGGTACACGAGCGGGCGACCGCCCTGGGGGCCGCCTTCGATTTCTGGCCCGTGAACGGGCACCCCGAGCTGGGGATCCGGGACGAGCGGGGCCGGGCGGCCTACCGCGAGGCCGTGACCACCGTGATGGAGCGGGAACCCCAGCGGCGGGAACACGCCGCCTATTACGAGTACGGCCGCGAGTACCTGGAAGGGCGCCGGGATCGGGTACGGTGCCTGGGCCTGGTGGAGCAGTTCGGTGTGGATCACCGGGGCCGGCTGGTGCCCTGCTGCGTGTGGGGCATCGAGGACATGGCCGTGGGATCGGTACTGGAGCACTCGCTCGAGGAGCTGTTGACCTCACCCCGAGCCCGGGAGGTCCGGCAGCAGATCTTCGAGCGGGGCTGCCTCGACCGTTGCTTCAATCACAGCCTCTACGAGTTCGGTCAGGCCACCGGCCTGCCGTTCCTCGTCGATGGAGGGGACGATGGCTGAAACCCTCGGTCAACGGCTGCGCTGGTCGAGGGTGGCGGAGAAACCCCGCCAGCTCCACGTCTCGTTGACGGAGCGGTGCTGCCTGCCCTGCACGATGTGCGACATCTGGAAGCGCAAACCGGGCCGGGAGCTGGCGTTCGATGAATGGTGTGGCGTCTTCGACCAGATGGCCGCCTGGGCCGGGCCGGTGGACCTCAACTTTTCCGGCGGCGAGCCGTTGATGAGGCGCGACTTCGTCGATCTGGTCCGGCATGCGGCGGGCCTGGGCTTCACCGTGACCTCCAACACCAACGGTGTCCTGCTGACCGCCGAGCTGGCCAGGACGCTTGAGGACGTGGGCCTACAGGAGATCTTCATCTCCCTGGACGGCATCCGGGCCGAGACCCACGACCGGATGCGGGGCCGCAAGGGCACCTTCGACCGGGCCACGGCCGCCATCGGCCACCTGGAGCCGCTCCAGCGCATCCGCAAGATCCTGGCGGTGGTGCTCCACAGGCACAACATCGGCGAGATCCCCGGGCTGCTGGCGATGGCCGAGCGCAAGGGCTTCTATCTGATCATCCAGCCCCTGTTCCACCCCTTCGGCAAGCCCTACCAGGACGCCTGGATCCACGACACGGACCTGCTGCCGAGGGAGGAGGATTTGCCCCTGCTCAACGAGACCCTGGACATGCTGGCGGATGTGCGCCGGCGCGGGGGCTCGGTGTGCAATCAGGAGGGGCAGCTGGAGGCGCTCAAGGGGTACTTCGCGGCGCCGGTCACCGCCAACGGCTTGACCTGCAACGCCGGCCACTCGGATATCTCGATGGATCCTTACGGCAACGTGCTGCTGTGCTTCTGGATGGAGCCGGTGGGCAACGCGTTGCGGACGCCATTGCCGTGGCTGTGGAACCGGCCCAAGACCATGCGGCGCCGCTATGAGATCGAGCACTGTAAACGGACGTGCAACGTGCTCAACTGCAACTTCGAACGGGTCTGACGGGGCCGCTCGCCTACATCGTGCCTTCGAATTCCGGATCCATCTGCTGGACGATCCGCTCCCAGTCGCCGCGGACCTGCAGGATCAGCTCGATGACCTCCCGCACTGCGCCGTGCCCGCCCGGGCGGGTACAGATCAGATCGGCGGCCTCCCGCACCTCGGCGTGGGCGTCACTCACCGCCACCCCCAGCAACGCGGTGCGCACCGGCACCAGATCGGTGAGGTCGTCGCCGATGTAGCAGATTTCCTTCTTGGTCAGATTGTGGCTGACGAGGAGATCTTCGAGGGCCGCTGCCTTGGAACCGTCGGCCACCTGGATCCCGGTGATGCCCAGTTCTTGCCCCCGCGTATGGGTCGCTGCCGAGGGCCGGCTGGTCAGGAAGAAGAACTTCAGCCCGGCGCGGATCGCCATGGTGATACCCAGGCCGTCGTGCACGTTGAACTGCTTGAACTCTTCCCCCATGCGACCCAGCAACAGCGAACCGTCCGTCAGGGTGCCATCCACGTCGCAGACGATGGCCTTGAGCGGGTTGACCCGCTTGGGGTCGGTGGTCAATTTGCTCGGGTTCGGTCGCTTCATGGTTTGCCTCTCCAGACGGTGGATTGTAGCAGCCCGTGGCAGCGTGGCGTAGAGGACCAGGGCCATCCTTGACGGCAGACGCGACAAGTTGCAGAATTTCCTACGTATTTCTAGAGAATCCGCCCCTGGCAGGCTACGCCAACACAAGGGATCGCTCGAATGGCTCAGGATTCCGGTCGACTCGGCGAACTCCTCGTTCGCGAAAAACTGATCACGCCACTGCAGCTCCAGCAGGCCATGGACGAGACCAAACGGTCCGGGAGCCGGCTGGGCGCAGAACTGACGAAGCTCGGATTCCTCGAAGAGAACGAGCTCACCGCCTTCTTGAGCAAGCAGTACGGCGTTCCGTCCATCAATCTGGCCGATTTTGATATCGATCGCGAGATCATCAAGCTCGTCCCCCGCGAAGTGGTCAAGAAACACCAGATCATCCCCATCAACCGCACCGGCTCCACGCTCATCGTGGCCATGGCGGATCCGTCCAACATCTTCGCCATCGACGACATCAAGTTCCTCACCGGCTACAACGTCGAGGTCGTGGTCGCGTCCGAGGAAGCCATCGCCGAGGCGGAGGAGAAGTACTACACCCAGTCCTTCGATTTCGACGATGTGATGGATGACTTCGACGAGGAAGAGGTGGACTTCGGCGATGAAGAGGAGGAGGACCTCAACCTCCTCGACCTGGAGAAGTCCGCCGGCGACGCCCCCGTCGTCAAGCTGGTCAACCTGGTGCTGATGGACGCCATCCGCAAGAACGCCAGTGATATCCACTGTGAGCCCTTCGAGAAGTCGTTCCGCATCCGCTATCGCATCGACGGCATGCTCTACGAGGTGATGAAGCCGCCCTACAAGCTCAAGGACGCCATCACCTCACGCCTCAAGATCATGTCCAACCTGGACATCGCCGAGCGGCGGCTGCCCCAGGACGGCCGCATCAAGCTCAAGCTGGGCCGCAACCGCGAGATGGACTTCCGCGTGTCCGTGTTGCCGGTGATGTGGGGCGAGAAGATCGTCCTGCGACTGCTCGACAAATCCAACCTGCAGCTGGACATGACCAAGCTGGGCTTCGAAGAGAAGGTGCTCGAGACGTTCCGCGAGGCCATCTACCAGCCCTACGGCATGATCCTCATCACCGGCCCCACCGGCTCCGGTAAGACCACGACGCTGTACTCGGTGCTCTCCGAGCTCAACAAGAGCACGACGAACATCTCCACGGCCGAGGATCCGGTGGAGTACAACCTGTTCGGCATCAACCAGGTGCAGATGCACGACGACATCGGGCTCAACTTTGCCGCGGCGTTGCGTTCCTTCCTGCGGCAGGACCCGGACATCATCCTCGTCGGTGAGATCCGGGACTTCGAGACCGCCGAGATCGGCATCAAGGCTGCCCTCACCGGCCACCTCGTGCTCTCCACGCTGCATACCAACGACGCCCCCAGCTCGGTGAGCCGCCTGCTCAACATGGGTATCGAGCCGTTCCTGGTGGCCAGCTCCGTGCTGCTCATCGGCGCCCAGCGCCTGGTGCGCAAGGTGTGCGTGGACTGCGCCGAACCTCACGAGGTCCACGAGCAGGCGCTGCTCGACCTGGGCGTCAAGCCCGAGGATACGGGGGAGTACAACGTGATGAAGGGGGCGGGCTGCCGCACCTGCAACAACACCGGCTACAAGGGCCGCATCGCCTGCTACGAGATCATGCCCATCAGCGAGGAGCTGCGTGAGTTCATCCTCAACGGCGCATCCACCCTCGAGCTCAAACGGGAAGCGGTTCGCCAGGGCATGATCACCATGCGCATGGCCGCGTTGAACAAGCTCAAAATTGGCGCCACATCCATGGATGAGGTCGTGCGCATGACAGCTACGGATTGACCCCATGATTACGCTGCATCAGTTGCTCAAGAGTATGATCGACCGCGGGGCGAGCGATCTGCACGTCACCGCCGGCACCCCACCCCAGCTCCGCATCGACGGCGACCTGACCCCGGTCAAGGCCGATCCGCTCTCGCCTGCGGAGACCAAGGAGCTGTGCTACTCGATCCTCACGGACACCCAGCGGCAGAAGTTCGAGGAGAACAAGGAGCTGGACCTCAGCTTCGGCATCCGCGGGCTCAGCCGGTTCCGTTCCAACATCTTCATCCAGAAGGGAGCGGTGGCCGGCGCATTCCGCACCATCCCTTACCGCATCCCGGACATGAAGGAACTGGGCCTGCCCGAGATCGTCGCCGACCTCACCGAGAAGCCCCGCGGTCTGGTGCTGGTCACGGGCCCCACGGGTTCCGGCAAATCCACCACGTTGGCGGCGATGATCGACCTGATCAACCGCAGCTTCTCCGGGCACATCCTCACCATCGAGGACCCCATCGAGTACCTGCACCGGCACCGCCGTGGTCTGGTCAATCAGCGGGAGATCGGCACCGACACCAAATCCTTCACCAAGGCACTCAAGTACGTCCTGCGTCAGGATCCCGACGTCGTGCTCATCGGTGAGATGCGCGACCAGGAGACCATGGAAGCGGCGCTGAACGTCTCGGAGACCGGCCACATGGTGTTCGCCACGCTGCACACCAACTCGGCGGTCCAGACCATCAACCGCATCATCGACGTGTTCCCGCCGTACCAGCAGCCCCAGGTCCGTGCCCAGCTGAGTTACGTACTCGAGGGTGTGCTGTGCCAGCAGCTCCTACCGCGCAAGGGGCGCAGCGGCCGTGTTCTCGCTGCGGAGGTGATGGTCCCCAACGTGGCCATCCGCAACATGATCCGCGACGAGAAGGTCCACATGATCTACAACGCCATGCAGGCGGGCCAGTCCAAGTCCGGCATGAAGACCATGAACCAGTGCCTGCTGGATCTCTTCCTCGAGAACAAGATCGATTACGAGATGGTCTTCCGCCGTTGCACCGATCTGGACGAGATGACCGCGATGATGGTCAAGGCTGGCATCGATCCACCGGAGACCGGTGCGCAGAAGGACATCAAGGCTCGCGGCCTGAAACATGACAAGAAGAAGTAGCTGAATCTGAGGGAACGAGAAGACGCAGAAAAAGAGACAGGCAAGCAGGGGTGTGAAACACCCGTAAAAGCTGTTCAGGCTGGCGATTGCGCGGGAAGTGCAATAAGCTGAACCTCTGAGCAGTAGTGTGCCCTGTCCATGGCGGAGGTGACAGATGCCAACGTTTACCTACGAAGGCAAGACAGCTAGCGGCGACGTGAAAAAGGGCAAGGTCGAAGCCGATAACGAGCAGGCAGCCCTCAACAAGCTCAAGCAGATGCAGATCACCCCGTCCGAGGTCAAGAAGGCCGGGTTGATGAGCGCCGAGATCAAGATGCCCGGCTTCATGTCCGGCGTCAGCCGCAAAGACCTGGTGATCTTCACGCGCCAGTTCGCCACCATGATCGACTCCGGTCTGCCTCTGGTGCAGTGTCTGGACATCCAGGCCCAGCAGGCCCAGAACCCGGCGTTCCGCACGCAGTTGACCTCCATCAAGGAGACGGTGGAGTCGGGCGCCACCTTCGCCGACGCGCTGCGCAAGTTCCCCAAGACCTTCGACGAGCTGTACGTCAACCTCGTGGCCGCCGGCGAGGTCGGCGGTATTCTCGACACGATCCTCAACCGTCTCGCGGCCTACATCGAGAAGAACGAGAAGCTCAAGCGCCAGGTCAAGGGAGCCATGGCCTACCCGGCGGTGGTGATGGTCGTGACCATTGGCTGCGTCGTGCTGCTGCTGGTCAAGGTCGTCCCCATGTACTCCAAGCTGTTCGCGGAGATGGGGCAGTCGCTACCGTTGCCGACGCAGATCCTGGTGACCGCCAGCAATGTGTTCGTCAAGTATTTCGTGGTGATCTTCCTGGCGATCGTGGGGGTGATCGTGTTGATCAAGGTCGCCACACAGCACCCGAAGATCGCCTACATGGTCGACAACCTGTCCCTGCGGCTACCCGTGCTGGGCGACCTCATGACCAAGATCGCGGTGGCCCGGTTCTGCCGCACCCTCGGGACGATGATCTCATCCGGTGTACCCATCCTCGACGCCCTGGAGATCTGCTCCAAGACCGCAGGTAACAAGGTGATCGAAGAGGCGGTGATGCAGACCAGGGAGAGCATCTCCGAAGGCCGCACCATCGCGGATCCCCTGGCAGAGGCCAAGGTCTTCCCCCAGATGGTGTGCCAGATGATCTCCGTCGGTGAGGCCACCGGTGCGCTGGACACCATGCTCGGCAAGATCGCCGATTTCTACGACGAAGAGGTGGAGACGGCGGTAGGCGCCCTCACGTCGGTCCTCGAGCCCATCATGCTCGTGGGACTGGGTGGAACCATCGGCTTCTTCGTGGTGGCCATGTACTTGCCCATGTTCAAGGCCGCCTCGGCCCTTTCCGGGTAGAGCGACGACGCCCCAGAAGCCCAGCCGTACTCTCCCCGATACCCTGGACCAGCAGCGGGGACGCCTGAGAACGTACCTTCTCCTGCGCCTGGTCGTGGTGACGATCCTGTTCGGGTTGGCCACCTGGCTGTTGTTCCGCATGCGTATGCATGTGGGCGTGCTGCCGTTGTTCTATCCGCTTTTTGCGGTGACCTACGCCATCACCGCCGTCTTCGCCGGGCGTCTTGACCGCATCCGCGATACCTCGTTTTTTGCGTACTCCCAGTTCCTTCTGGACGTGTTGTGCATCACCGTGGTGGTGGCGTTCACCGGCTCGGGTGAGAGCCTCTATTCGTTCTTCTACATCTTCGTGATCCTGGGAGCGGGCCTCATCCTCAGCACCCGGGGAGCCCTGCTCGTCGCCAGCATGGTGACCGTGTTCTATCTATCGGTCCTGGCGCTGCCGATGCTGGGATTCGAGTCGTTGCGCTCGGGAATCGAGCCGCTGGATTCCAGCGAAGGGCCGGGCTTCCTGTTCCGGGTCAGCCAGGTGACGGTCCAGCTGATGGGGTTCTACCTGGTGGCCTGGCTGTCCGGGACCCTCTCCGAGCGGCTGCGCGAGAGCCAGCAAGCGTTGCGCCGGGCGGGCGTCGACCTGGCCGCATTGCGTGAGCTGCACGCCAACATCATCGAGAACATCGGCAGCGGGATCCTCACGCTCAACGAGGATGGGCAGATCTCCTCGTTCAACCGGGCGGCCCGGCGGATCACGGGACTCGATACCCAGGATGCACTGGAACTACCCATCACCACACTCTTCCCCGGCATCGCGGACTTCTTGGAGTTCAGCCAGACGGGAGCAACGACCGGAGAGGCTGCGCCCTCCTGGATCGCGGACGGCCACTCCTGGGAGGCTAGCGTCAAGCTCCCCAACAGCGAGCGGCGTTTCCTGCGGTTCGCCGTCTCGCCGTTGCGTAACCGCCAAGGGATACCTGTCGGCAAGGTGGTCACCTTTGAGGACCGCACTCGGGTACGGGGCATGGAAGAGCGGCTGGAGAGGGCACGGCACATGGCCGACGTGGGGAAGCTGGCCCAGGGGATCGTCCATGAGATCCGCAATCCGCTGGCCGCCATCTCCGGCTCCGCCGAGTTGCTCGGAACGGACGCCGAGATCGAAGAGAGCGATCGCAGGCTGACCCAGATCATCGTACGGGAGGCGGACCGGCTCAACGGCCTGGTGAGCAACTTCCTGGGCGTGGCCCGGCGCCGGCCGCTGGAGAAGGCACCCGTCCGCGTCGACGAGTGCATTTCCGAGACCCTCGCGTTGTTGCGCAAGAACGGCCACACCCATCCAGACCTGAAGATCGATGAGGAATTCAGCTACACGCCGGAGATCCTGGCCGATCGCGATCGCATCAAGCAGGTCTTCTGGAACCTCATCAACAACGCCTTCCAGGCCATGCCCAACGGCGGCGTATTGCGTATCCGCGGGGAGCGGATCGTATCGAGCAGCCCGAACAACTACGAGATGCTGCGGGTGACGGTCTCCGATTCGGGCAAGGGGATGACCGAGGAGGTGCGCAAGCGGGTGTTCGACCCATTCTTCACCCGCCGGTCCGGGGGGACGGGGTTGGGGCTGGCTATCAGCCAGCAGATCATCGAGGATCATCAGGGTCACATCGAGGTAGAGAGCGTCGAGGGCCGGGGGACGACCTTCGAGGTCCTGTTCCCGGTGAGGCTCCGTGAGGGACACGATGGCGTCAATATCGCGACGGTCGAGATGGACGTCTAGGAGGATGGCATGAGCTCGAATGGGCGGATCCTGGTCGTCGACGACGACCTCAGCGTGCGCCAGTTCTTGACCATCATGCTGGAGCGCGCTGGCTACACGGTGAAGGCGGCCGCCTCCGCGAGGGACGCCTTGCGGTTCGTGGAACGGCACGAGTTCGACCTGGTCATTACCGACCTGAAGATGCCGGATATCGACGGCATGGAGCTGCTCAAACGGGTCAAGCAGGAGAGCCCGACCACCGAGGTGATCATGATCACCGCCTACGGCACCACGGATACGGCCGTGGAGGCGATGAAGAAGGGCGCCTACGACTACGTCATCAAGCCGTTCAAGATCGACGAGCTGCAGCTGATCGTCGAGAAGGCCATCAAGCAGCAGGCCATGGCGGCGGAGAATCAGCTGCTGCGCGAGCAGCTCAAGGAGCGGGACCACTACCAGAACATCATCGGTTCCTCCGTGGCCATGCAGCAGATCTTCATGCTCATCGACAAGGTCAAGGACAATCGCATCAACGTCCTGATCACCGGCGAGAGCGGGACGGGCAAGGAGCTGGTCGCACGGGCGATCCATTTCAGTGGCGTGAGGGCCAATCATCCTTTCGTGGGCATCAACTGCAGCGCCATCCCAGAGAGCCTCATCGAGAGTGAACTTTTTGGCCACAAGAAGGGTGCCTTCACCGGAGCGGTGGCCAACAAGAAGGGGCTCTTCGAGGCTGCCAATTCGGGTACGCTGTTCCTCGACGAGATCGGCGAGCTACCCCCCAGCACCCAGGTCAAGCTGTTGCGCGCGATCCAGGAACGCAAGATCAAGGCGGTCGGCGGGCTCGACGAGGTGGAGGTGGACGCCCGCATCATCGCCGCGACCAATCGGGACCTGGACCACGAAGTTGCCGAAGGTCGATTCCGCGAGGACCTGTTCTGGCGTCTCAACGTGATCCCCCTGCAGATGCCCCCCCTGAGGGATCGCCGGGAGGACATCCCGTCGTTGCTCAACCACTTCATCTCCAAGTACGCCACGGAGTACGGCGTGTCCGAACCCAAGGTCTCCGAAGACACGCTCAATATCCTGCTGGATCACGAATATCCGGGGAACGTCCGGGAGCTGGAGAACCTGGTGGAACGCTGTGTGGCCCTGGCCGCCGGCGCCATCATCACGCCGTTGCTGCTCCCGCCCAACCTGCAGGAGGCGGCGCTGGGTGCCTCGGGGCTGGGGCGGCACTCGGGGATCACCTTCCCCGAGGAGAATACCTCCCTCGACGACGTGCTGGCCGATGTGGAGACCAGGCTACTGACCGAAGCGCTGCGGCGAACCCAGGGCCGCAAGAAGGACGCGGCCGTGCTGCTGGGCATCAGCTTCCGCTCCCTGCGATACCGCCTGAGCAAGCTGCAGATAACCTCGCTGGACGAGAATTCCCAGCAATAGGAACCCGAGTCAGACTGCGATGCGGGGAATGCGCTCGTTGATGCGCGTGGTGATCTCGTAGTTGATGGTGCCTGCCCATTCGGCGATTTGCTCGGCGGTGATCGACTCCTCACCCTGACACCCCAGCAGGACCACCTCGTCGCCGGCGGTGACACCCTCGATGTCGGTGACGTCCACGGTGGTGATGTTCATGCAGACGCGCCCCCGCACCTGGGCGCGATGCCCTCGAATGAGTACGTGAGCCAGGTTGCTCAGCCCTCGGGGGTAGCCGTCGTAGTAGCCCACCGGGAGCACGGCGACCCGTGTCGTATGGGTGGTGCGGAAGGTACGGCCGTAGCCGATGTACTCGCCTGCGGGCACCTCCCGGACCTGGGCAACCTGGCTCTTGAAGGTGAGCGCGGGCGTGAGTTCGATCCGCGCCCGGCCGGCGACCAGTGCAGAGACGTAGGCTTCGGTGGAGGGCCACATGCCATAACAGGCGATACCTGCGCGGACCAGGCCCATGTGGGAGTCGGGCCACAGGATGGTCGCCGCCGAGTTGCTCACATGCTTGTATCGCGGCGCGATCCCCCGCGCCTCGAGCTGATCGGCAAACTGGCAGAAACGGGCGATCTGTGCCTTGGCGAAGGTGTGATCGGTGGTGTCCTCGACATCTGCAAAATGGGTGGCCAGCCCCGTGAATTCAAGGGCTGGATCTTCGTCGATGAGGGTTGCCAGCCGCGCGGCCTCGTCTTCGCGGATTCCCTGCCGGTTGTTGCCCGTTTCGAGCTTGAGATGAAGGCGGGCCGGGCGTGCGTCGGAGAGGCTGGACAGGGCTGAGTCCCCCACGCGACCGCGCGCGGCGCGGGACGCCTCACGAATCGTCTGCTCGTCGTACACGACCAGCTGGCACCCCAGGTCCAGCGCCGCGGGAATATCGCCGGGGGGGATGCGGCCCAGGACGTAGATCGGCACCCGGATCCCCCCATCCCGTAACTTCTCGGCCTCGAACAGTGCGTTGACACACAGCCAGTCGGCTCCCGCTTCGACGAAGGCCCGGGCGGCCAATAGCAGCCCGTGTCCGTAGGCGTTCCCCTTGACCACGGGCGCCAGCAGGGTGTCGTCGCCCACGATGGCGCGCAACTGGCTGGCATTGGCGGCCAGCGCAGCTCGGTCGACTTCACACCAGTTCAGTTCGTTCATCCTGGCCCATCTCCTGCATCGGCCTGGCAGCCGGTCCGCAGCAATCCTATCGGGGCAACACACCGGGTGCCAGCGGCCTTCCCGATCAAACCCCGAGCACTTCCGCATGATATACTCCGAGCTCTATCAGATAGCGGTGGCACCATGACGCTGGAGCGCGATCTCCGAGCCTCGAACCTGGCCCTTTCTTTTGGTTATCTCGATGCGACTCAGTTGAGAACTGGGCTCAAGCTGTTGTCCGAACCGGGCAACCACCTGGACATCATCGAGATCCTCGTCAAACTTGGATTCATCGACGGACCCAAACGGACCCGGCTCGAAAAGGCCTTGCTGCAGCAAGACACGAGCAAGGTTGGGCCGGGTGGGGCCGAGTCGCGTTCCCCCCTGTCCGGCTCCGATCCCGATCCACGGCTCCCCAACGAACGTTCGGTGATCATGACGCTGCGCAAGCAGCTGGATCTGGATCCGCCCCGCATCGATCTGGAGGAACAACATCACGAGTCCGTGGCCAGCCGGATCAAGGACCGGCCTCCGACCCGCTACCAGTTCGGCAAGGAGGTGGGGAAGGGCGGTCACGGCATCGTGACGCTGGTCTACGACTCCGACATCGGCCGGCGGGTGGCGCTCAAGACCCTGCGATCCGGCCAAAGGGCCACCACCAAGGAGCTGGAGCGGTTCATCGAGGAGGTTCAGGTCACCGGGCAGCTGGAGCACCCCAACATCGTCCCGGTACACGAGCTGGGCACCCTGGGGACGGGCGAGGTGTTCTTCACCATGAAGCTGGTGGAAGGGCGCACCCTGGAACAGGTCATCGTGGGGCTCCGCAAGGGGGTGGCCACGATCCGCCGGACCTTCAACCGCAACCGGCTGATCTACATCATCCAGTCCGTCTGCCAGGGCGTCGGTTTTGCCCACGCCAAGGGGGTCGTTCACCGGGATCTGAAGCCCGCCAACATCATGCTCGGCGACTACGGCGAGGTGATGGTGATGGACTGGGGCCTGGCCAAGATGCGTGGCATCCCGGACCGTCACTCCAACGATCTGGTGGCCGTCGTCACCGACCGCTCCCGGGCCGAGAGTGACGAGACCCTCGCCGGCACGATCAAGGGAACCCCGGCCTACATGTCCCCAGAGCAGGCCATGGGGCGCATCGATCTCATCGACGAACGCTCGGATGTGTATTCCATCGGCGTCATCCTCTACGAACTGCTGTGCTACCAGCGGCCGCACATGGGCAAGGATCCGATGAAGGTGATCCGCGCGGTGGTTCGGGAGCCTATCGTCCCGCTGGCCGAGCGAGCGCCCCACATGGCCATCCCCGAGGAGCTCGCGGCGATCACCATGAAGTGCCTCAAGAAGAACCCTCGTAAGCGGTACGAGACGGCCATGGCCGTCTACGATGCCCTCGACGGGTTCCTCGAGGGGACCAAGCGCCGGAAGCAAGCCGCCCTGAAGGTGGAGGACGGCAATCGCTTGGCGCGGGAGTACGAGACCACCCGGCGGGAATGCGCTGCGCTCAACCAGCAGAAGCTCGAGGCGTCCCGTGGCGTGAATCTGTGGGACGACGTCGAGCAGAAACGGGCCCTGTGGGTGCTGGAGGAGGAGTACAAGGCCAAGGAAGTGGAGTCCATCGATACCCTCGGTGACGCCATCAACCGCTACGTGCAAGCCCTCGGTTACGACCCGGAGAACAGCCAGGCCAAGCACGGACTGGCGGCGCTGTACTGGAGCAAGTTCCGCGATGCCGAGCAGCAGCGGGACCACAAGGACGTGCGTTACTTCCGCAACCTCGTCGAACTCTACGACGACGGCTCCTATGCCAAGCATCTCAAGGGGGACGGCCTCCTCAGCGTCGATTCCAAACCCCGCGGGGCGATGGTGGAGCTGGCGGCCTACGACGAGCGGGACCGCACGCTGACCCCGGTGGACACCAAGGAGCTGGGCCCGACCCCGCTGGAGAAGATCCCCGTGGCGATGGGGAGCTATCTGTTGACCATGAAGGCGGATGGCATGGCGCCGGTGGTGCGCCCTGCGTTCGTGGGCCGGCGGCAGCATCTGCTGGTCCGGGTCCAGATGTACCCCGAGGGGATCTTCGACGAGGACATGCTGTTCGTGCCCGGGGGGCCGTTCATCATGGGTGGCGACCCCCACGCGTTCGACTCCCTGGAGCGGAGCCTGCACCATGTGCCGGACTTCGCCATCGGCCGATTCCCGGTGACGATGGGAGAGTACCTGGAATTCATCAACGAGCTGGCCGCCGAAGATCCCATGATGGCCCAGTTCCGCGTACCGCGGCAGACCGGTGGTATCGATCCGTTCTTCACCCGTGGTCCGGACGGCAAGTACTTCATGCCGGCCTTCGACCGTCAGAACAACCTGATGGACGCCAGCTTCCCCGTGTTCGGGGTGAGCTGGGAGGATGCGGTGACCTTCCTCGACTGGCGCTCCGAACGGGAGGGTGTGCCCTATCGGCTCCCCACTGAGGCCGAATGGGAGAAGGCAGCCCGGGGAGTGGACGGCCGGTTCTACCCCTGGGGGGATCGCTTCGACCACGCCTTCTGCAAGACCGAGGAATCTCGCAAGGAGCTGGCCCGGCCCGAGGTCATCGGTTCCTTCCACAAGGACTGCTCACCGTACGGCGTCCGGGACATGGCCGGCGGCACCCGGGAGTGGTGCTCCGACTGGTTCGACGAGGATCGGGGCCTACGCACGGTGCGCGGCGGAGCCTGGAACCTGGGTGAGAGCTATACGCGTGTGTGCAACCGCGATGGCGTAGGGCCTCAGGACGTTGAGATCAATCTCGGCCTCAGGGCGGTCCGTGAACTGGTGATCCAGCGCCAGAGCCCCGACAGCATCGAGGACGAGTCTTCCGTCTCGGAGGATTGAAAGGTCAGGCCATCGCCATCCGGATGAACCCGCGCATGTACTGCCAGCCACTGGCCAGCGCGTAGGCCAGCGCAAACCACATCAGCACGATTCCCACGCTATGCGCGGACGCCCCGATGATGTCGTAGTGGTAGATCAGGAACGCCAGCGCGTTGATCTGGAACACCATCTTGTACTTGCCGAGATTGCCCGCAGCGATGATCACACCTTCGCTGGCAGCGATGGCGCGCACCGCGGTGATGGTGATCTCACGGGCGAGGAAGACCACGACCATCCAGGCCGGAATGCGGTCCAGCGGGATGAGCATGATCATCGCGGCCATCACGATCAGCTTGTCGGCCAGCGGATCCAGGAAGGCTCCCATCGTGGAGGTGAGGCCCATCTTGCGCGCCAGATATCCATCCAGCATGTCCGTCAGTGAAGCCGCCACAAAGATGAAGCATGCCACCGCGCACCACTTGGGACCCGGGAACATCAGCAGCACGACCACCACGGGAACCGCTGCGCAGCGTATGACCGTGAGCGTGTTCGGGACGTTCCAGAATTCCCGGCTGGATATGGTCCTCATTCCGATCTCCTGACCGGCCGATCGTAGGAGAAATAGTCGTAGAGTCGGGTGACATTTCTCACGAAGAACTGGGTTTCTTTGAAGGGGGGCACGCCCCCGTGTTTCTGCACAGCGCCGGGGCCCGCGTTGTAGGCCGCGATGGCCTTGTCCATGTTGCCGCCGAATCGATCGACCATGCGGCGTAGGTACGCCGTGCCGCCGGCGATATTCTGCTCCGGGTCGAAGGAATCGACCACACCGAGTTCGCGTGCGGTGGTGGGCATCAGCTGCATCAGCCCCTGCGCGCCTCTGGGGCTCACCGCGGCGGAGTTGAAGCCCGACTCCACCAGCATTACCGCCTTGACGAGCGCCGGGCTGACCCCGTGGCGTCCCGCCGCATCCAGGATGAGGTCGTCGTACAGATCCAGGTTCTTGTAGACCGTCGCCGGATCGACGGCCGCCATCTCGGCCGGCCGGTCGGCGAGTTCGTCGTCGATGAAGACCTCGAGGGCGGGGCGATCGTTGTAGTGGGTAAACGAGATGGAGCCGTCTTCCTCCTCCGCACGGTAGATGACCTCGGCTGCCGAGGGGATCGTGTAGAGGATAGACAGGGCCGCGCAGAATGCTGCGCAGAGCGGGGTACGGATGGCCGTCACGACGGTCTCGATGGTATAGTGCGCCCCCCATTCCGTCAACGAACTCACGGAGAAGCCCCATCGACTCCTCACCCCGCTCATTTGATTTCCTGGTCATTGGCAGTGGTATCGCCGGGCTCCAGTACGCCATCGAGGTCGCGAAGCACGGGACCGTCGCCGTGTTGGCCAAACGGGACCTGGAGGAGGCGGCCACGCGGAAGGCCCAGGGGGGGATCGCGGCCGTCTGGGAAGCCCCCGATTCCTTCGAGGCCCACATCCACGACACCATCGACGCCGGCGGCGGCCTGAACAACGAGGAGGCCGTCGAGCTGTGCGTCCGGGAAGGTCCGGCGCAGATCCAGCACCTCATCGAGCTGGGGGTGCATTTCACCAAGCGGCCGCAAGGCGACGGCGGCGGATTCGACCTCGGGCGGGAAGGGGGGCACACCCAGCGGCGGGTGCTCCATGCGGGGGATATCACGGGGGTGGCTCTGCACGGGGCTCTGCTCGCCGCTGCGCGGCGGGACGCCAACATCCACCTGTTCCCGTACCACGTGGCCATCGACCTGGTCACCGCCGCCAAGCTCGGCGGCGCAAAGGAACGGGTGCTGGGGGCCTACGTCCTCGACCTGGCTACCGACCAGGTGTTCACGTTCGAGGCGTCGGTGACGTTGCTGGCCACCGGGGGAGCTGGCAAGGCCTATCTATTCACCTCCAACCCGGATGTGGCGTCTGGGGACGGGGTCGCCATGGCCTACCGGGCGGGGGCGACCATCGCCAACATGGAGTTCGTCCAGTTCCATCCCACATGCCTGTTCCAGCCGGAGGCCAAGAACTTCCTCATCAGCGAGGCGCTGCGGGGGGAGGGGGCGGTGCTCCGCCTGCCGGACGGCGAGCCGTTCATGGAGCGGTACGACAGTCGTAAGGAGCTGGCCCCCAGGGACATCGTCGCCCGCGCAATCGATGCGGAGATCAAGAGCCGGGGGCTGGAGTTCGTGTTGCTGGACGCGAGCCACCTGGATCCTTCCTTCGTCAAGGAGCGGTTCCCGAGTATCCATGCCAGCTGTTTGGGGTGGGGCTTCGACATGACTCGGGATCCATTGCCCATCGTGCCGGCGGCCCATTACTCCTGTGGTGGTGTGCAAACCGACCTGTCTGGCCGTACCGATATCCCGGGGCTGTTTGCCTGCGGCGAGACGGCACACACGGGGCTGCACGGCGCCAATCGGCTGGCCAGCAATTCCTTGCTGGAGGCCGCTGTCTTTTCGTCCCGCGCGTCCCGGGTGGCGAAGGATGCGTTGGCTCAGGGGCGGGGGCAGCGCCATCCCACCATCCCGCAATGGGATCCGGCCGGGGCGACGGATTCCGATGAGATGGTGGTGGTGACCCACAACTGGGATGAGATCCGGCGCTGTATGTGGAACTACGTGGGCATCCAGCGTTCGGACAAACGCCTCAACCGGGCGTTGCGCCGGGTACAGCTGCTGGCTGAGGAAATCCGGCAGTACTACTGGGATTTCCACGTGACGGGTGATCTCATCGAGCTGCGGAACATCGCGGTGGTGGCTTCGTTGCTGATCCGATCGGCGATTCATCGGCGGGAGAGTCGGGGGCTGCACTACAACACGGATTGCCCCGAAACCAGCGACGAGTGGCTCCGGGATACCCGGATCAAGGGCGCCCGAATCTCGTAGCACCCATCCCGAAGAAGGTGCCGGAAGAAGGTGCCGGGAAGAAGGTGCCGGTTGTTAAGATTTAATATTTGCGGGGAGTGCAGAACTCAAGGCTCGGGCAGGTGGTTCGACCCATCGGCGGACATCGCGCCTGGGTGCGCTTCACGCACTTCCCACTCCTCATCCCGCACGCTTTCGCGTGCATCTTTCGCTCGGACGCCGAGTACAGAAGAAAGAAATCGTGGAAGGGGAGCGGTGAACCAGTACCCAGGCAGAGGTGAGGCCGGGCATGCCGCCAATGGCATGCCCGCAATGAGCTAGACCAGCTGCTCCTTGGTCACCAGCGCTTCCAGCGTGAATCCGTTCTCGGCGAGATTCTCCGCGGCCCCCTCCTGACGATCCACGATGGTGATCACCCGTTTGACCACCAAACCGGCTTCCTCGGCGGCCCGGACGGCCTTGAGAACGGAGCCGCCCGTCGTCGAGGTGTCCTCGACCATGCAGACGGTGGTCCCCTTGGGCACGTTGGCCAGCCCCTCGATGCGATTGCCCATGCCGTGCTCCTTGGACGCCTTGCGTACCAGGAATCCGTGCATCGGCGGGCCATCCATGGAGGCGACCAGGCTGACGGCGGTGACGATGGGATCCGCACCCAGGGTCATGCCGCCCACAGCGCCGATGTCGTCGCCGGCGAGGCGATCGGCGATCAGGCGGCCGATCAGGTAGGCGCCGCGCGCGTGGAGGGTGGTCTGGCGTCCGTCCACGTAGAAATCACTCTCTCTCCCGGAGGCCAGGATGACTCGCTTGCGGCGGTAGCTCTTGTCCTTGAGCAGGCGAATCAGTTCCGCCTGCAGATCGTGGTCTGACTGCATTTTCTTTTTTCCTTCGGTGGGGTCAGTTCTTGTTCTTGGGTCTCTTGGGCCGATTATGCGACGAGGCCGCCGTGAACTTGAGGTCATCGATGGGACGCTGGGGCGGCGCATCGGCGAGGATCTCCATGGAGTCCTCGAAATCTTCAGGCGGCCTGGGTGGCTGGGTGGAAAACCGTTTTGGATTCTGCCTGCTGGGGCGGGGCGGGGCTTTCCCCCGGCTGCCCCGGTCGAGCGCCCTGGCGTCAGCTACACGGTGTTCTTCCGTGTCCCAGGCCGGCGGCTCCTCCTCGTCTTCCTCGTCGTCGAAGGGGTCGGGGACGGGGAACATGGGGTTGGGTGGTGTCATGCTGGCCGTATCACCACCGCCGTCTGAATCGAGGGCACTATTTACGGGGCCTCGGGTCTCCATGCTGTTGGATTCACCCGCGATTTCCACCTGGCCCCGGAAGCTCCCGCCGTCGTGGATCCGCAGGCCGGCGGCGAAGATATCGCCGATCAGGTGGCCATTGGCACCGATCTCCAGCACTCCCTCCGCGTAGATATCTCCGGTCACCTGGCCCTCGAGCGTGATGTCGTGGGCTCTCAGGTCGCCTTTGACCTCGCCGTTGATGCCGATGGTCAGATCTCTGGAGGTCTCCACCGACCCTTCGAGCGTGCCGTCGATCTGGACGTCATCATCGCTCTGCAGATCACCCTGGATCACCGCGGCTGTGCCGATGATCGTTCTTGAGGGTTGACCCATGTTCTGTCTCCCGTTTCTACGCCTTCATGGCACCTAGAACCATGTTAGCAGCCTGCCGGTAAAACCGCTGCTTGAGGTTCAGTAAATCACGCGTACTTGAACCGGACGGTAGTCGGATGTAGAAGAGGTCATTGTCGGAGGAATCATGCAGTTTGAGGATATCCAGGTTTCGTTGACGTTCGACGATGTCCTGATCTTGCCCGCTTTCAGTTCTGTGCTGCCCAAGAACGTGGATGTACGCACGCGTCTCACCCAGGACATTACCCTGAATGTCCCGCTCTTGAGTGCTGCGATGGATACCGTGACCGAGTCCCGCACCGCCATCTCCATGGCCCAGCAGGGGGGGATCGGGATCATCCACAAGAACCTGAGTATCGAGGATCAAGCCCGCGAGGTCGCCATCGTCAAGAAGACGGTCACGGGCATGATCTCCGACCCCATCACGATGGAGCCGGAGCGCCCCATCCGGGATGCCGTGGACGTGATGCGCCGCTACAACATCAGCGGCGTGCCCATCACCCGTGGCAAGAAGTTGGTGGGCATCCTGACCCACCGTGATCTGCGCTTCAACAAGGCCTTCGATCGGTCCATCGGCGATGTCATGACCAGCGACGACCTGGTGACGGTCCGGCAGGGTATCGATCTGGAGTCTGCCAAGGACATCCTCGGTGAACACCGCATCGAGAAGTTGCTCGTCGTCGACGACGAGATGAACCTGCAGGGCTTGATCACGGTCAAGGACATCGAAAAATCGGAGCAGTTCCCCAACAGCTGCAAGGACGATCGCGGCCGGCTGCGTGTCGGCGCGGCCATCGGGGTAGGGGAGGATCGGGACGAGCGCATCGACGCCATGCTGGCTGCCGGCGTCGACGTGATCTGCATCGACACGGCTCATGGGCACAGCCAGGGGGTCATCAACAGCGTCCAGGCCGTGCGCACCAACTTCCCGGATGCACAGATCATTGCCGGCAACATCGCCACCGGCTCCGCGGCCGAGGCGTTGATCCGGGCGGGGGCCCACGCGCTCAAGGTGGGCATCGGCCCCGGTTCCATCTGTACGACCCGCGTGGTCGCCGGGGTCGGCGTGCCCCAGGTCACCGCCATCAACGAGGTGGCCAAGGTGGCCCAGAGCTACGGGGTACCGGTGATCGCTGATGGCGGCATCAAGTACTCGGGTGAGCTGGCCAAGGCCTTCATCGCCGGTGCGGACTCCGTGATGATCGGATCCCTGTTCGCCGGCACGGACGAGTCACCGGGCGAGGTGGTGATCTATCAGGGCCGCCAGTACAAGGTATACCGGGGCATGGGCTCCATCGAAGCCATGAAGGCCGGCAGCTCGGATCGCTACTTCCAGGAAGAGAAGAAGAACGCCCAGAAGTTGGTCCCCGAGGGCATCGTGGGCCGGGTTCCCTACCGCGGATCGCTGAGCGATTCCATCTACCAGATGGTGGGTGGATTGCGGTCGTCGATGGGGTACGCCGGTTGCGCCACAATCCCCGAACTCCAGGAGAAGGCTACCTTCACCCGCATCACCAATGCAGGGCTGAAGGAGTCCCACGTCCACGATGTGATCATCGTCAAGGAGGCGCCCAACTACCGTCTTGATTGAGGGTAGGGCACCGTCGAGGAACTCATGAGTGTGCAAGAGGCCATCGAAGGGGCCGGCAAGGGCCGTCTCTCTCTGCTGATCGCACCGGATGTCACCCCGGACGAGGTGGCTGCCAGCGCGGGCAAGGTGCCGGTGCTGGATCCGGACGCGCTCGCACTGGAGGCCTGGTCGGGTGATCAGGAGCGGGTCGTCATCCGCCGCGGTGAGGTCGTCGTGGGTATGGTGGAAGACACCTGGTGCGGCCCGTGGACGGTCCTCGACTGGATGACACGCCATCCCGAAGTCGGGGTCATCCTGCACACCAGTTGTACGGACGTCGCGGTCCTTCGACGGTTCGAGGAGGCCTTCGAGGAGCTGTCGGTCCATGCTCCGGAGGCGCTCGACGGTGAGGCACAGGCGTCTGGCACCAGTCCAATCCCTGAACTGGCCGTGGAGGACGTGCGTTCCGCTCTGCAGGCCGCTCTCGCTGGTACGCAAGAGAGTTCCGCTTCCCAAGCCCGGCTGCTGATGGACCTCGCCTATGAGCGCTGCGTCCAGCAGGTCTGGCGGGTGCCCTTCCTCGTCCGTGTGGTGGACGAGCGCCGATTCAAGCGGCCCTTCGTCGAATATGATGCGCAGATCGAGCGGTTCTTCGATGCCTACGAGGCCTTCGTCGGCGGGCTCGGCCTCATCGAATCAGCGGCCTACCAGCTGGGGGGGCGGCACCCCAGAGACCTGCGTCTGTTCGCCAAGGCGATGGAGATGTCCGTGCTCGACGTGGCGCGGGTCTTCCGGGAGATGGACCATCACAAGATCGTGGTCAGCTCGACCATGGAAGAGGGAGCTGGTGCCCGGCCGAACCTGCACGTCGTGGCTGGCCCCGGAGATTTGGAGCCCGGCGCGGCAAGGGAGGCGGTCCAGGAATTGCGGGCGCTGCGGGCACGGCTGGCCCTGCCAGCCGTCGAGGTCCGTGTCGTCGCCGAGGCGCGCGCGGCCGAGCCGATGACCGACCTGTTTGCCTCCCTGTCTGGGCCGGTAACCCCGGTAGGTCCTTCCGAGGAACGGGAGCAGGACCGCACACCGGATGCCGCCGCCGCTGGGGCCCCTCAGGCACCCGAGCCGGCAGTCGAACTGCCGGAGCACCTGCCCGGTCTAGCTGATCTGGCGGCGGGACGGCTATCCGCTGCCCGTGACCAGCTCGGCAACGTCGAGGGGGCGCTGGCCTCTGAAGCACGGCTGCTGGCCTGCTTCAGCTATGAGCGCATCGACGCATCGGGGCACCCCGAGCGGTGTTACCAGGTCCCGGACGAACTGCAGCAGATCATGAATCGTGCTGTGGAGCTCGAGCTGGTGCCCCCGATCCGTTTCCGGGCCGTCATGGACGAGGCCTTCCCCGGCAGCTTCATCGAGAGGCCCAGCCCCGGCCGTGTCGAAGTGTTCTACGAGGCGGGGCCGCTGGCTGGTACCCACCGATTTGCGGAGCTGAGAGGCCGGAGTCGGTTCGAGGAAGGGCGGCTAGAGGGCGTGCGTGCTGCCCAGGCCGCGTTAGAGAGCGGTCAGGCCGTCGATATGGAGCCTGGCGCCGACGAGGGGTGGGTGGCCCTTGCAGAGGCGCTGAGGGCGCGAGACGCCGGTGACGGCGAGGCGGCCTGGGACGCTCTGCAGCGGGTGGACCTGGACCTGGAACTCGAATTGGCCCGGGAGCAGATCATCGCGCTTCTTCCCGAAGACCACGAGGTTCATATCTCCCGGCGTCGTCGGGAGGAGCAGCGGAGGGCCGAGGAGGCCTTCCGGCCCGTGGCGCGACGGCTGAACGGGGCGCTGGATGCTCGCGGGACGGACGACGATCCTGGCTACGAGGCGCTCGAGCTCTCCGAAGCGCGGGGGCTCGATGACCACACCATCGCTTTCCTCGAGGGGCAGAGTGACGAGTATGGCCGGGATCCGGGCCCGCCCCTGTGGCTGGGGAGGCTCCATCTACGCCACGGGCACTTTGCCAAGGCCGAGGAGTGGACCCGGCTGGCCTGTACCCGCGTAGGGATCGAAGCCCGCAAGGCGGACTGGTGGTTCGACGTGGTCGAGGCGGCCCTGAAGGCCGGACGTCTGACCCGCGCCTGGAGTGCTCTCCAGGCCTATCTGGCGATGGAGCCCGCTTCGCGCCTGGTGGACGACAAGCTGGACAAGCTCTTCCACGCCGAACTTCTGACCGTACGTGATGCAGACGATCTCAAAGAGATCCTCACCCCCCGGGGCGGCGATACCGCCTTCCCCCGCACCTACAAGCAACTCGGCCGAGTCGGCGAGATGGACGGCTGGCAGCAATCCCTGATCGGGCTCAAGCTGGACGAGTAGCCTCTGCGAGCCTTCATTGGGTCGGAGATAGGAAAAAAGCGCAGAGGGCGCTGAGAAAGACGCGGAGGTCGCAGAGGAAGAGGGAAATTAGGGGGGAGATGAACGCCAATTCCGCGAAGTGAAGGTTAACGGAGTAGGAGCCATTTCCTGATCGAGTGGCTGCGGTTCCCCTCTGCGTTCTTCGCGTGCGCTGGACGCGCGTCTCTGCGCTCTCAGGACGGACGGCCCACTTTTTCACGCGTGTTGTGACGAGATAGCTGGAGCCGGTGTGGGTTACTTGCCCTTGACGGCGTGCTGGATGAAGACCAGGCCCTGCTTGGCACCGGGGACGGCTCCCCGGATGAAGAGCAGGTTCCGCTCCTCGTCGACCCGGGCGATGATCAGGTTCTGCGTGGTGGAACGGACGTTGCCGTGCTGCCCCGGCATCTTCATGCCCTTGAACACGTGGGCCGGCGACGTGGCCATGCCGATGGCGCCGCCATGACGGAAGAATTCATGGGTACCGTGACCCTCGACAGCGGTCTTGAAGTTGTGGCGCTTGATGACGCCGGTGTACCCGCGCCCCTTACTCGTGCCTGTCGCGTCGATCTTCTCGCCCTCGGAGAACTCCTTGACGGTGATCTCCTTGCCCACCGCCAGCTCCTCGCCGGCGGCCTTGTCTAGCCGGATTTCCTGGAGGAAACGCATCGGCGCACAGTCGGCTGCCTTGAACTGGCCCGCGTCGGGGCGGTTGATCCGGTTGGGCTTGGTCTCTTCGAAACCGATCTTGACCGCGTGATAGCCGTCGGTTTCTTCGTTCTTGACCTGCAACACGACGTTTGGCGTGGCCTCGATGACCGTCACCGGCACGACCTGTTTCTCGTCATTGAACAGCTGGGTCATGCCCAACTTGCGGCCCATAATTCCCATTCTCATGATTGGATACTCCTGAAAAGGCTTCGTACGACCCGGCGGAGACCGAGCAGCATTGGAAGCGCGTGGCCGGCGGAATCTATTGGGTTAGACCATCGTTGTCAAGAGCAAGGCAGGCCGAGGGTGACACAGAGCCCTAATTCGATGAGGGGGGTAGACGGTTAGCGCCTCCTGCCACAAGATGTAGGGGTGAGCCATCCT
>CAZDDH010000082.1:0-33559 GCA_964504165.1 uncultured Rickettsiales bacterium | reverse complement strand
CGGGGTTTCCGGTGATTCGAATGGGTCCGGAGGTACGCTCGCGGATCAAGTCTGCGGGAAAGAAGGTGCCGGTTGTTAAGGTTTAATATTTACGGGGCGTCCTCGCAGCCAGGGATTTCGCCCGCCCCAAGGTGATCCGCGTGACGCCACCTGGGCGTCTCAAGCCCTGTGATGTCAGGGCTTGGGGCGGCCCATGCCCAACGCACCTGCCACCCCACCATCTCCCGCCCACCCCCCTCCGGCTTTACATTTTTTTTGCGTTCACCCTTGGGTTTTCCCTGGAACTTTGATAAGCAAATAGATGCACATCACGAAAATCGTGAAGTTAGGGAATTATGAGTAGTTCAGGAAAAAGGTATTCCAGGAAAACTCTGCCCTGCTTCACACGAACCGCGTTGAGAGGAGATCCCATGCTCGGTTGTACGCACCTTCGAATCGCCATGGCCGCCCTCTTCTGCCTGACCTCGGTCCTCGCCTCCGGTTGTGATCCGGACGCGGCGACGGAGGGCCCGGTGGTGGAGCAGCAGGCCTTTGTACACGGCGAGATCATCGTCCGCTATCACAAAGAGGTAGCGGAAGATGCCGAGGAGGGGGTGCTCAACCGCCATAAGCTGTCGCGCATTCGTCGCCACCCGGCCCTGCGGGTGGATCATCTGGCCATCGACGACACCACCGACGTGATGGACAAGATCGCGCAGCTGGAGCAGGACCCGGACGTTCTCTACGCCGAGCCCAACTATCTGTACTACCCCTGTGATCTGCCCAACGACTGGAGTTACCGCAGCTGGGGCGTCCACAACGACGGGTCCTACGGGGTGGCCGACGCGGACATCGACGCCCGCGAGGCGTGGAACATCACCACCGGCAGCCGGGACGTGGTCGTGGCCGTCATCGACACCGGGGTGGACTGGGATCATCCGGACCTGAACGGGAACCTGTGGGTCAACGAGGCCGAACAAAATGGCACAGCGGGTGTGGATGACGACCACAACGGCTACGTGGATGACATGATCGGCTGGGACGTCGTCGACAACGACAACAATCCCAACGACAGCGACGGCCACGGCACACACGTCTCGGGCATCGTCGGCGCTGTTGGCGACAACGGCACGGGCATCGTGGGCGTCAACTGGCGGGTCTCCCTGATGGGGCTCCGCTACCTGGGCCCCTACGGCGGCTCGACCTCCGACGCCGTCGAGGCCATCGAGTACGCCGTGGACAACGGCGCGGACGTCATCAATGCCAGCTGGGGTAGCACGGGATACAGCTACTCGATCCGCGACGCCATCTCGTACGCCAACGACCACGACGTGCTGTTCGTGGCCGCCTCCGGCAACGAGGGCCGCAATTCCAACAGCCAGGGGTTCTACCCGGCGAGCTACAACCTGCCCAACATCGTCTCGGTGGCCTCGACCACCTACAACGATCGCCTGGCCAGTAGCTCCAACTACGGTTCGGCCTCCGTCGATCTGGGGGCCCCCGGCGAGCCCATCTACAGCACCTATCCCGACGATAGTTACGCATGGCTCAGCGGCACATCGATGGCCTCTCCGGCGGTGGCCGGGGCCGCGGCGCTGGCCCTGAGCGTGAACTCGTCCGTCGGCGCCCAGGAGATGAAAGAGCTGCTGATGTCCACCACCGACCCCCTCAACGCGCTCCAGGGGCTCACGGTCAGCGGAGGGCGTTTGAACGTCAACGCGCTGGTGCAAGCGGTGGGCGGCGGGGGCCAGGAGGATCCGCCCGAGGAAGATCCGGAAGAGGAGCCCGAGGAGGACCCCGAGGAGGACCCCGAGGAGCCCGAAGAGGAGCCCGAGGAGGACCCGGGGAACGGGACGGACAGCTGGACCTATGTGCCGTGGGCCGTCAGCACCGACCACCCGTACACCAATGATTTCTCCGGGTACGCGGTCATCGATCAGGCAGGCGCCAGCGAGCTGATGTTGCACTTCTCGTGGCTAGAGACCGAGCAGGGGTACGACTATGTCTACCTGGCCGACAACGGCGGCAACGTCTACCAGAGCTACACCGGCGCCAACGGCCAGTTCGTCACCGATCCCATCGCCGCCAGTACGGTCAACCTGTGGTTGATCACCGACTACAGCGTCACGGGCCACGGATTTGATCTGGCGGGGTATAGCTGGCGCTAACGCCCCTCATAGTGGAATCGCACCGACACATCGGCCCAGGCACCGTCCGCCCCCGCCGCTCCCGGGCCGGGAGTCCCATGCGCGAGCCGGTCGATGCAGCAGCGCTTGAGCCCTCCCGATTCCAGCGTCGATTCCGTGACCGTGACGGTCCTCGTGGCCGTGCCCGGAGTGGCCTCCATGCGCAGAGTGATGGCTCCGTCCAGGTCCTTGCAGCGGGGCAGGTACTTGCGGTAGCAGCTCTCGAACATGGGCTGGCGGCGTTCCAGGTAGGCGGTGGCCATGTCCGGGTCACTGAAACCGGACAGCTCGGTGGCCGTGATCTCCACCCGCGCTCCGGCTGGGTCGGGGATGAACGATTCGTTGCCGAGCCGGCCGATGTAACGGGCGTTGAAGGGCAGGTAGACCGGGGCCACGCCCGCGCTGAAATCACCCGCATCGCTGAATTGTGGCTTCACCGCGAATTGCCCCGAAGGATCGATGTATCCCCAGAAGTTGTCCACCCGGATGCGGGCCAGGCCATCGTGAAAATCCCCTCCGGACTGGAAGGGCCCCATGATGACCAGTGCTCCGCTGCGGTCGATATAGCGGCCCAGGCCGCCGTCACTCACGTAGGCCAGCCCTTCGGCGAAGCCCCTCGCCGATAAGAACCGCGGCGCGACGACGACGGCCCCGGTGCCGTCGATGAATCCCCAGGTGTACCCCTCGGCCACCGGTGCCAGCCCCTCGCTGAACCCCTTCGCCGAGGTGAAGCGGGGCTCGATGATCATCGCGCCCCCGGCGTCGATGAAACCCCAGGGGCCATCCGCGACGGGCTGGACTGGGGCGAACCCTCCCTGGAAATCTCCGCAATCCGCATATCTGGAGCCGCCGACGGGCCCGCCGCTGGCATCGATGAAACGCCAGCCGTCCTCTTCCTGGACCGCCGCCAGTCCGCCCGAATAGGATCTCGCGGCACGGTAGCGATGGGCGATGACCTCTTTGCCGTCTATATCGATGTACCCCCAGCTGCCCTCCAGGGACACGGCGGCGCGGCCCTCGCTGAACGAGCGGCCGTCGTCGTAACGGTCACTGATGATCAGGCGTCCTTCCGTGTCCACGAAGCCGACTCGCGCCCCGATGGTGACCATGGCGCGGCCCTCGGTGAACGGCCCGGCGTTCAGGTATCGCGGCTCGATGACGTCCAGCCCGGCCCGGTCGATGTATCCCTCACGTTCATCGATACTCGCGGCGGCCAGCTCACCGGAGAAAACGCTCGCGGTGGCGTAGATGGGATCGATCTGGAACGCACCGTCTCGGCCAATATATCCCCAGCGGCCCGTGGCCTGGGAGAGCGCGGCATCCCCCGCTGCCGATGCCACGCTCGGGGCCGGGTCGATAGGAGGAGGCCCACCCGGTGCGCCCCCGGGACCGGCCGGGTCCCCGATGCAGGCGGTCAGCAGCACACACCACACCGTCGCCGCCACCGGTAGCCCTGTCCGTTGCATGCGCCAATCTCCCTGGTTGTCTAGGAGCTCCTAATACAGTTTGTATTGGTGGGGCTCCGCGGCGGATCCACTCTTGGCCGATCCGCCCGGCCCTTCCACGTCGATGAAGTATTCCACGGCCGTGGTTTGTTGCGTCAACCAATCCCCCATGGTGAGCGTCAGCTCCACCTGCCCCGATTGGCCACCGTGGACGTCGGCACGCTGCCAGTCGCCATCCGGTACGGACCGATACCACAACGAAAACTGGTACGCCCCCGACGGCTGAACGCCAACGGTGATCGGGGTGTCCTTGCCGCGGATCCCGCGGCTCACTGGTTCGTGCTGGATGACGGGTGGAACCAGGCCGTAGCGTCGGAGGTCACCGGCAGACGGGCTCGGCTCTGGCTCGGCCGTCAGCTCCTCCCAGGTCGGCCCGAAGGGCGGTTCGTCGCTCCCCGCCGGCGCCGCGTCCACGGGGCCGCGTGGGGCCAGCGCCCCGCCTCCGGCCAGGGCCGATGAGTCCGCCTCCTCTCCCTCGCCGCTGGGGACGCGAGCCCCCAAGGTGGTAGCGCCGAACCAGCCCACCGCCATCAACACCCCAGCGATGGGTACCGCCGCCAACGGGAGCCACCAGCGGCGGGGCGGCGGAGGCTGGACCGCCTGGACCGCCGGCATCGAGGCCGATCGATGGCTCACCCGCCCACCCTCGGCGTGGGTGATGTTGACCGCCTCTGTCTGATCAGGGTCGTCCTCCAGGTCCCCCCAGAACACCTGCACCGGCCGGCTGTGCAACATCTTGTTCTGCTCGGCGAGGATGCCGTTCATCTCCTGGACCACCTCACCCAGGTGGGATTCGGGCGTGCCGTCCGGAATCATCGGTTCCATCGCCGCCGCCAGCGCAGCGCCGTCCTTGTATCGCCGTTCAGGCTCCTGGCGCAGGCAAATCTCCAGCACCGCCGCAAGCTCCGGATGGAACTCAGCCACTGCGTCCAGCGTCTCCCCGGTATCGGCGGTCATCACCCGGTTCATCACGCCGGCGATGGTGCTCGCCGAGAATGGATTCCCGCCGGTGACCAGCTCCGTCATCATGGTGGCGAACGAGAAGACATCCGTGGCCTGGCACAGCTCCTCGCCCGCCGCCTGTTCGGGTGACATGTACAGGGGCGATCCGCGGGGCCCTTCCAGCCCCAGCGTCTCGTAGAAATCCGTGGCAAAACGTGCGATGCCGTAGTCACTGATCTTGACGGTTCCGTCCGGGGGAAGCAGCAAATTGCCCGGCTTCATGTCCTGGTGGATCGGGCGGATCGGACGGCCATCGATGCTGGCCCCATGGAGGGCCCTCAGTCCGATGGCGATCTGGGTGGCGATGGAGAGGATGGCGTCTCGGCTCAGGGGCCGGGGCAACATCTCACGGTATTGAAGGACCTGCGCCAGATTGGGCCCTTCGACCAGCTCCATGGCGATGTAGAGCCGGTTCCCCACCCGGCCGCACTCATAGAATTCCACCAGATTCGGATGACGGATGCTGGCACCCAGCCGGGCCTCGTTGAGGAACTCCGCGGAGACCAGATCATGGAGGCTCTCCAGCTGCCGGCGGAGCACCTTGAGCGCCACCGATTTGCGGAAGCCGTAGTCCCCCTGGAGCTCGGCCAGGTACACCGACGCAAATCCGCCCCGCCCCACGAGCCGATGCAGCCGATACTTGCCGAACGCAGGCGCTTCCACAGCGCCACCGTCCGTGTCCTGTCCTGCGATGGTCATGCCCTTATTGATTATGGCACGGCGGGCCGCCGGTTGTCGGCCAGCCAACGCCATCGACCGCGTGAAGACGCAGCCCAGACACCGTTTCCGCCGTATAATTGCTGCGCATGAGCCAGTTCGGCCCCAGAGTTCTTCTCGTCACCGCTGTATTGGTGCTTGCACCACCGACAGCGGCCCACTGCGCTGACGCCGATTCCGCGTACTTCCGGGCCATCGACCTGTGGGAGCAGGGTGACATCGTGGGCGCGGTCACCGGCTTCCAGGCGGTGCTGGCCCTCGATCCGACCCTGCACCAGGCGCGCCTCCGGCTGGCCGAGTGCTACCACGAGATGGGTATGGACGCGGACGCTCTCCGCGAGCTGAAGACGTACGTGGAGGCCGACATCCCCGGGGCCGAGATGGGGCGGGCTCAGATGCTGATCCTGGCCTGCGGCGGCGATCCCGGCGAGCTGCTCCCGGAGGACGCCGCCGTCCAGGCGGACACCGAACCGGTGGCGGGCGTGGCCCCGGCATCGGCCTGGACGGCGATGAACCTGGATCTGGGCCTGCACCTGGGCCGCTTCACCGGCCACCCCGGGCTCACCGCGGTGGGCCCCATGCTCGAGGTGCGCTGGCTGCCCTGGCGCTACCTGGCGCTGGGGGCCCGCTGCTGGCTGGGGATTGGCAGCGCACCCGCCACCGAAGGGCCCGATCAGCTAGTGACCCCGGGCCTGACCGCGGCGGCGACCTTCCCGCTGGGGACGGCCCGGCTGGACATCGGAGCCGTGTTGCCGCTGCTGTGGAACGCCGGTTCGGGGTCCACAGCCCCGGTCATCGGGATCCTGGCCACGGCCCACGCCAGGATGCCGATCCCCGGCTCGCGCCTTCTGCTGGCGATCCATGTCGAGGCGGGTCAGCTGGGTACACCTACCGTGGGCGGCGGCATCGGGCTGGGACTGCAGATCGGGAAACGAGACTAGTTGTCTTCCTCTTCGAAGGAATAGTCGACGATCGTCTGCTCCATCGCCTCTTGCAAGCTGACGTCCATGTCGTCGATGGTCGCCGACTCCTCTTCCTCCAGCGTGGTGAAACGGACATTGCCCTTGGCGCGGTGCTTTTCCAGTTTGTTCAGCAGATCGTCGGCGGTGGCGAAGCGGTTTTCCCACGATTTGGCGAGCAGCTTGAGCACGATATCTTCGAGGTAGGGCGGAATGTCACGGCGGAACACACACGGGGACGGGGGATTCTCGCTCTGGTGCTTGTAGATCAGCTCGGCGCGGGTAGACCCCAGGAAAGGCGCACGCCCGGTGAGCATCTCGAACAGCACCGCGCCGACGGCGTACAGGTCAGAGGCCGGGCGTAGGGTCTCGCCGCGGCTCTGCTCGGGGGACATGTAGGACACCGTCCCGGTGACCGAGGAGGTCTGGTTTCTGCCGCCGTCAGCGTGAGCCTCCTCGATGAAACGGGCGATACCGAAGTCCAGGATCTTGACCTGCAGCGGCGGGCTGAGCAGCTGCCCCGGTTGCCCGCACAACATCACGTTGGAGGGCTTGAAATCCAGGTGCAGGACCTCCTGGGCATGGGCGGCGGCCAGCCCACGGGCCATCTGCAGCGCGATCTCCTCGACGATGCCGATGGGGAGCGCACCGTGCTGCTCCAGCAGCTCGTCCAGGTCCATGCCCTCCAGCAGCTCCATGACCAGGTATGGGCTCTGCCACGGCGTGAAGCCAAAATCGTGGATCTCCACGATCTGGGAGCTGCGCACGCGGGCCAGGATGCGTGCCTCGCGGATGAACCGGGTGAACAGGTCTGCCCCGCCGTCGGTGCTGTGGGGGAGCACTTTCACCGCCACCGAGCGGTCCAGATAGACGTGACGCGACCGGTAGACCTCCCCCATGCCGCCGGCGCCGACCAGCTCCTCCACCAGGTACTTTTGCTCCAGGACCTGGCCCACCATGGCGTGGTCGTCTTCTACCTCTTCCTCGGGGTCGATCTCCGAGAGGCTGATCTCGACGCCGGATGATTCGTCGTCCGGGACCTCTTCCTCGGCCCGTTCTACGCCGAGCAGGTTCTCCACCTGGAACACCAGGGTTTCGAGATCCACCGGCTTGGAGATGTAGCCGATCATGCCCAGCGAGAGGGCTCGCCCCAGCTCCTCGATGTCCATGGGATAGGTCACCAGGATCACGCCGGCTTCTTCATGTTCCGGGTGCTCCCGCACACGCAGCATGAGGTCCAGACCGCTCATCCCCCCCACGTCCAGCTCGGTCACCACGCCGGTGTAAGCGTTGGCTTCTAGCCGCTCCAGTGCGTCGTCACCGTTGGTGACGGCGTCCACCTGATGCCCGGAGGCACCCAGTGCGGACGTCAACATCCGGCGACTAACGTTTTCCGGATCGACGACCAGGAGCCTCAAGCAGGGTTCCTCCTCGGGATTCGGTGAAGCATGCCCCTCGATAGAACCAGCAGTCTACCATGCTATCCTTCGCCCCCTCCAAGGAGGAGCCCTTCAATGCCATATTCCCTACGTCAATTTTCCCCAAGCCTGCACGTTGTGCCCCACGTCGCCCTGCTCGTCATCTTGGCAAGCGGTTTTGCAGCTGCGGAAGAACTACCCACCTGGGCACCCGATGCCGCGAGGGTGCGGGCCGATGTCCCCGACATCTACAAGTGGGACCTGACACCGCTTTTCGAATCCCGTGACGCTTGGGAGACCAGCCGCAAGGTGCTCGCCGAAGAAGCCAAAAAAATCGGCGAGTTCAAAGGCCGCCTGCAAGATCCTGCAGCGCTTCGCAGCTGCCTGGAGCTGTATTTCCGGATCCACGACGAGACCAACCGCATCACCTTGTACGCCAACCTCCTCGCCGACTCGGACACGACCAGCGAGGACTACCAGGCCATGTCCCAGCAAGGGCTGGCCCTCCTGGACCTGGTGATGGCCGAGTCGGCCTTCATCCGCGTCGAGGTGCTCGCCCTGTCGGACAAGGCGCTGGTCAAGGCCTACAAGAAGGAACCGGAGCTGCACGCCTACCAGACCTACATCGACAACCTGCGCCGGCGGCGGAGCTGCCTACTCGAGGACGACGGCGAGCGGGTGCTGGGCCTGGTAGGTGACAACTTGTGGGCGGAGATCGATCTCAACGAGATCCCCGCCCCCCCCGAGGACGCCTTCTTCGCCCTGATGTCCGACATCCCCTGGCCCACGATCGCCGACTCGGAGGGCCAGCCGGTGGAGCTCAACCTGTCCACCTACTCCAAGTACCGCCGGGACGACGACCGGGAGGTGCGCCGCCAGGCCGTCGCGGCGATGATGGGCACGCTGCGCCAGTACCAGCACGTGTTCGCCGCCACGCTGGGAGGCCAGGCCGAGTTCGACGTGACCCTGGCCCGCTCCCGCAACTATGACACCGCCTTGGAAGCCTACCTGGACAAGGACAACCTGGACCCGGCCGTCTACCACACGCTGATCGCCACCATCAACGCCAACTTGGAGCCGCTACACCGCTACGTGGCCCTGCGCAAGAACGTGATGGACGTCGACGAGGTCCACCTCTACGACCTGTACACGCCGATGCTCGTCACGACGAGCTCGGAGGTGGCCTTCCCCGAGGCTCGCGAGACGATCCAGGCCGCCCTGGCTCCCCTGGGCGAGGAGTATGTCTCGGTGTTGACCGAGGGGCTGGACCCGGCCAACGGCTGGCTGGATCTCTACCCCAGCCAGGGCAAGGACAGCGGGGCGTTCTGTGCCAGCGTCTACGGCCGCAAGCCGTACGTGAAGATGAACTACTTCGATAGCTCCAGGGACATGTCGACGCTGGCCCACGAGTACGGCCACGCCATGCACAGCTACCTGTCGATGGAGAACCAGGCCTACTCCGATTTCCGCTATGTGCCGTTCCTCGCCGAGATCGCCTCGACGGCCAACGAGGCGCTACTCACCGACTACCTGCTGGCCAACGCCACCGACGACCGGGTCCGCGCCGGCATCCTGCTGGATCGGGTCGAGTCCATCCGCTCCACTATCTACCGCCAGACCCTGTTCGCCGAGTTCGAGCTGGCCCTTCACCAGTTCGTCGAGGAGGGCACCCCGGTCACGGCCAGCTTGCTGGACGAGACCTACGCCGGCCTGGTGCGCAAGTACTACGGCCCCGGCTTCACCATGGACGAGAACGACGGCATGGAGTGGGCCTTCATCCCCCACTTCTACTGGAAGTACTACGTCTTCACCTACGCCACCGGCCTGTCCAGCGGCATCGCCATCTCCCGGCTGGTGCAGGAAGGCCCCGAGCAACGGGACGCCTACCTGGGCATGTTGGGGGCCGGCTGTTCCCAGCCGCCGCTTGAGATCCTCGCCGGCGCCGGCGTGGACCTCACCAAACCTGACGCCATCGAGGCTGCCGTGCAGCTGTTCGACGAGACGCTGACGGAGCTGGAAGAGCTGCTGCCCAAGCTGGCGGCGGAGGATGCGATGAAGGCGGCGGAGGGGAAAAGCGCCGAGTGAGCGCCGTCGGCAGCTAGATCAATAGAACCCGATGGCTCCGCTGGATACCACCCGGCCGATCCCATGCATACCCGCGCCACTGGCGATGAGCGTGCGCGTGTCGTTGTAGCACTCCACCAACGGGATCGCGATCACGGAGGTGGTGAACAGGCTCGTCACCGCGTAGGGCACCTCCAGTGTGCCCGCACCGGAATAGTGGCAGCAGATGGACTCGTCGTAGACGGCGGCCTGACCGTCCAGATCGTACATGTCCAGCCGTAGCGCGACCCCGTCGCATTCCCCGGTCAGCTCGAGGGTGTAGCCGGAGTTGAAGTCGGACAGGTACATGTTGTCGTACGTCAGGGGCGGGTTCAGCGTGTAGGTCCCCGGGATCGTCAGGGCGTCCTGAATCTCTTCGGGGCCCATGTCCTCTCCACCTGGAATCTGCAGCGCGTAGTCACCCGCCTCGTAGTCCGTGTAGATGTCCATGTCGGTCAACTCGTAGTAGTGGTCCACCGATGGGAGCACCAGCTCGGTAGTGGGGCCGATCAGGGTGACGGACTCCCCCGCATCCATCGGCGAAACCTGCTGGGTGACCCAGTCGTCGAGGTTGCAGATCTCGCACGTGCCCGTGGCGGGGAGCTGCTCGCCCCAAAAGATGCCGCCGTAGACATCCAAGTCCTGAGGATCGAAGAACCCGGCCGTGATGTAGTACACGTTGTCGGGGGGGGTCGTGTAGATGTCCGGGTACAGGTACTCCAGGCGGCTGGCCGCCACGAAGTAGCTGGTCAGCTCGGACATGTCCTCCACATAGCTGAAACCATCCTCCAGCACCGCCTGCCCGCCGGAGTTGACCAGGCGCACCGTCACCGAACCTTGCTCTTCCCACTGGGGCGCCAGGATCGTGCACTGGGCCGGCCCGCACCCCTGCAGATTGGTCAGCACCTCGTCGAAGTAGATCTCCGTGTCCTCGGTGGTGGTGAAGTTGGCGCCGTAGATGTTCACGGCGTAGCCACCGAAGAGGCCCCCACTGGAGGGGGTCACCGCAGAGATGCTGGGTTCGTTGAGATTGACGTCGTCGTCACCGGTGTCGTCATCAGCCGTGTCGTCGTCATCGGCCGTGTCGTCGTCGGCTTCGTACTTGTTGCCGCAGGCCGGTAGCAGCCAGCCGCACAACGCCACGAGAATCAGCCCAAATTTGAATTCACGCACGGTTCCTTCCCTTGGTCCGCCGGATCGGGGCAACCGTAACATCCACCTGTCGCTGGTGAAAAGGGCCGATTGGGGGGCGGGTAGACGGCGCGGGCCCGAGATGCCCGACGCTACATGAACTGGATCACGCCGCTGGCATAGACGCGACCCAACCCGGTCATGGCGGCACCGCTGGCGATGATGGTCGTGTTCATGTCGTAGCAATCCACAGCGACGATGCCGACGGCCGTCGCCGAGAACTGGCTGGCAGCAGCTGGATCAATCTGCACGGCGCCCGAGCCGGCAAAATGGCACAGAATGGTGCTGTCATATTCCAGGTACTGTCCACCGGTGTTATCGAGCATGTCGACCCGCACCACGACACCATCGCAATCACCCGTCACGTCAATCTGCATGCCTGACTGGAAATCGGACAAGTAGACATAGTCGGCGGTGAACGTGTGATTGAGGGTCACCGTCCCGGGGCAGGTGATGGCGTTCGCGACCTCCTCGGGGCCCAGATCGTCGCCACCGGGGATCTGGAGCGTGTAGTCCCCTGCCTCCCAGTCGGTGTAGATATCCAGGCCTTCCAGCCGGTACTCCCAGCCCATGATCCCCGGGTCCTTTTCCAGCACGAGTTCGTTCGAGGGTCCGACCAAGGTGATCGAGTCGCCCGCATGCATCGCCGACACACTGAAGGTGTCCCAGTCATCTTCCACGTTCACGATCTCGCACTCGCCGGTGTCAGGCAGCAGCCCTCCCCAGTAGAGATCGACCAGGATGTCCTCATTGATGGGGTCAAAGAAGCCTGCGTGAGCCCTGACCTCGTTATCTGGCGGTGTGCTGTAGATCTCCGGATAGAGGTACTCGTACCGCGTGAGGCTCGCGAAGTAACTGGTCAGCCCGGACATGTCCGCGACGTAGTAGAACCCGTCCTCCAGTACTGCTTCGCCTCCGGAGTTGACCATGCGCACCGTCACCGCCTCCTCCTCGTCCCACTGGGGAGCGAGGATCGTGCACTGGGCCGGACCACACCCCTGCAGGTTGGTCAGCACGTCGTCGAAGTAGATCTCCGTATCCTCGGTGGTCGTGAAATTGGCACCGTAGATGTTCACCGCGTATCCCCCGAATAGATCCCCGGTGGAGGGGGTCACCGCGGAGATGCTGGGATCGTCGAGGGTGTTGGTGTCATCGTCACCCGTGTCATCGTCTCCCGTGTCATCGTCATCGGCGGTGTCGTCGTCCGCTTCGTACTTGCTGCCACACGCCGACAGCACCAATCCACCGACGATCACCATCAACAAAATCCATCGATACATTTCGTTCATTTTTTCGTCCTTTGAATGAGCCTCAGTTTCGGCCAGACGGTATCATTGTTCCTTTGCCTTGGAAAAGAGTCGTAATGTGCCCGGATGCTCCAAATGACGCTCTGACGGACGAAGAGTGGCAAATTATCGACGATGAGCAGCAGCTCTTTGCCCGGGCGTGCGCCGCCATCGAGGGGAGCGCCAAGCGGGCGCGTGGTGCCGGCACATCGCTGCAGGATCTGCATGCATTGCGGGACGATGCGTCCACCGCCCACAAAGAAGACATCCCCTCGCTGCTGGCCCAGATGCGCGTCATCCACCGCCGCATGGACATGCAGAGCCGGGGGGAACTGCCCGACATTCGTGTGCCCTACTTTGCCCACATGCGCCTGCGCATCGGCGACCGCCAGCGGGACGTGCTGCTGGGCTACCGCACCTTCCTCGACGCCGCCCACCGGGTCACCATCGTCGACTGGCGCAATGCACCCATCGCCCGGTTGTTCTTCAACTACCGGCAAGGGGACGACTACGAGGAGAAGCTCAACGATCGGATGACCCAGGGGACCATCGAGCAGCGGCACGTCGTCACCTTCGACCAGGGCGAGCTGTGCCGGGTGGTGACGCCGGAGGCCACGCTACGGCGCACGTCCGAGGGCGGCTGGGTCCGCCAGGAGCTGGACGACGTCCCCCGCCTGCAAGGTGGGCAGGGGGGCCGTATCGCCCAGCAGCTGGTGGGCACGGGGCGGACCGGGCAGCGCATGCCCGTGGTCTCGGCGCTGCTGGACCGGGACCAGTACCGGGCCCTCAACCGGGACGACCAGCGGCCCCTGCTGATCCTCGGCGGCGCCGGATGCGGCAAGACCACCGTGGCGTTGCACAGGCTGGCCAGCCTCAATTTCCGCAATCCCCTGCTGTACCAGCCGGGCCAGATGGGGGTCATCGTTCCGGAGCGCGGCCTGGTGCGCCTCACCCGGACGCTGCTGGACGAGCTGGATCTGGAGCAGGTGCCGGTGGGCACCCTGGACGACTGGAGCGCATATCAGGCGCGGGAGGTGCTCAAGGGCATCCCGCGACGCATCTGCAACAACACACCGCTGGCGGTCAGCCGGTTCAAGCGCCACCCGGCGATGCTGGCTTCCCTGGACGCGCTGGTGGAGCTGCGCTGCCAGGAAATGGCCAAGCAGCTGGACGAAGAGGTCTGGGCCGGGGGGGAGATCGAACGGTTCTTCATGGAGGTGAAGGCCAAGAACCTGCTGGCTCGGCTCAACAAGACCGAGCGCAAGTTCAAGAAGACCCAATCGAAGGCACGTAAACACCGGGTGCTGTCCGCGTGCAAGCGCCAGCGGCGCAACCTCTACAAGCTGCGGGATGATCGCAAGGCCCTATGGTCGGACCAGGCGCTGCTGGCCCCGGCGGTAGCCGCGTCCGAAGGAGATCTGGACGAATCGGATCTGGGCAAGGTGATGGCCCATGCCCGCCTGCAGTTCAACCGCTCCACCGAGGAGGCGTACAGCGACGTCATCTCCGAGCGGCTGGAGACCGTGGATGGCCGCTCCATCGACGACGGGACCCCCGAAGAGGTCTGGGGCACCGTCGATCCCGAGGACATCCCGCTGATGTTCCAGCTGCTGTGGCTCAAGACCGGCGCCGTGCACACGCGCCAGGGGGCCATCACCACCTACAGCCACCTGGTGGTGGACGAAGCTCAGGACCTGGCGCAGGTGGAGCTGGAGGTGCTGGGCCGCACGCTACGCAAGGGGGCCAGCGTCACCGTGGCCGGGGACGCGGCCCAGCAGATCGACGCGGCCCTGCGCTTCATCGGCTGGGACAAGGTGCTGGAGGCGTTGGGGGTCGGTCCTTCCAGCCCGATCCACCTCAAGACGTCGTACCGCTGCACCCGCCCCATCGCCGAGTTCGCCCACGGCGTGCTGGGGCCAGACGCACCGGGGGAGCCACCCCACGCGCCCAAGGACGGCCTGCCGGTGGCCCGCTCCCTGTTCGCCAACGAGGGCCAGTGCGCCGTGTTCATCTCCGAGGCGCTGCGGGACCTCCTCCGCCGCGAGCCCCGAGCCAACGTGGCGGTCATCGCCCGGGACAGCGAGAGCGCGTACCGCATCCACCGGACGCTGGCGCAGGCCATGCCGGCCCGCCTGGTGCTGGAGGGGGAGTTCGAGTTCCGGCCGGGGGTCGATGTCACCGACGTCTCCCAGGTCAAGGGGCTGGAATTCGACTACGTCGTCATCCCGGACGCATCGGTGAACCACTACCCCACCTCCCAACGCGCCCGGCGCCTGCTGCACGTGGCGGCGTCCCGGGCGATCCATCAGCTGTGGGTGGTGGCGGTCGGCAAGGAATCCAACGTGCTGCCCGCCGCGGAAAACTGAACGTTTTGACGTCTGTTTGACATCCGTTTTACGGCGCTGACGACACTATAGGAATGTGCCGATGGCAGCGCCGCGCTCACGCGCAAGGCGACGGCCGCAAAAAGCTTTGTGATTCCGCAGTCTTGCGGAGCAACGGAAGATAGAAGCGCTCGTCATGACGCCGGTCCAGAGCCAGCCCATGCAGCCGAGAAAACCGCCCCGCAGGGGCCAACGAAAGGATGAAACCTGATGAAACTGTTAACCGTTTGGCCTTGGGGATTGGCCATCGTGCTGTCCCTCGGTCTAGCCCTGCTGGGTTGCGAAGGCACCGGCGGAGACGATGACGATGACGACGCCGCCGGCGACGTCGACACGGACGGCGACGGCCTGACCGACGCCGAAGAAGAAGAGCTGGGGACCAACCCGGAAGAGGCCGACACCGATGGTGACGGCATCGACGACGGCGACGAAGTGGAAGGCGGCACCGACCCCACCGCCGAGGACTCCGACGGTGACGGATACGCCGACGGCGAAGAACTCGACGGGAACTACGACCCCAACGACGACGGCGACAAGCCCTACATCGGTGGCTACGGTCGTGACGACTGCTACGCCGACTACATCGGCACCACCGAAGGCGACCTGAACTTCGTCGACCAGCACGGTGAGACGGTGTGGTTCAGCGACTTCTGCGGCCGCGAAATCTTCATCGAAACCGGAGCGTCCTGGTGACCCGCTTGCTCCTCAGCCGCCGGTTCGGCGGAAAGTCTTTACCAGCAGTACAAAGATGACGGCTTCATCCTCCTGATCATCTGGGCCGATTGCACGGCCAACGACCTCCCCGGTTACGCCAGCCAGTATGGCGCGACCTTCCCCTTCCTCGCCGATGACTGGAGCTTCGAGACCGCATACGGCCAGGACGGCTACATCCCCTCCTTCTTCATCTTCGAGCCCGGCCTGAATCCGGTCGTGCTGGACAACGGCAACGCCCAGAATCAGATTGGCGACTACCTGCCCTAGTTCTGCGGGCAGCCAGCGCCCCGCGTCCGCGAGCGCGCTACACTAGAGAACACTGATGAAGGTTCTCATCCTGCCCATCCTCCTGCTCGTCTCGCAGCCCTACCTGCCCGTCCAGGCCGAAGAGGAGACCGGCTCGCTGGTCCTGCTGACCTACGGCACCGATCCCCAGCAGGACCAGATCGAGCGGGCCATCCGCAGCCAGATCAGCGACCTAGACGTGGAGCTGGTGGTGGTGCGCAAGGACTCCTTCCCCGAGAAGCTGCTGGAGCAGGTGGCGGTGGCGGTGGAGGCCACCCGGCGCCACCACGCCGCGGCCGTGTGTTGGTGGAACGCCGGTGTACCGGCGGGGCTGGAGGTCTATGTGGACATGTCCCCGTCGGCGCGGCTGCTGTCGCGGGATGTCTGCGCGGACGAGGAGGCGGGGTGTGCCGAAGAGGTGGCGATCATCGTGCGCTCCACGTGGCGGGCGGTGAGTATGGGGGTGGCTGTTGGGGTGGATGTGGCGGAGATTCCGGTGGAGCCGGTGCCACCACCACCATTGCGGCCGCTGGGGCCGCTGACCATTCAAGTTGGAGGGATGGGATACGGGCACAACAACAACACGGTGTTCAGACCCGGCTTGGACGTCGAGGTGAGTGGCCGGCTGACTCGGCGAGGGCGCCTGTCGTTGCACCTCCTCGGGGGAGTATCCCTGCTGGAGCCCGTGGATGGTGATGATTCCCACGGTACGTACCTTAAAATCCAATTCGTCCAGTTCCAGATCGGGCTGCGACTCGCCATACGCCTGACCGAGTGGCTGAGCCTGGCGCCTGCCCCGTCGATGGTCCTCGCTCCGACAAGCCAGCTGGAGCTGTTACATTTGAACGACCGTTTGCCCCGCGAATGGAAAGCCTACGTGATGGTGGGACTACGCGCACAGGTTCAGCTGACGGTCACCCCATTTCCACAGCAAGCCCGTCCTCTGGCGTTTTTTGTCGCCGGACAGATGGTTCTGCCGTTCAATCCAATGACCTGGAACGACAGGCCCCTACCGGATGCGATCATCGCATCGTGGCCGGTCTATCCCGCGCTGGTGGTGGGCGGTATGGTCCGGCTACCATGAAGCGAGAGACGTCCATTAGGCGGACTGAAGACCACTAGGAGAACATGGCAGGCACGAAGACCAACCCGCAAGCAGCCAACAGCTGGGCCGAGGACCTGGAGCTCACCCGTCGCGCAGCCGACGGCGACCGGGCATCCCGGCGGGTCGTGGCCACGCGGCTGATGGAGCGGGCTAGGTCCACCGTGTTCTACCTGGCCTCCGAGGATCCGGACGCCGAGGACTACGCCCAACTGGCCATCATCGAGGTGCTGCGTTCGGCGGGGAACTTCCGCGGCGAGTGCTCCCTGGAACGTTGGGCGGACCGCATCGTGGTGCGCACGGCCATGCGCCACATCAAGCGGCGGCGCTGGCGGGGCACCGTGGTGGCCCTGGACCCGGAGGTCGAACGCCGGCCCCAGCGGGCGGGCCGCGACGAGCCGGAACGCCGCCAGGTATCCCGCCGATTGGCCGAAGTACTGGGCAGCCTGTCTCCCGAACGCCGGGCCGTGGTAGTGCTGCAGTTGATCTACGGGCACAGCATCGCGGAAATCGCGGATATCACGGACACCAAGCCCAACACGGTGCGCGACAGGCTGCGGCTGGGACGCAAGCAGCTGCGCAAGACCCTGGCCCGGGATCCGTTGTTCCGCGAGTGGATGAACGAGGGGGACTCATGACGGGCAAGGACTGCCGGCGCGTGCAGCAGCTGTGGCTCGACGAGGCCGACGGCAAGCCGTTGTCCGCGGACGATCTGGCCCTGCTGGACGAACACCGGGAACGGTGCGGTTTCTGCCGGGCCGAAGAGGATTGGCTCCAGGCCGCCGGTCTGGACGCGGCCACCGGCCCTGCGCCGGAGATGGACGACCTGGAGAGCCGACGCTGGATCGACGATGTCCTGGACCGGGCCGAGGAGCCCGTCGCCAAGGCCAGCAAGCCACGCACTCGCTTGTTTGGCATGGCCGCTGCCGCGGCGCTGCTGCTGCTGATGGGATCCGCGGGCTTGTGGTGGATCCTCCAGGAACCCCAAGAACAGCCCGAGCCCTTCGTGGAACAGGAGGCCATCCTCCAGACCACGGACCCCGCCCAGCTGCTGCTGCTCTCCGGCGGATCGGCCACCTTGGCCGGCGCCGAGCCCCAGGTGGGCGACGCGCTGCCGGCCGATGCCGAGCTGACCGTGGCCGGTGGACGAGCGGTCGTGCAACTGCAAGAGGGCCTGCGGGTCAGCCTCGAGCAGGGGTCTATCGCCTATCAGCCCACGGCAGAAGAGGGCGTGGCGGTGACGCTGGACACCGGGCAGCTGTACATGCTGGCCGACCCGGAGCGCCCCGGCGGCCCCATCGACGTCCACACCCACACCGGCACGGTGCGCATCACCGGCACCTATCTCTCGGTGGAGGCCGGCGCCCATGGAGTGGCCGTTGAGGTCTACCGTGGCAACGTCGAGGTGATGGCCGGCGACGGCGAACCCCAGCGGGTGACGGCGGGACAGCGTTATCTCATCGGCGACGATCGGCTCACCACCATCGACGACGCCACGGATCGGGAATCCGCTCAGATCCAGGACCTACTGCAGCTGCTGGGCCAATCCCGCTACAGCGCCGTGGAGATCCATAGCCTCCCGCGAGGCGCCACGGTAAGCCTGGACGGCTGCCCGCTGGGAGAAACCCCGCTGACGGCCCACGTGGTGGCCGGCGAGCACAAGCTGGAAGTGGAAGCGGAGCGCCACGTGCCCGCCCGGGAGTTCATCCAGCTCGTGCAGGGTGTTCGGGAGGTACGAACCATCGAGCTCATGGCCCTGGCCGCGTTCGACGAGACCCCTGCTGCCCCGGTTATCGCCGAGGCTCCCGTGGAGGACCCGATGGCAGCAGCCGAGCTGCTTCAGCAGGCCCAGGGGCTCCGCGCCGAGCGGGCCTGGACCGACGCTGCGGCCACCTACCGGCAGCTCACCGAACAGTACCCCGAGTCCCCAGAGGCCCGGGCATCCTGGGTTTCCCTGGGATCGATCCGGCTGGATCACCTGGGCCAGCCCGCTGAGGCGCTGCGTTGCTTCGACACCTATCTGGCCGTCGCTCCCGCCGGCTCTCTGGCTCAGGAGGCCAGCTTCGAACGCGCCCGGGCCTTGCGTGCCCTTGGGGACCGGACGGCGGAGACGGAGGCCTGGCGGCTGTTCCTGGACCGCTTCCCCGATGCCCTCGAGGCGCCGATGGCCCATCAGTATCTGGAGGAGTTACCTTGAAAGTCCTGCAACCCATCCGGACGCCCCTGATGGCCGCCCTTGGGGGCCTCCTGTTCGCCAGCGGCTGCATGGGGTCCGAGCAGGTCACCGACCCCAATCCGGTCGTGGTGGACACGGACGAAGATGGGCTGACGGATTTCGAGGAAACCGAGCTCGGCACCGATCCCGAGAATCCCGACACGGACAACGACGGCTTCAACGACGGCCACGAGCTGGAGGAAAACTACGATCCCCTCGATCCCGGGGACAAGCCGTACATCGGCGACTACGGCCGGGATCCTTGTTACTCGGAGTTCGATGGGGATCCTGTTGGCGAGCTGAATTTCACCGACCAGCACGGTGAGCGGGTGTATTTCAAGGATTTCTGCGGGAGGGAGATCTTCATCACCAGCGGGGCCGCTTCGTGACCCAGCTGTCTCACCTTCGCCGGTACGGCGGAGACACTCTTCCAACAATGGGTCGATGACGGATTCATCCTGTTCATCATCTGGTCCTACGACGAGAATGACAGCCAGGCGACGGTGGAGGATGCGGCCCGCTGGGCCGAGGAGTACAACGTCACCTTCCCCATCCTCATCGACCCCAGCTACAGTTTCGAGAGCCTCTACGGCCAAGACAACTACATCCCCTCGTTCTTCATCATCGAGCCCGGCCTCAATTTGGTGGTCGTGGACGAGGGCGACCCCACCCTGCAAATCGGTCAATACCTCCCTTAACCTGTGTGACAAAATCACATCTGTTTGTCGGTACGAGTGCCACTAGGTAACCGGGGCGCAGATAAGGTGTCGCGCCCGGGAGAATCCTGATGAAGAACGACTGCCGGCAGGTACAGCAGCTCTGGCTCGAAGAAGCCGAGGGCCGGCCCCTGTCCGCCGAGGAACAGTCGCTCATCGCCCAGCACCGGGAAGCCTGCCGTTTTTGCCGGGCGGAACAGGACTGGATCCGCGCCGCCGGCTACGACGGGGAGTCGGGTCCGGCACCCGCACTGGACGACCTGGCCTGCCGGCGCTGGGTGGACGACATTCTGGACCACGTCGAGGAAGCCCCCGAGGCACGGCAATCCGATGCGCCTCGCCGCGGATTCAGATGGGTCGTCGCCGCTGCCGCCGCTACCACCGCTGCCGCCGCCGCTATCCTGTTGATCGTGGGCTCGGCGGCCCTGTGGTGGGTGTTCCACGAACCAGGCACGCCGGCTGCCACGGATGCTGCCGCACCGGTGGCCGTTGTCACCAATCCCGATCCTGCCCTGCTCTTGCTGTTGTCCGGCGGCCTGGCCGACGTGGACGGTGAGACGCCTCGGGTGGGCGACCCTCTGCCGGCCGGCGCTCTGCTGACCATCGGCGACGGTGGGGCGGTGGTACAGCTGCAGGAGGGCCTGCGGGTCAGCCTGGAAAATGGTTCCTTCTCTTACCAGCCCTCTTTGGGCGACAGCCTCGAGATTACCCTGAACGGCGGCAAGCTGTATCTACTGGCCGACCCCGAACGCCCTGGCGGGACCGTCGATGTCTTCACCCGCACAGGCAAGGTGCGCGTCACCGGCACCTACCTGTCGGTACAGGACGGCGCCAACGCCGTCGCCGTCGAGGTCTACCGGGGCAGCGTCCAGGTGACGGCTGCCGACGACGTGCCGCTGGCGGTCACCGGCGGACAACGCCACCTCATCGGCAGCGGCAAGGTACGGACGATGGACGAGCCCACGAGCCAGCGGGCGAGCCAGGTCCAGGATCTACTCCGGCTGCTGGGCCGTTCCCGCTACACCACCATGGAGGTGCGCAGCATTCCCGCTGGCGCCACGGTCAGCCTGGATGGCTGCCCGCTGGGGAGCACGCCGCTGACGGCCCGAGTGGTGGCCGGTTCGCACAAGCTGGAGCTGGAGGCGGAGCACCACGTGCCGTCCCGGGAGTTCGTCCAGCTGGCCGAGGGGGCCACCGAGGCCCGGACCATCGAGCTACTCGCTCTGACGACATTCGAAAAGGAACCGGTCGCGGCACCGGTCGTCACCGCCCCGGCAGTCCACGTCGCCTCGGACGCCGAACTGGCCGCCCGCCTGCTGGAGCAGGCCCAGGCCCTGCGCGCCGAGCGCAGCTGGAGTGACGCCGCCGCCACCTACCGGCAGCTGACCGAGCAGTTCCCCCAGACCCCCGAGGCCCGGGCCTCGTGGATCTCCCTGGGTGCCATCCAGCTGGACCACCTGGGCCAGCCCGCCGAGGCGCTGCGGTCCTTTGACACCTACCTGGCCGTCGCCCACGGCGGATCTCTGGAGCAGGAAGCCTGTTACGAACGCGCGCGGGCGCTGAGGACCCTGGGCGATCGGCAAGGGGAGCTGGACGCCTGGCAGCTGTTCCTCGACCGTTTCCCCGATGCCCTCGAAGCACAGCTGGCTCGCCAGTACATGGAGCAAGCGCCGTGAAACACTTCGCAGCCCTGCTGGCGACGACACTCTGCCTTGCGGGCTGCATGCAATACACCGCCGTAACCGACCCCATCGATACCGACGACGACGACGACACCATCGACCTCCCCGCCGACCCGTCCACCTACGCCGGGACCTGCGCCGAATCCCAGGCCGGAGCCTGCTTCACGGTCCCGCTGGACCCGATAGCGGCCTCCTACAACTATATCGCCGACGTCCAGTGCGTGGAGGACGAGGACGGCGTGATGCTCACCGCCGCCCAGTTCTACCACCTACCCGATGTCAGCCGAGAGCAGCTCACGTTCCGGCTCGCGGCAGCCCCACTAGCTGGGGATCACGTGGAGGACCTCACCTTGAATTGGCGCATCGAGACTGCCTCCACCGACGTGGAGGGCGGCCCGGACTGCTACCTGGACATCGCCCACGGCATGCCCCATCTGGTGGCCACCTTCCAGTGCCTGGGCATCGAGATGATCGGGGTGTGCGACTGCTACGACGACCGGGTAGACATGATCGAGGGCGCCATCCGCTGCCCATAGATTCTTGGCGTTCAGCGCCGGCCGAGCCGCCTGGCCGAGGCCAACCCCAGCCCCAGTAACCCCAACAACGCGGCCATCGGCGGTGGCCAACCGCCCGTGGCGACCCCACAGGCACAGGCCGCCCCGAAACTCGGCCCCTCGGAAGCCGGCGGGCGGGGATTACTCTCGCCGTCGTCGTCATCCGCCGCGTCGTCGTCCGCGGCATCGTCGTCGTCATCCCCCGCGGACGAGGTGTCGTCGTCATCCCCCGCCGTGTCGTCGTCATCGTCGTCGTCCGCCGCCTCCTCTTCGGGGGGGCGGGGCATGCCCGGCTCGGAACAGTCGGTGCGCAGCCCGGCGTCACAGGCGTCGCGCATGGCGGTGTCGATCCAGTCGACGGCGTCGTCCACCCGGGCGTCCACGCCGCCGAGGTTGCAGTCCGCCTGCAGGTTGTAGGCCCGGGATGTCACGCCGATGACCCGCTGGCTCTCGGTGAGGGTGGTCTGGATGTCCACGAAGGTAGGCCCACCCGAGTCGCCGTGGCACTTGCGGCCCGTACTCGAGTCGGATCCGATCTGCATCTCCGAGTTGCCCAGCTCGTTGATGAAGGTCCGGGCCCAGTAGCGCTGGTTCGCGTCGTTCGGATCGCTGTATTGCCCCTGGGGCACGGACCGCATGCCGTAGCCGACGATATCCACGTCCATACCCGCCTGCAGCTGCCCGCCCTCGGCGGCGGTGGGCATGTAGGCAAAGGGGCGGTTGGTGATGGGCTGCTCCAGGAAGATCAGCGACAGATCGTGCAGGTTGCCCAGCCCGTTGCCGGCGTTATACAGCGCGTCCATGTCGAACTGGGGGTGCTGGACGAACCCCGTGGAGCACACGGCATCGGCAGGCAGCGGCGCGTTGTACTGGTACTGCTGGTCGAACATCCAGCTCTGGTCCTCTTCGAAGGTGATGCAGTACACCGGGTCTTGCACCTGGCCCATGCCGTAGGTGATCAGGTACTCGTCCACGCAATGCCCGGCGCTGAGCACCACGTCCGTGGCCACGAGCGTGGCCGTGCAGATGGGCACGGTCAGCGGCATCTGTTGCTGGCCTTGCTGGTAGATGCCCTGGAAGATGAGCTGGCCCGTGGCCGGGAACTCGTTGGAGCCGATGGGGTCGCCGTTGATGATGCCCTCGGCCAAGTGGTCTGTGACGGGTTCTTGCCAGCACCCCAGCGGCAGGGTCCCGGCCAGCACCAGCAACATCCAGCTCGGGTGGGTGTGGAATCCACGGTAATTGTTCATGATCGGCTCCCCTCGGTTGACCTCATCCTAGGAAGGGAGGACAGCGGGGGGAACTTACTTTACCTTACAAGAAATGTAAGTTTATAAATGATTACGATACCGGGTGGAGCGTCCCTGTCCCACCCGGAGGATGCGCCCGTCGGCCAGCAGATGGCGCAGCGCCTGATTGAGGGCCGAGCGGCTGATCCCCAGGCGGCGGAGCAGTTCCCGGGGCGCCATCTCCTGGCCGCCCTCCAGGCACTGGAAGATCCGATCCTGGACGCCCGTAGCCGGCGGACCGGCCGCCTGAGCCCCACCGGCGGACAGGCCGATGACACACACGGTCGCGTCCTCGACGACGCCCACCTGACCGTCGCGCGCCTCCAGCAGTTGTCCGGCCCCCGGACTGCACCGGTCCAGCCAACGGCGCAGCCTGTGCGTGGTGACGTGGACCTTGCCCTCATGGGTCAGGGGATCGTAGGGGCCGCCCCAGACCGCATCGAACAGCACGGCCACCTCCGCGGTGAACCCCGGCCGGGACATGATCGCCTCGAAGAAGCGCAACAGCACAGGCTTGGAGGACAGGCGGTGGGGGCCGCTGCCACGCAGTAACAGCACCCCCCGCACCCGATCCCAGTAGAGGTCGGCCCGGGACCAACTGAGCCGGGGAGTCCAGACCCTGAGCAACGGGTGCCGCTCCGCGGTGCCGCGCATCTGCACCGTGATCGCCGCGTCCCGCATGGAATCATGGCCCGCCGCGGCCACATGCTCCAGGACCGGAAGCCTCAGCAGGAAGAGCGGGATCTGGTAGCGGTGGGTGACGGCTCGGAAGGCCGCGAGCCGGTCCCCGAACTCGACGGGCGGGGCGGCCATGGCCAGACCGAATCGGGCCAGGCATTCCAGCGGCGCGCTCTTGATCTCCTCGGTGAAACGCAGATACCGCTGCCCCGCTTCCATGGCGTCGTCGTAGCGCCCCTCCATCAGCGCGACCTCCAACCGGACGCCGTTGCGGTAGCCGGCCAGGGGGCCCTCGGAGCGCGGTTGGGGCCAAGCGTCGATGATCCGGTGTGCCCCTTCGTGGTCCTCGCAGCGGCACAGAGCGGCGGCCAGATCCGGCTCCATGAAGTCCCGCGTGGCGTCCAGATCAAAGGCGCCGCACAGGGCGTAGGCGTCCTGGAGCAGGCCCAGCTCCCGGGCGAACTGGTGCGTGTAGTAGGCGATGCGCGACTCGAAGCGCAGCATCAGCTGGTAGCGGTCGGGGGCCGCCTGCGCGTGGCGCCTTTTCCAGGCATCGACCACCGCCTGCGCCTCGTCGAACTGGCACGACATGGCCAGGGCCCACAGGGCGTAGGTGAGCCCGGTGCTGCCCTCGACCGTGTCCAGGAACCAGCCGTGGGCCTGGGCCAGATCGATGGCCGGCTGCAGCTCGCCGCGGAACACGCAGTTGGCCACCTCCAGGGCAGCCACCTGGGCGTCCGAGCTGGTGAGGGCGTCCAGACGATGCCTGGCCGCGGCCGAAGGTACGGAGACGGTCAGCAGCGTCTGCGCCAGGTCCAGATCCGGATCCTGGCAGCCCGCGTCCCGCCAGCGGCCGATGAGCAGACGGCCCCGGTCGGCGAGCTCCCGCCGGGACAGGGAGAGGACGTGGTGGACCAGCTGGTCCAGGTCCCCCGCCGAGGGCAGGCGGCGGACCTCCAGTTCTTCCAGCACGCGGCGGGCGCGCTCGGCGTTGTGGGCTCCGGGAGTCGGTTCCGGCATCCACGGGAGCTTACCCCATGCGCGTCCCGGGGGCGGCGAGGGGTGCGTTCAGGTGGATCGCCCGGCGCGCCCCAGCATGCTCTTGAGAGCCCGGCGGATCCCCGATTCGAAGGGATCGTCGTTGATCAGGTAGGTCCAGGTCGCGGCCGGCCGCTCCAGCCCGGCGTCCTCCAGTTGCGCCCCCTCCGGCCCGATGTTGACGGTGGTGAACGCCTCGATGAGGTCCTCGTCGGCCTGGGCCAGGGCCCGGTCGAAGCCCTCGGTGGCCAGCCGGTAGAACTTGTCCAACGGTCCGCTACCGTTGAGGAAGTAGCTGGTGCCGCTGATGCCCTGCAGGTGGATCCCCTCGCGGATGTCGGCGATGTAGGCCAGCTGGTCGGCCCAGGCGCGGTCCAGGATCGCCAGCTCGACCTGGCGGGACGCCTTGGCGAGCAGGTCATCCCCGTGGGCCGCCCGCAGCTCCGCGCACCGCTCGGGGAGTTCGGCCTCGAGGGTGGGTGAGACGGACCGGGAGGCGAGCACCGTCTGCCGGCGATGGGACATCACCTGACGCTGGCGCTCCACCATCTCGCTGTAGCGCCACAGGGTGCGGCGGATGTCGAAGTTCTGCCCCTCGACGATGCGCTGGGTGCGGTCGATTTCCCGGCGCACCACTGGATCCTCCAGCGGTTCGTCCTGCGGCTCGGGCCGATGGCTGGCGGGCAGCAGCTCGCGCACGCCGTAGCGGTCCATCAGGTCGTCGTCCAGGCTGGTGAAGAACCGCGAAGACCCCGGATCTCCCTGGCGGCCCGCCCGCCCCCGCAGCTGGTCGTCGATGCGCCGGTTCTCGTGGCGATTGGTGCCGATGACGTACAGCCCACCCAGCGCGACCACCTCGTCGTGCCGGGCGCCGTCCTCCCCGCCCAGCCGGATGTCGGTGCCGCGGCCCGCCATGTTGGTGGAGATGGTCACGGCCCCGTAGGCACCGGCAGCGGCGATGATGGAGGCCTCGGCCTCGTCGTTGCGGGCGTTGAGCACCTGACAGTCCACCCCCAGCGCACACAGCTGGCGGTAAAGCCGCTCCGACTCGGCCACCGTGTGGGTGCCCACCAGCACCGGCCGCCCCGCCTGTTGCACACGGCGGATTTCCGCAACCAGGGCCGCCTCCTTGGCCTCCCGGTGGCTGAAGATGACGTCCGGATCGTCCACACGCACGCATCGGCGGTGGGGGGGGATGACCACCGTACGCAAACCGTAGAACTCCACCAGCTCCTGGGCCGAGGCCTGGGCCGTGGCTGTCATGCCGCTGACCTTGGGGAACAGCCCGATGAGGTTCTGCAGCGTGATGGACCCCAGGATCACCCCTTCGGGGAGCACCTGCAGCTGCTCTTTGGCCTCCAAGGCGGCCTGCACCCCGTCCGGCCATTTGCGTTCCTCCACCACCCGGCCGGTGAACTCGTCCACCAGCTCCACCCGCCCGTCCCGCACGATGTAGTCCACGTCCCGGCGTAGCAGGGTATGGGCATGCAGGGCCACGTTGACGCCGGTGAGCAGGTGCAGATTGTCGGCGTCGTGGAGGGAGCCACAGCCCAGCAGCGCCTCCACCCGGTCCAGCCCCTCCTCGGTGAGGTAGGCGTTGCGGGCGTACTCGTCCTGCTCGTAGTGGGTACCGGCCTCCAGCTGGGCCACCAGCAGGGCGAAGCGCGCGGCGTCGTGGGCGCCCTCCTCTGCGGCGGTACCGGCGATGACCAGCGGGATGCGGGCCTCGTCCACCAGGATCGAGTCCGCCTCGTCCACGAGGACTGCGTGGAACGGCCGCTGGACCTGCGCCCCCGGATCGGTGCGCTGCTGGTCCCGCAGGAAGTCGAAGCCCGCCTCCCGGGCGGTGGCGTAGGTCACGTCGGCGCGGTAGGCCGCCCGCCTTTCGTCCGGGCTCATGCCCTCCTGGATCGCCCCCACGGTCAGGCCGAAGAACTCATAGATCGGCCCCATCCAGGCGGCGTCACGGCGGGCCAGGTAGTCGTTGAAGGTGAGGATCAACACCCCCTCGCCCCCCAGGGCGTCCAGGATCGCAGGGGGCACGGCCGCCAGGGTCTTGCCCTCCCCGGTCGCCATCTCGGCGATCTTGCCCTCGTGTAGCGCCAGCCCGGCCATCAGCTGCACATCGTAGGGGCGCAGCCCGATGCGGCGCTGGGACACCTCGCGGGCCAGGGCGAAGGCCTCCACCAGCACCGCGCCGGCGCCCTGATGACGGGCCCGTTCACGCAGCACAGCGGCGCGCTCGCGCAGGTCCCCGTCACTCGCCGCCTGCAGGCCGGATTCCAGGGCGGTCATCCGGGCCACCTGGCGCTGGTAAGGGCGCATCTGCAGCTCGATGGGGATGCCGCGGACCCGGTTGGCCAGGTGCTTGAAGGTGTTGGATGTAGGGAGCATCGATGGGGAATCGATAGTCACTCCAGCGGATTCGTCAATCGTGCGAGGGCTTTCCCGGTCGCCGTCCCTGCCACGGCGGCGAGGTCGGCCGGGGGGCTCTGGGCCACCAGTCGACCACCCCGCGAGCCCCCCTCCGGCCCCAGTTCGATCACCTGATCCGCCGCGCGGACGAGGTCCAGATGGTGCTCGATGACTACCACCGTATGCCCCTGCTCCACCAGCCGTCGCAGCAACGTCACCAGCCCGGCCACGTCCGAGGCGTGCAGGCCGGTGGTGGGTTCGTCCAGCAGGTACAGCCGGGCCTCCCCCTTGCGCTTCGGCGCGGCGATGAGCTCCCTGGCCAGCTTGAGGCGCTGGGCCTCGCCGCCGGACAGGGAATCCCCGGGCTGCCCCAGCGGCAGGTACCCCAGGCCCACCTCCTCGAGTACGGCGAGCTTGGCCGCCACCTTGCGGTGATCGGCGAAGAAGACTGCCGCTTCGGCGACGCTCATCGCCAACACGTCGGCGATGGACCGGCCCCTCACCCGCACGGCCAGCGTCTCGGGCTCGTACCGCTGTCCGCGGCAATCCTCGCAGCGGCTCAGCACGTCCGGGAGGAATCCCATCTCCACCCGCACCCGGCCCCGGCCCTTGCAGGTGGGGCATTGCCCCGCCTTGCCGTTGAAGGCGAAGCGCCCCTTCTTGAACGAACGGGCGCGGGCCTCTTCGGTGGCGGCGAACACCGCGCGGATGGGATCGAAGGCGCCACAGGCGGTCGCCGGCGTGCTGGTCGGTGCCGCAGGAATGGGCGACGCATCCACCGGGACCACGGCGGCGTACCGCTCCAGCCCCTCCAGCGCGTCGCAGCCACGGGGCCCGTGGGCCGCCGCAGAGGCACCGATGACGTCGAACAGCAAGGCCGACTTGCCGCTGCCGGAGACGCCGGTGATCGCCACGAGGGTGCCGGCGGGCAGGTCCACGTCGAAGCCGGTGAGGTTGTGGGCCCGGGCACCGCGGATGCGCAGTCCCGTCTCGCTCTCCCGCCCGGCGTTGAGGGCCGCACCCGGCTCGACGGAGAGGGCGCGCCCCGTGGGTGAGCGGGGATCGGCGGTCAGCTGAGCCGGCGTCCCGGCGGCCACCACCTGCCCCCCCTCTACGCCGGCGCCCGGTCCCAGATCGATGACGTGGTCGGCGGCGCGCACCACGTCCAGATCGTGCTCCACCACCACCACCGTGTTGCCCGTGTCCCGCAGCCGGCGCAGCACCCGGATCAGGCGGCGGGTGTCCCGCGGATGTAGCCCCACGGTGGGCTCGTCCAGGACGTAGGTGATGCCGCACAGGCCCACGTCCAGCTGGGCGGCCATGCGCACCCGCTGGGCCTCGCCGCCGGACAGGGTCGGGGCACCGCGGTCCAGGGTCAGGTAATCCAGGCCCACGTCCTCCAGCGCGGCCAGGCGACGGTCCACGTCCTCCAGCGCCAGGCGGGTGATGGGGGAGGAGGGGGCCTCGCGCAGCTGGGCCCGGGCCTCGCTGACCCGAAGGCCAAGTATCTCGGGCAGGGACCTCCCCGCAAAGAAGACCGCCCGGGCCGGCGGGGCGAGCCGTTCCCCCGCGCACTCCGGGCAGACCGTGTCCCGCATCAGCGGGCGCATCTTCTCCCCCCGGTGATCGGCGTGCTTGCGCTGGTACTCCTCGTCCACGTAGGCGCACAGTCCGTCCCAGGTGGTGGTCCAGGCGTGATCCCCGGTGCGGCCCTGCCGCCGGTAGTGCCAGGTGACCTCGTAGCTGCGCTCGCCGGTACCCCACAGGGCCAGATCGCGCGCCTGGGGCGTGAGGCGGTCCCACGGCACGGTGTAGTCCAGGCCCCGCAGCGCGCCCACGTGGCGCAGGATGGCCATGTGCTGGCCGCCCGGATCGCCGTAGAACTTGCCGGTGGCGTGCCCGGCCATGGCCCCGTCCAGAAGGGGCCGGCTGCCGTCGGTGATCAGCCGCCGCGGATCACAGGCCGTGCGCGTACCCAGCCCACGGCAGGCGGGGCACGCCGCCGCCTCGTTGTTGAACGACAGCCCGCTGGAGGTCAGCTGGGCCGGGCCCTGGTACGGGCACGCAGGGCAGTCCCCCTGCGCCAGCACCGCGCCGCAGTCCGGGCAACGCCGCTCCCCCGCGCGGGCGTAGATCAGTCGTAGCCGCTCCAAGCTCCCCGTCATCGTGCCCACGGTGGAGCGGGGGTTGCGGCCTACGGCGCGCTGGCCGATGGCGATGGTGGGGGTCAGGCCGTGGACCACCGCAGCCTCGGCTCGCCCGGAGAGCCCCAGCTGCCTGCGGGCGTGGGCCGACAGGCTCTCGGCGAACCGGTGGCGCCCCTCGGCCACCAGGGTGTCGAAGGCCAGCGATGATTTGCCGCTGCCCGAAGGTCCGGTGACGACCGTCAGCTGCCGGGCGGGCAGCACCACGTCCAGGTGGCGCAGGTTGTGGGTGGTGACGTCGACGAGTTCGATGTCCCGGGGCTGGGGTTCAGCGGGGGCCGACGAGCTCAACTCCAGGGTGTGGCCGCCCAGGGCCCGCCGCAGGGCGAGGGCCGTCGGACCACCCCCGGCCGCCGCCACCTCTTCAGGCGTCCCGCAGGCCACCAGCTTTCCGCCGGCGTCGCCGCTGCCCGGACCCAGGTCGAGGATGCGGTCCGCGGCGCGCAGCACGTCCAGGTCGTGCTCCACCACTACCACCGTGTGCCCCCGCTCCACCAGACGCTGGAGCGCCGCCAGCAGGACGTCCACGTCCGCCCGGTGCAACCCGGTCGTCGGCTCATCGAGGATGTACAGGGTTTGGCCCCGGGAGGGTCGGGCCAGCTCGGTGGCGAGCTTGATACGCTGGGCCTCGCCGCCGGACACGGTGGTGGAGGGCTGCCCCAGCCGGATGTACCCCAGGCCCACGGCCTGCAGCGCCCTGAGGATGCGGTGGATCGGTGGCCGGTCGGCGAACAGCTCAGCGGCCTCGTCCACCGTGTGTTCCAGCACGTCACGCACGCTGTGGCCCCGGTAACGCACGGTCAGCGTCTCGTCGTTGAAGCGCTTGCCGCCGCAGGCCGCGCAGCGGATCTCCACGTCGCCGAGGAAGTGCATGCCCACGGTCACCACACCGGCGCCCTGGCAGTCCTCGCATCGGCCACCCTTGTTGTTGAACGAGAACCGCCCCTTGCCCCAACCGCGCTCCTTGGCCTCGGACTGGGCGGCGAACAGGGATCGGATGGGGTCGAAGAGCTTGGTGTACGTGGCCGGATTGCTGCGGGGGGTACGGCCAATGGGGGACTGGTCCACGACGATGAGCTTGTCCACCGCTGTGGCGCCGGTGAGGGTGCGGTGCTGCCCCGGCTCCTCCTTGGCGCCGTGCAGCCGGTGGCGCAGCGCCCGGGCCAGCACGCGGTCCACCAGGGTCGATTTGCCGGCCCCCGAGACGCCGCTGACGGCATTGAAGGCCCCCAGCGCGAACCGGCAATCCACCCCGTCGAGGTTGAACTGGGTCGCCCCCTCGATGCCCAGCCAGCCGGTGCCCTCCCGCCTCGCCGGGGCCGCTCCCCTCCCCCGCTCGCCGGTGAGGTATGCCCGGGTGACACTCTCCGCAACGCCGGGTTCGTCTGCCGCGATCAGGGCCGCCGGGGGCCCGGAAAACAGCACCCGCCCGCCGTCATCCGCCGCGCCGGGGCCCAGGTCCACCAGCCAATCCGCAGCGGCCAGTGTCTCGCTGTCGTGCTCCACGACCACCACCGTGTTGCCGTGGTCCCGCAGCCGGCGCAGTACCCCCAGCAGGCGCTGGTTGTCCCGGGCATGCAGCCCCACGGACGGCTCGTCCAGCACATAGACGATGCCGTGCAATCCCGATCCCACCTGGGTCGCCAGCCGGATACGCTGGGCCTCCCCCGCGGACAGCGTGGTGGACTCCCGCCGCAGCTCCAGGTAGCCCAGCCCCAGCTCCCGCAGCACCTCCAGCCGCCCGCGCATGCCCTCCACCAAGGGGCCCGCCACGGGGTTCAGGGAGGGCGCCAGGTCCAGCGAATCCAGGGCCTGGTCCAGCGCCTCGAGGGTCCTGGCGGACCAGCGGGCGATGGAACGGCCTCCCAGGGTGACCGCCAGCGCGCCCGGCGCCAACCGATCCCCGCTGCAGCTCCCGCAGGGCACCGACCGCACGAACCGCAGCGCATTTTTGTTGCGGCTGCGCTTGAGGATCTCCTCGATGACCGGGACGATGCCTTTGTAGTACCCCTCCTCGCGCGGTTTGGCGGTGATGCCGCTCCACTTGAGGCGGTTTTCCAGCCGGTGCTTGCCAAACGGGATGCGGATGCGGTCCGAGCCGCACAGCACGACCTGCTGTTGTTCCTCGGTCAGATCACACCACGGGACGTCGATGTCGAAGCCGTGCTGCTGGCAGACCAGGTCCAGCACGTCCAGCGTCACCTGGGAATAGACGATGTAGCCGCTGGGGGTGGTTGGGACCATGGCCCCCTGGCGCAACGACCGCGTGGGGTCCGCCACCAGCAGCTCCGGGTCCACCTGGTCGGTAACCCCCAGCCCACGGCACTCGGGGCAGGCGCCCGACGGGTGGTTGAAGGAGAACAGGCTCGACGGGGGACGGAGGCCCTCGTATCCCTCGGGCAACTCCCCGACACGGGCAAAGAGCAGCCGCAGCAGGTCGTACAGCCCCGACAGGGTCCCGACCGTCGAACGGGGATTGCGCACGACCGTCCGCTGATCCACCGCCAGGGCTGGGGAGAGCCCGTCCATGTGGTCCACGGCCGGGCGCTGCAGCTTGCCCAGGGCCAGCCGGGCGCGCAGGGAGAGGGACTCCAGGTAGCGGCGTTGCCCCTCGCGGAAGATGGTGTCGCGGGCCAGGGAAGATTTTCCCGAGCCGGAGACCCCGGTGATGACGATCAGCTGCTCCCGGGGTAGATCCAGGTCCACGCCGCGAAGGTTGTTCTCCCGAGCGCCGCGGATGGTGAGCTTGCTCTGCATCGCGGCAAGATACCGCCGGGCTCGCCCGCTGAAAAGAACTCGACTGCGGTTGGCCGTCAGATCCCCGCCAGGAACGTCCCCACGTCGGTCATCAGCTGGTCCGGGTCCGCCTCCTGACAGTTGGGGCCCGTCATCAGTGGTTCGTACAGCCCCCCGGTCAGCTCCGCGCCCCACAGGTAGGTTTGCAGCATCGACACCGAAGAGTTCTGTTCGTTGCAATGCACCGAGATGTTCCAGTTGCCCTGGCCATCCGCGACCAGCTCCACATCGGGACCCAGCACCGAGAACGCGACCGGGCGATCGAGGGAATCGAAGAACTCGATGAACTTGTCGACCTGGCAATACGTCTGGCACAGGACCTCGGGGTTCTGGCCACAGGCCTGTTGCACGTCCGCCGGCCAAGGGTCGTCGATGGTGCAGCCGGAAAGGTCCCAGGGCCAGTCCTGCCCACCCAGGTAAGGCAGGTAATCCCCCTCGTCGCTGACCACCATCACGGCCAGGGGCGTCCCGTCGCGCAGGAAGCGGCTCCCGTTGCCGTCGGTGTTGTAGTCGACGACGCCGGGGGGCAAGCAACCGCACAGGTCGGCCCACGGGTGGCCCGGATCCCAGTTGCTGCCGTCACATTCGAAGCCGTTTTCGTCGCTGTAGTCCGTGAAATCCGTGGCGTATGGCAGCGGAAGGCTGGCGCAGATGGCCAGCGCCGCGGTGTACAGCCCGTGCTCGGAGATGGATCCGTCGATCCCCACCGCGGCCAAGGCCTGGAAATCCGCGATCAAGGACGGCGAATCCGATTCCAAGAAGGTCGGCGGGGAACTGGTGGACTGGCCCGAGTTGTCCAGGCTGCGCAGGCGGCCGTTGTTCCCCACCGAGTCCTCGCAGCCCTCGAAGGCCGACGGGTCGTGGGCGCACGGCTTGAGCTGGGTGGTGGTGACCCCCATCCGGAACTCCTGGCCGGCCAGAGCCGCGACCGTCTGGTCGAAGGAGCTGACGATGGCCTGCTGGTGGGAGTACATCGAGTTGGAGCTGTCGATGATCCACAGCACATCGAGTTCGGCGTCGGTGTCGTCATCATCGTCGTCGCCGGTGTCGTCGTCGTCCGCCGTGTCATCGTCGTCCGCCGTGTCGTCGTCGTCCGCCGTGTCGTCGTCGTCCGCCGTGTCGTCGTCGTCCGCCGTGTCGT
>CAZDDH010000081.1:0-33630 GCA_964504165.1 uncultured Rickettsiales bacterium | reverse complement strand
GATATCTGCGTTGCTGTCGTCGCAGTCCGTGTCGCACGCCCGGTGGCCATCCCCGTCCACGTCGGATTCGTCCTCGGGCAGGGCGTCGTCGCAGTCGTTGTCGAAGCCGTCGCAGATCTCGGTGGCCCCCGGGTAGGTGTTGACATTCAGGTTGTCGCAGTCGCCGTCACAGGCGGACACGCCGTCCCCGTCGCCGTCCAGCTCGTCGTCCCCCAACCGGCCGTCGCAGTCGTTGTCCAGATCGTCACAGATCTCGATGCTGGAAGGGCTGACCTCGGGGTTGGAATCGTCGCAGTCCGGCACCTCGGACAGGCAGCCACCCAGGTAGAAGTCTGCGTTGCCGTAGCCATCACCGTCCAGATCCACACAGGGCGGAACGTCCGGGTCCTCGATGCACCCCGTCCAGGAGATCGCCATCAGCCCCAGCAGCAAGATCGGAATCCAAGTTTTCGTCCAAATCATCGTTGCCTCCGCCATGGCGCTACCGAATACCTATCGAGAAGTGAAAACCGTTGACCCCCGACTCCGCGCCCGTCATCCCCGGAGGGGTCAGGATGGACGCAGACAGGGCCAGCTCCTGTTTGGAGTTGCCACCGAGGAACTTCATCGGCACGGCGATGGCGATGACCACGGCCCCTGCCGCGATCAACCCGCCGCCCACGCCGCCGGCGGCCTGCAGCCCTTTGTACTTGGTGGCATTGGCCGATTGATCGCTGGTGGGGTTGGTATCGTCCGGGTGGGCATAGGGCATCGTCCCCGCCTCGATGTCGTTGCGCATTGCCGCGGCCTGACCGGCGCTGACACCGCCCAGGATGGCGCCGGCCACCAGGGCCGCCCCGCCCGCCGCGACCATCACCGGGAAGGTGGGCGTGACCTTCTTGGCCTTGGGCGCGTCCTCGGCCACCTGGACATGCAGGTCACCGATGGTGGTCACCGGTACCGTACGGGCCTCCAGCTTGCGGTCCTCACCGTCCCACTTCCACACGGAAATCTGGGGGTTGAGGGCGACCACGTACTCGGGGGGATCGTTGGAAGACTCGTACATCGCCACGAACAGCAGCTCGAACATCTTGGCCAGCGCTTCGTGGGGCTGGCCCTCCACCGTGGCCAGGGAGTTGGGGTCCATGACCAGGCTCTCGGAGCCGGCGGGGACATCCACAACCAGGCTCTCGAACTGGTCACCACCCGGCCGCAGCACCTGGACCAGGTGCCTCCCGGGCGCCAGCTGGACGCCGTCCAGCGGTGTCCCCAGGGCCTGGCCGTCCACCATCACGGTGGAGTCCTCGGTGGCCGCCACCCGGATGACGGACTGGCCGACCTCGATCATCTCGTCCTTCACCTTGCCGAAGAAGAGCTCGGCGGCGGGCGGGTACTCCGGATTCCATGCGTAGTCCGGGTCGATGGCCAGCACCTCGGTGAAGGCCTTGCGCGCCGCGTCCTCGTTGCCGTCGCTGAACTCGGTGACTCCCATCAGGTAGGTGGCGCGCGCCAGGTCCTTGGCCTCTACCGGCTCGGACAGGCAGGCCCGGACAGCATTGACCCGCTCGACCTCCGTGCGGGTTTCCGCCAGCTCGGTGCTGGCTTTGTACAGCTCGTCCAGCTGGCCGCGATAGGCCTGGCCGTCCAGCCTGGGACCGGCGCAGACCGACGTCTTCTCGGGGCCCATCGCGCGCAGCCCATCGCCGGAGGCCCATTCGGAGACGTGGACCGGAGGTTCGACCAGGGCAATGGCCGGCGACAGCAGCGACATCACCGTCGCCGTGTCCGCCGCCGCCGTGGCGCTGGCTCCATCCCCGAGGTAGATCACCTTGGGGGCCTCGGCAGCCCCTGCTAGCCCGGCGACGCCGAGCCCCATCGAGATCAGGCACAGGGCCCCGATCCGCATCACTCCACCTGTATCGAATCGATTGAACATGAGGGGGTCTCCTCCGAACGGTTACTGAGCGCAGGTCGTCATCGTCTTGAAATCCCAGCAGCCCAGATTGACGTCGTCTCCCACGGCGTCGACTGTAAAACTCTGCTCCCGGTTCTCTTCCACGGAGCACACCAGCTTGATGACGTGCTTACCGGGGGTCACGGGGTGCTTGTTGAGCCGGACATCCGACTTCACGAGCACACCGTCGACGTAGATGTCGGACCAGGGCCGGCAGTACACCGACACGGTCCCACCGTCCCCGGGCTCCCCTTCCACTGCGGCAGGGGCCTCGGCCGGCTCATCCGCCGGTTCGGCGGGGGGCTCCTCCACCGGAGGTTCCTCTGCCGGGGGCTCCTCGGCGGCGACGGGCTCTTCCGCCGGCGCCGGCTCCTCTTCGACGGCCGGCTCCTCGGCAGGGGCAGGCTCTTCGGTATGGGCCGGCTCGGGTGTTGCCGCTTCGGTGGGGGTGCCGGCGATTTCGCCAGGGGCTACTGCGTCCATGGTCTTGTCGGTCCCCGCCGCGGGCTGCGGGGCTGGGGCAGGAGTGATCGCGGGCGCGGCGGGCGGCGGTGACGGAACATTCTCGGCCGCTTCCGGGGCGGCGCCCGGGAGCATCAACACGTAGATCAGCGCGACCAGCAAGGCCACGTCCAGAGCACCGGCGGCCAGGAACTGCCAGCCGGGCGTTTTGGCGGCAGGACGCGGCGCCGGAGCGCCAGAAGAGGATGTCTTTTTCCCCGTCCCTTCACTCATAGCTACGAATGATACCGTTTCCGCAGGGAGGATGACACTTCACGGTGTAGAGAGGTTGTAAATCTATCCCTTGCCCGCGGGGAAGCGCGGTTCACCGTCCCGCGTTTTTTCGCAACTCCGCAGAAATACCGTGAGTTCTTCACATGGGTCTCGTTCATTCCAGCGGTCGGAAGAGGGAATCGATGACGCCCCGCCGCATACGCCAGACCAGATCGCTGCCCTCCACAGCCACATAGTGTTCGTCTCGGGCACGTTCGGCGTCGGGATCGTCGGGGACCGGGAGACCGACGAGCAGGGTGTGGGCCTGCCCGTGGATCGTCATGGAAGCGGTGCCCAGAGGCTCAGCCAGGCCATATTGTGCCGGCTCTCCCCGGCCAACCAGTCCATCCGCGCGGGCCCGGGTGAAGCTGTGGGCACGGCCGGTGGCGTTCCGGTCCTGCGGGGGCGGCCCAGCGGCCTCGGGATCCCGTTGCCAGACACCCTCCACCCGCACCACAGCCCACTCCTCCAACCCCTCGACCGCCAGCCGTTCGACCGCCTCGGGATACTGAGGGAACAGGTGGCGCTCCAGGAAAAAATCGGCGTCGAAGGGCCGGTCCCCCTGGCCATGGATGCCCAGGGCCGAGTGCAGCCCCGCATCCGCCAGCCAGGCCCGCGTATCCCCCTCGGGGCAGACAAAGGCCTGGTTGCTGCGCGGGCCTTTCTTGCCGATGCGCAGGTGGAGCAACTCGTCGCCGCCAAGGCCGGCCAGACGTAGGTGAATCGCCCCGTCCCCGGCCAGCTGGAACTCGGGGAGCATCGCCGCGTCATCGACCCGCGCCTGCCCCACGAGCCCGTCCAGCATCCCCAGCAACCGCTCGACGGACTCCCTGGACGCCGGGGCATCGTCACGGCTGGTGAGGTGCCAGCGGCCATCCTGGAGGGTCAGGGTGCCGGCCTCCCCGTCCCGTCCCTCGCGCCACAGCTCGATGGCGCCCACATCGGTGAGCTGGACCGATCCCTCGGGCAGGATCCGCTGGGGCCCCTGGTCCCCAGCGTCCGCCGGGCGCCTCTGCATCACAGCGATGACGGCCAGCACGGCGATGGCCATGCCGCAGGCCAGGATCTGGTTGCGCGTCACGGCGCTCCCCCTTCCCCTCGCCCCTGCTGCTGGCGGGCCAGATATCGATCCTTGCGCCGCTGCAATGCCAGCGCCCGCGTCAGCCCCAACAACGCCAGCGCCAGCGGCACGCCGCCGGCCACGGCCAGGCGGTGCACCGTGCGCTGGGACGCCGAGACCCTCTCGATGTGCCGGTCCACCGGCTGCTTGCCGCGGATGTTCACCAGCTGGTCCCCGAGGGCCAGCGCATCGACGGCGTTGAGCACGAAGCGGCCGTTGTCCGCCGCGGTGATGAAGCGATCCCTCAGCACCTGGTCACAACCGAGCACCAGCAGCCGAGTGGCGGGAACGTCGGCCGCCGCCGGATCCATCTCCGGGAGCGCCTCGGCCGGCACCCCGGGCTCCCACTCAGGCGCGGTCCCCGCCGGATAGGCCGTCGGGAAGACCCCCTCCACCAGCGCCGCCAGGGTGTAGGGCCCCCCGTAGTTGTCCGGTGGAGTCACGTCGTTGTTGACCACGTTCCCCGGATGGGACGGCACCAGCCAGCTCTCCTCGCTGGACCACAGCAGCGGCGTGACGCGGAGCCCGGCGGCGGTGGACGCCTCCTCGTCGAGCTCCAGGGCCGAGGGCCACATCAGCAACAGCTGCCCCAGCCGCCGCGAGATGGGAACCTCCGTGTTCATCCCCTCCGCACCCACGAGCACGTGGGTGTCCATCTCGACGGGGGCCGGCCGCTGAACCTTGGCCGCCATCATCGACGATCCGCCCACGGTGATGGCCTGGCTGTGACGGTCGAATAGCCAGCCCGCCGAGAGGTTCGCGCCCACCCCCTGCAGCAGGGGATCCATGGTGGTCCCGCTGGGCACCGCGCTGACCTTGAAGCGTCCGCGATAGGGGCGGTAGTCGAAGGAATACCGCTGGGTGGCCAGCAGGACCGGCTGCCCCCGACGCAGGGCGGCGGACAGCTCGTAGAGCTGGCGTTCACTCCACTGGGACGGCCCGGCCACGACGATCAGATCGGCGTCGTCGGGCAGGGGCCGATCCTCGCCGAAGCGCTCCAGGCGGTGGACCTGGTACTCCAGGCGCTTGAGCACCTTCTCCAGCATGGAGAAGTGGTCGATGCGCCGATCCGGCACCGGCTTGCCCATGTCCCGGTAGACCTTGGCCAGCGAGGGCTCGACCGGCTGGCGCTCCACCGGCGCCACCAGGGCGATCTTGGGTTTCTGGAGGCGCATCAGCCGATCCACGCGCATCATCAACTCGTATTCGAGGATGGGCAGCAGCTCAGGCTTGATGCGGGGGACCACCTGCTCGGGGCGATCCTTGTAGGAGAGCTTGAGGGCGCTGTACACCAGCGTCACACCGAACCCATCGGCCTCCACGGAGCGCACCTCGAAGGGACGGACCCCCTCCTTGAGCAGCCGCTCGGCCAGCTCCTCCTCCTCGGAGAGTTCCCCCTCCCCTTCCCCATCCTCTTCGCCAGCCACGGCGGCCCGGGCCTCCTCTTCCTCCTCCGCCCGCAGCGCCGCCGGATCGATGACGACCACCGAGAACTGGAAGCGATCCCCCGAGGCCCGACCCAGCTCCTCGAGCAGGTCGGTGATGTCCTGGCGAACAGTCTTCATGCCCACCGGCATCCGCTCCTGGGGGGAGACGTACAGCGTCGCCCGCAGGGGGGCGTCCAGGGACCGCAACATCTCCTTCGAGGCCGGGGAGATGGTGTACAGCCGGTCCTCGGTCAGGTCGAAGCGGCCCAGGTTGATGGGATCGGCGACGACCGTCGTCAGCAGCCACAGCACGGACAGCATCGCCGTGGAGAGGGCTATCGAGCGGCCGGCGTTGGGCTGCATACGGACCTTGATCCACAGCCCGTTGAGCAGCAGGAACAGCCCGGTCCCCGAGGCGAAGTAGAGGAGATCGCGGAGGTCAAGGACCCCCCGCTCGATGGCGGCAAAACGGCTGCCCAGGCCCAGGTAGCGCCGCAGGGTGCTCCCCAGGTCCCCGGTCCAGGCGTCCAGCTGCAGGGCGATCATCTCCGTGCCCAGCAGATAGAAGGCGAAGGACAGCACGAAGGCCAAGATGAAGGCTACCACCTGGTCCCGCACCAGCCCGCTGGCGAACAGCCCCAGCGCCACGTAGAAGCACCCCATCACCATGGCGCCGGTGTAACCCCCGATGACCGGGCCCGGGTCCAGGTCCCCCAGCAGGGCCACGGAGACCACCGCCGGCAGCGTGGTGGCCAGCGCGAGGGCCAGGAAGATGGCGGACGCCAGGAACTTGCCCAGGACCACCGAGCGGGCCGGGATGGGCAGGGTCAGCAGCAACTCGCCCGTGCCCTGACGGTGTTCCTCGGCCCACAGGCGCATGGTGATGGCCGGCACGAAGATGACCATCACCTGGGGGAAGATGTTGAACAGTCCTCGCAGGTCCGCCCGCTCGGCCAGGAAGAAGCTCCCGGAGAACAGCGAACAGGTCACCGCACCGAAGACCACCAGGAACACGAAGCCCACCGGCGAGTCCACGTACGCCGTCAGCTCCCGGCGCAGGATGCTGCCCAGCCCCCTCATGACCGCTCCTCACGGCCCCGCGTCAGCGCCACGAAGGTCTGTTCGAGGGTGTACCGTTGCTCACTCAGTTCCCGCACCCGCCAGCCACGCTCCAGCGCCAGCTGACCGACGGCGTCCTGCACGCCGGTGCCTGCCGCCGCCTCGACGATCAACGCCGGCCCTTCGCCCCCGGAGGCGGTACGAACGATACGCACGCCCGCGAGGGAGGTCAGCGCCTCGTCGACTTCGGCCGGGGGGCCGTCCAACCGCACGCGTACGCGCTCTGCCGTGCGCGCCTGCTGCTCCAGCTCCTCCAGCTTGCCGTCCGCCACGATGCGGCCCCGGTGGATGACGATGGCGCGGTCCACCACCGACTCCGCCTCCCCCAGCACGTGGGTGGACAGCAGGATCGTCTTGCGGCCGGCGAGGGAGCGGACCAGGTCACGGATGACCCGCACCTGGTGGGGATCCAGCCCGGCCGTCGGCTCGTCGAGGATCAGGACGTCCGGGTCGTGGACCAGCGCCTGGGCCAGGCCGACCCGCTGGCGATACCCACGGGACAGCTCCCGGATGTGCTTGAGGTACACCCCTTCCAGGCCGCAGGCTTCGACCACCCAGTCCACCCGCGACGGGTCCGTCACCTCGCGGGCACGGGCGACGAAGCCCAGATAGGAGCAGACCTGCATGTCCGGGTATAAGGGGGCGACCTCCGGCAGGTATCCGACCCGCCGGCGCACGGCCAGCGGGTCGCTCAGGGCGTCCGTGCTCCCCACCTGGACCACCCCGGCTACCGGGGTCAGGTAGGTGGTGATGATGCGCATCGTCGTGGTCTTGCCGGCCCCGTTGGGCCCCAGCAGCCCGACGATCTCCCCCCGTTCCAGATGGAACGAGGCGCGGTCCAGGGCGGTGACCGCTCCATATCGCATCGTCACCTGTTCGAGATGGATCAAGGCTTACTCCCGGCGGTGTTCGTCGCCCGCAAGGATAGAGAAATCGAGCTCACTTGTCGCCGGGATGGCGCTGCGGCGGCACCGTCAGTCGCCGAACATCTTCCACAGAGCGCCCACACCCTCGACCAGGGCCTCCACCAGGACCACGTCGCCGGCGCCGGTCGTCATGCCGGCGGCGCTCCCCCCGTAGACGCCCACGGAGTGGCTTGTCTGCTTCGAGCGCTTGGCATCGGCGCGGGCGCTGGCGGCCTCTTCCTTGGCCCGCAGGGCTTCCTTCTTGCGGGCTTCCACCAGCCCACCGCGTGAGATGAAATCCAGGATCTTGTTGAGCTCGCCGGCGTCGAACCAGATGCCGTGCTCCCGGCAGACGTCCACGATCACGCCGGAGGAGCGCGCGTAGTTCTGTGGGGTCATGATCTTCTTGCACTGGGGGCACGGTACGTACACGCGGCCCTTGAATTCCCCGGTCAGTAGGCCGACGTTCTCGGCGTTCCCGGTGGCCAGATCCGGCTTGACGCCGGTCTCGATAGCCTGGGGCCGATCCCGCATGATCGACTCCACTGTCCTGGAGTCGACCCACAGCCCGCCGCAGCTGGAGCACTGGTCGAAGGCGTGCCCCTCCAGGTGCACGTGGAACAGCTTGCCATCACAGCGCGGGCACTCCCGGTCGGTGGCCTCGGGTGTCTTGACCACCTGGGGACGGATGGAACCGCCACACTCGTCACAGAACTTGGCACCGCGGCGCAAGGGCTGGAAGCAAGCGGGGCACACACCGCGCCGGACCGCGCCACGGCAATAGGGGCACTGGGTGGCGTCGTGAGCCACCTGCGCGCCGCAGGAAGCGCAGCTGATCCGGGTGACCCTCTGGGCGGGCACCGTGAGCACCTCACCGCACTTGCAACGGATGCGCGTGCCTTCGTTGTACTGGGACACGTCGTATTGGAGAGCACAGGCGTCGCAGGCCAGGTACATCGTCGTCCTCCCTTCTCCTCAATAACCCTTGGGGACGCAATTTCATTCTATGTCAGAGCGCCTGAAATAACTCCCGACGCGACCCGTAGTTGGTGTGGAACGACGACGTGGAGGAAACACGATGTTCAGCGACACGATACGGCAACGCAGCAACCCCCTCATCTGGCTGGCTCTGGCGGTCAGCATCTCCGTGCACCTGGCCGCCGCAGCCGGCTTCGCGCAGCTCCAGGTGCCCGCGCCCGCACCGTTCACACCGGTGGCCGTCGACGGCAACCCCTCCGTGACGATCCAGATCGAAGACGTGAACGCCGTGGACAGGCAGGCACACCAGGGCGCGACGGCCAGCCTCCCCACCGGCTAGACACCCCGAGATTGCCAACGCCCCCCGGCGGACCCAGAATCGCACCATCAGGTCTTCATCGATCCGCGGCCGTTCACGGCGGCCAGGAGAGGAGAACGTGCGATTCCCCGAACCGCTACTGGAGGGCACGCTCCTGCGCCGCTACAAGCGATTCCTGGCCGACATCCAGCTGGCCGACGGGACGCAGGTGACGGCCCATTGCCCCAACTCGGGCTCCATGAGCACGGTGGCCATCGAGGGCAACCGCGCCCTGATCTCCCGGGCGACCAACCCCAAACGCAAGCTCGGCTGGACCTGGGAGATCGCCTACGTGGGGGACGGCACGGTGCCGGCGCTGGTCAACACCATGCGGCCCAACCACGTGGTCCGGGAGGCCATCGAGGCGGGGAAGGTCGCCAAGCTGGCCGGCTATGACACTGTCCGTTCCGAGGTGCCCTACGGCGAGCGCAGCCGCATCGATCACCTGCTGAGCGGGGCCGGCCGGCCCGACTGCTACGTAGAGGTCAAGAACGTCACCTTGCTGCAGGAGCCCGGTGTGGCCCGCTTCCCCGATGGCGTCACCAGTCGCGGTGCCAGGCACCTACGCGAACTGATGCGGGTGGTGGCTGACGGTGGCCGGGCCGTCCAGCTGTTCCACGTGGCCCGGGGGGACGCGGACGAGGTGCGCCCAGCCGACGCCATCGACCCGGCTTACGGCGAGGCGCTGCGGGAGGCAGCCGCCAACGGCGTAGAGGTTCTGGCCTATCGAGCGCGGGTGACTCCCGCCGAGGTGGTCCTGGCCCAAGAACTCCCCGTCCGGCTCTGACTCGTCTCTGGCCCCTCGACAGCGGGGAGGATCGTCGGTCACCATGAGAGAGTCGTGTCGTGGGGTGTCAACGAGGGGCCTCCATGACCAGCCGTAAAAAAAATCGGCCAGCCACACGCCCGAAGACCATCGGGCCGGGGACGGTCCTCAAACACCATCGGCTGCGCGAACGCCTCTCGACCCGCGGCAACACGAGCCTGTACACGAGCCTGGAGGTGACCTCTCGCGCTCGCGGCCATTGCCTGGTCCTCCGCAGCAAGTACCCCGAGGCCAGGAATACCTTCGAGGAACGCACCCAGCTGCTGCAGCGCCTCGAGCACCCCGGCATCACGCGCGTCATCGAGACCGGGGAGCACCAAGGGCATCTCTTCCGCACGACGTCACGATCCATCGGAGAGCCGCTGGATCGCCTGCTGAAAGGATCGTTGCGGCCCGGGACGGCCGGTCGCATCGAGCGGATAGGGTCGCTGTTCATGCAGGCCTGCTTGATGATCGAGCACATGCACTCCCGCGGCGTGCTCCACCTGGCGCTGCTCCCGTCCACCATACGGGTGGACGTCGAGGACCGGCTGAACCTGGACCTGATCCCGGCGATCTGGGCACGGGACCAGGCGCCACGCCCCCCCGAGCCGATCCTCCCCTCCCTGAAGATCCGGGCCCCCGAACTCCGCGGGGGGCCGGCCACGGCTGCTGCCGACCTGTTCGAGCTGGGCTCTCTGCTCTTCGAGCTGCTCGGTGTTGACGGGGAGGTCCCGTACTGGTCGGAGCTCCGCCAAACCCTCATCGATCCGGACCCGGGGCACCGCCCCCACTCCGTGTCTGCGTTGCTGATCTCCATGCAGCGGGACGCGCCGCCGGACCAGATCATGCTGCCGGATGAGGAACTGGACGACGACGTCACCTACTCCACCGAACCGTCCGGCGTGTTCCCGCGCCCCCCCTTCGTGGGCGCCGACGAACAGCTGGGAGCCGTCCGGGAGGCGCTGTGCGGCTCGGCCCGCCGGGACAACCGGAGCTTCCAGGCGTGGATCGGCGGCCCACCCGGGTTCGGCAGGAGCCGGTTCTTGCACGAGATCCGCGAGACGGCGAGGGAGTTCGGCTACGCCGGCCTCTCGGGCCGCTGCGCCAGCCGGGCCGGGAACCGGTTCCACGGTTTCTTCGGCATCCTCATCGAGGCCGTCGAATGGCTGCGCCGCAACTTCCCCGTGGAGCTGGAGCGGCTGCCCGTCCCGGTGCGGCAGTCCCTGTACCACTACTTCCCGGTCTACCTGGGCGGTGAAGAAGAGGCCGGGCCCAACATGCTCGGCCCGGACGAAGCCGTCCTGGCCCTACTCCAGCGGCTGGCGCGCTTCACCGGCGTACTCGTGACCATCGACGACATCCACCTGGCCGACTCGACCACCGCAGAGATGATCACCAAGCTGTTGGCCGTCGGGCGCGGCACCCCCGATCGTTTTCCGATCCACTTCGCCTGTGCCTACACGACGACCCGCTGCTTCACGCCACCGGCGTGGAACATGGATCCGTCCCCCCCCGGGGAGCCCCGCCGGCTGATGTTGCGCCTGTCGACGCTGGATGGGGCCGCCGTCCACAGGATGTTGGAGAGTATCGTCGGAGCCAAACTCCAGGCTGATTCGCCGTTCCCGCTCCGGTTGACCCTGCGCACCGGCGGGATCCCCGCCCTCATCATCCTGGTCCTGCATAGGCTGGCTCGGGAGGGCGTGCTCCCGGTGCCCGGGTTCTCGGGCCCCCGCCTGTCCGCCGACCCGGCGCGCCTGCTCGAAGCCCTGGAGACCCCCTCGACAGGCACGCGCGACGCGGTCCTCGGCTGGCTCACCACGCTGAGCTCAGCCTGCGGCAACCTGCTCACCCGCCTGGCCGAGCAGCCGAAGGCGGTCCCCGTGGCACAGCTGTGCGACATCGCCGGCCTGGAGACGACGGAGCTGCTGGCCACACTGGACGAGCTGCGTTCCGCGGGGCTCGTGCTGACCGGGATGGAAGACGAGCAGCAGGTCGTCGCCATCTCCGTGCCGCTGGTGCGGCAGGCGCTGTCCGGCGTCGTGGGTGGGGATATGATGGGCAGCCTGCCCACCCTCGAGGAAAACCTGCACGATCTGCTGGGGCCCATGCTGAGCATCAGCCCCGACGATACGTTGGAGACCCTGTGGAGTGACGACGATCTCTGACGGATCCGGGATGCACCGCCACCCCCCCTGCCGTATGCTCTTGCCATGCGAACCAAATCTCTGATTGCAAGCCTGATCGTCGCGTTCATCGTGGTCGCGGCCCCTTGCTCCTCCGAGGCACGAGGCAAGGGCGCCAAGATCATCTACGAGCAGTCCTCCCACTACGAACACGTGTTCGTCGTCGATGAAGACGGTTACCGGTACCTGCGATTCGGCTCCGTCGAGGGGGACGACCAGAGCGTGCTCCACCTGGCGCATCCGGAGGTGCCGATCCTGGAATACATCCCGCTGACCGTCGCCGGCCTTGCGCTCGCCCAGAAGCGGGAGCGGGGCATGGTCGTCGGCTTCGGCGCCGGGTCCGTCACCCGCGCCTGGCACGAGCTGGCCCCGGCCATGTGGATCGACTCGGTGGAGATCGACCCGGTGGTGACGGCCGTGGCCTACAGTTATTTCCAGTTCGAGCCGCACGATCTACTGCCGGTGCACGTGATGGACGGGCGGGCCTTCGTCAACACATCCGGGGGCAACTACGACGTCGTGCTGCTGGATGCCTTCGGTGCCGGCGACGCGCCGTACCACTTGACCACGGCCGAATTCTACGCCGAGATCAAGGCCAAGCTGGCCCCCGGCGGCGTGGTGATGGCCAACATGGTCGCCGAGCGTAACGAGACCCTGCTCAACCAGGCACGCACCTTCAACGCGGCGTTCACCACCGTCTACCGCTTCGAGACGCCCCACGACGGCAACGTGATCTTGCTCGGGATGGACGCACCTGCCATGGACGCCGCCGCCCTGGCCGCCGCCCTGAACGCTTACTGCAGCGAGCACGCGCCCGAGTTCGCCCTGGGCGCCCACGCGGTGGACATGCCGGTCCCCGAGGGCACGGACGAGGCATCCATCCTCAAGGACCGGCTGCCGACTCCGTGAACGCCCAGGTCCCCAAGAAGAAGGGCGTCGTCCCCATGGTAGGGGGCATCATCCTGATCACTGTGGGCGCCACTGGCCTGTTCACCGGGTTGGTCTTCTTGCTGGTGGGGGGCGTCTTCTCGGCCGTCTTCCCCGCCGTCTTCGGCACCCCCCTGGACGATCTGCGGCTCAACAGCGACGCCGCGGTCTGCGACGGGGTCCTGGACGAGGTGCTCCCCGATCAATCGCTGCAGGTCAACGGCCAGCCCACCGTCAGGCTGCGTTATAGCTATGATGCCGGCCGGGGTGTCGAGCACGGCGAGATCCACGTCACCGCCAGCAATCCGATGGCCGACTGGACTGTGGGATCCTCTGTGGCTGTCGAGTACCTCCCGGAGGATCCGTCCGTGAGCCGCCTCCAAGGAGGGAAAGCCAACCTGGCCGGCTGGGCCGGTGCCATCGGCATCGGCTTCGGCGTGCTGGGGCTGCTGTTGACGATCCCCCCTTTAGTCCTGATCCTGGCGGGCGTATTCCTGCTGATCGTAGCCCGCCGCCGGGCCAGGAGCTGATCCGATGGGCTTGGACAACACGACCGTGACAACTGGCGAGCTGGCCCCCGGCGGGCGGGCCTTCGCCCGGACCGAAGATGGCCAGGTGCTCTTCATCGAAGGGGCGTTGCCCGGGGAGCAGGTCGAAGTGGCCATCACTCGCAGCCGGGCCGGGATCCACGAAGCCCGGGTGACCCGGGTGCTGTCCGCCTCGGTGGACCGCGTCGCCCCCCCGTGCCCCTGGGTGGAAACCTGTGGCGGCTGTGACTGGATGATGGCCAGCGCAGCCTTGCAGCTGCGAGCCAAGGGCGAGATCATTGCCCAGGCCGCAAAGCGGCAGGCCAACCTGCCGATCGACACCCCCGCCCCTCGGCCCGCACCTGAACCACTGGGCTATCGCAGCCGCATCCGGCTGCACATCGACCCCGCCGGACGGGTCGGTTATTTCGCCCGTGGCACCCACGACGTCGTGGACGTGGAACGGTGCGCCGTGGCGTGCGACACCTGCAACGACGCCCTGGCGGCCCTGCGCACACTCTCCCATCGCCTGGGCAGCGATTTCGGTGCTCATTTTTCCGGTGTGGAACTGCTCGAGGGAGACGCCGACCACGCCTGGGCGATGCAGCTTTTCCCGCGGCAACGACGGGCCCAGATCCCCTCCCCGCTGCGCAGCCAGCTCAAGAGCCTCACCGGGAACCGCAACGCGCTGTGGGTCGGCGGCCAGGCAAAGGCCGGCCCCGCCCGTCTGCGTTATCCCCTCCCCGGCGGCCTGTACCTGCTCCATGGCCCCACCACCTTCACCCAGGTCAACCGTCGGGCCAACCAGGCGCTGGTGGAGCAGACCGTGCGGGTGGTCACCGAACTGCTACCCGCCGGCGGGCGTTTCGTGGACCTGTATTGCGGTTCGGGGAACTTCACGCTGCCGCTGCTAGCGGCGGGACTGCAGGGCGTGGGGATCGAATTTTCTGCGAACGCCATCCGCTGTGCCCAGGAGGCCGCCCGGAACCAGCGTCTTCCCGACCGCTGCTTCCTCCAACAAAAAGTTGGAACCGATCCACTCAACGGCATGTCCGACTCCTCACCCGACGTGGTGATCCTCGATCCTCCGCGCACCGGAGCCAAGGAGGCGCTGGGCACCATCGTCGGGCTGCAACCGAGGAGTGTGGTCTACGTCGGATGCGATCCGGTCACCCAGTGCCGAGACCTGGCCGTCCTGAGCGACTCCGGCTACCAGCCGCTGCCGCCGGGCCCCAACTCGTGGCTCGCCTTCGACCTCTTCCCCCAGACCCACCACGTCGAGACCCTCGTCACGCTCCAGCGCCAGGAATAACGCCCCGTTCCAGGGGGTTTGCGAAACCAACGCCCGGGAGGGAATTTCATGCGACAACCTGTTCTCCTGTTCCTGCTTGCAGGGCTGATGGGCTCTTGCACCCCGCAACCGGCCGAGACGCTGGAGGACCCTGACCCGCAGCGCACCGCCTCGGCGCTGACTGTCTACAACGCCGGCCGGGCGCTGGTGAAGGACACGCGCAGCTTCTCTTTGGACGAGGGGCTCAACACGGTGCGCTTCGACGAGGTGACGTCGGGGATCATCCCCGGCTCGGTGCACGTCGAGCCGGTGGGTGACGCGGCGGTGGCCGTGCACGAGCAGAACTTCGAGTACGACCTGGTCTCCACCCACAAGCTGTTGCAGCGCTACCTGGGGGAGGATATCCGGATCACGACCGAGGACGGCGTCTTGTACACGGGGGCGCTGCTCAGCGGCGCATCGGACGTCATATTGCGTGACGCCTCCGGCGGCGTCACGGTGCTGCGCTATGACCAGATCCGGGACTTCGAATTCCCCGACCTGCCGGAAGGGTTGGCCTCCCGCCCCAGCCTGCTGTGGACGCTGGATGCCCAGCAAGGGGGGGCCCAGGACCTGACGGTGACCTACATCACCAGCGGCTTCAGCTGGAGCGCCGACTACATCGTCCGGCTGGGTGAAAAGGACGACATGGTGGATCTGTCAGGCTGGGTCTCGGTGAACAACGGCAGCGAGGCCAGCTTCGCCGACACCAAGCTCAAACTGGTGGCCGGGGACGTCAACATGGTCCCCACCGCCACGCCGGACATGGCCGAGGCGCTGGGCATCTTGGGCTACCTGGGCAGCGGCAAGGGGGGCGGCGGCTATGGCGGCCCACCCAAGGAACGCGCCTTTTTTGACTACCACCTCTACGAGATCCCCCAGCCGGTGACCGTGCGGGCGGCCGAGACCAAGCAGGTGGAGTTCGCCAACGTCAGCGGCGTACCGGCCGAGGTGGCCTACGAGCTGCAGTTCGACGGCTACTGGTACGGCACCACGGTCACTCGCCACCCCACGGTGAGCGTCAAGCTGCTCAACGGCGAGGAACAGAACATGGGCATCCCCCTGCCCGCAGGTATCGTGCGGGTCTACAAGGAAGACATCGACGGCGCGTCGGAACTGGTGGGCGAGAGCCGCATCGAGCACACCCCCAAGGACGAAGAGGTCGAGCTGAGTGTCGGCCAGGCCTTCGACATCGTCGGCGAGTGGAAGCAGACCAAGCACCGCATCATCAACAGCCGCACGAACGACTACTCGTACGAGGCCGTGGTGCGCAACCACAAGGCGGAAGAGGTCACCGTCACCCTGGCCCACCAGCCCTACCACTGGGGGGAATGGAAGGTGACGAGGACCAACGGTGACTACGAGCGGCCGGACAACGCCCACCTGGAGTTCGAGGTCACCGTGCCCCCGGAGGGGGAGACGACGCTCACGTATACGATCCGCAGCCGGTGGTAGGGGCTTTCCAACCTTCACGGTCACGGTCTCACGGTCTCACGGTCTCACGGTCTCACGGTCACGGTCACGGCACACGGTTCACGGTTCACGATCTACCCGGATCCATATCATCTCCCGATCTCGTGCTCGTGCGAGGAATGGGGAAGAGGGAAATCGTGAGAGGGAAGATCGTGTACGCGGGCCGTGGACCGTGTGCCGTGACCGTGACCGTGACCGTAGGAAAAGTATGCTGAAGTGGTCTGTATTGAAGACGCCCGGTCAAGACACGATGTAGAAGTCGTACGTCTGATTACACGCGGTGATATCCCAGGACATGGAGTGGATACGGATGGCGAAGTAGTCCTCGTCGTCCTCGAACATGTCGCCACCGAAGCTGACCTGCAGGAAGCCGCCGCCGGAGGCGCTGTCTTCCAGGTTCCAGCTGCCCCAGTTGGACCAGTTGCCGTTGTCCACCTGGTACAGCTCCACCACGTAGACGCCGCTGTAGGGGATATCCACGGTGATGGCGATGGAGACGTTGTCGTAGTACTCGTCGTCGGCGAACCAGCCGAACCAGTCCTCGTCCGCGTCGTTGTGCAGGCTCAGGCCGGAGACCTCGATGGTGTCGTTGTTCCACAGCGGGTCGTCCACTTCACCCAGGTCCCAAGCCATGTCGTAGGTGTCGTTGGGGGACCAGGTGAGGTTGATCGGCTCGTACTCGTAGATGTCGGCCATGGGGTCGTTGACGATGCCGTTGCAGTCGTTGTCGAGCAGGTCACAGACGTCGGTCATGCTCGGGTTGAGCAGGGGATCGGTGTCGTCGCAGTCCCCCTGGTTGGGGGTGTAGCCGTCGCCGTCGTTGTCGAAGTCGTTCGGGTCGAGCACGTCCACGAGGATGTTCTCCGACGCCTCCTGCAGGTCCTCGTCCACCGCCGTGAGGGTGATGACGTGGGATCCGGCCGTGAGCGCCGTGGGCCACACCGTGTAGCCGTTGCTGTCCGGGTTGCCGCTCCACAGCTCGCCGTCGATGCTGCTGGACCAGGTGACCACCAGCACCTCCACGTCGCTCTCGTCGTCGGCGACGGTGCCCTCGAAGTTGATCGTGTCGTAGTTGTAGAAGCTCGAACCGCCGGCCGGGTTGGTGATCCACACGAAGGGCCGGCCGTCGTTGAGGATCTCGAAATCGACGGTATCGGTGCCCAGCAGGCCGTCGTCGTCCACGGCGGTGAGGGTGACGGTGTGGGTGCCCACCTGTAGCTCGCCGGTGGTGTAGTCCACCGTGCCGCTGTTGGACGGGGCTCCCTCCCAGAAGACGCCGTCGATGGTGGAGATCAGGGACGTGCCCAGGGTGTCCGGGGCCTGCTCGCCGTCGGCCACGGTGCCGATGAAGTTGATCTCGTCGTCGCGGATGAACTCGGCGCCGTCCGTCGGGCCCTGGATCAGGACCGTCGGCGCGTCCTCGTCGTCGTCGTCCCCCGAGCCCTCGCCGACGGTGATCTGCACCGAGTCGCTGCCGGACAGGCTGCCATCGTCCACCACGGTCAGGGTGATGGTCTGGTCCCCTTCGCTCAGATCGGCGATGGCCAAGTAGACGGCGCCGTTGGCGTCCGGGGATTCCTCCCCGATGGGGCCGTCGAGGCTGCTGGACCAGGTGACGACGAGATCGGTCTCGGCGCCGTTGTCGCTGGTGACGCCGGTGAACTCGATGAGCTCCCCCACGTCGAAGGCGTCCCCGTCCACCGGGTAGGTGATGGAGGCGGTGGGCGGGATGTTGGTGGTCTGGACGCCCCACTCGGCGCAGCCCAGCATCAGGGTCAAGACGAGCACGAGTAGAATCCGACGCATGGTGCGGCCCTCCAGCCCAAGGAACGATTGTAGCCCGTATCTCATGGTCGTCTACCCGTTACAGCTGCCTGGGAGCTGGTATGTGATGGTGATCTCGTCCCCGTCGTCCGGGACGAAGTCCGGTTCTAGGATCACCGCGTTGACGTTGGCATCGTAGGCCCATCCCACCTGCTGCAACACACCGTTGACCTCCACGGTGATGGTGCTGGGGATGGGCTCGTGGGTTAGCGGCAGCGTGTCGGCCAGGCTCATCGACTGCCAGCCCATGTTGGTCAGCGTCGTGGCCCAGCTGCTATCGCAGATGGAGCCCAGGATGCCGCCGGTGGCGTTGGTCGCGTCCACGTAACCCGTGCCGGCCATGGCGCTGCCGCCGGCGCCGTTGCACCAGGTGGCGTCCACGCCGTCCGTGCCGCAAATGGCGCTGAGGATGACGTGGTTGGGGTTGGCCTTGAGGCCCTGGTAGTTGGCCACGTAGCTGGACCAGCTGCCGCTGCCGTCCGGCTCGTCGCTGACGAAGATGACCCGGAGGCCGGCCTGGGGGCGGTAGAAGCTGCCGTTGGGCGGGGTGCCGCCGAGGGCCATCTGCAACGCCTCCCAGCCGTACTTGAGCCCCTGCTCGGTGGTGTTGCCGTCCGTGCCCAGGCTGCAGTTGTCGGCAAAGACCTGGGCACCGTTGGGGGTGCTGCTGTCCAGTACCGGGGTGTTGCCCACGAAGTGGCCGTCGTCGGTGGTCACCGTGGCGATGCGGAAGTCCACGCCGGCGTTGTTGATGATGGAATAGAAGTTGCTGAAGTCATCCCCCAGCTGGTTCTGTTCGTCTTCCATGGAGCAGGAGTTGTCCACCACCCATAGGATATCGGTCCAGTTGTTGCCCTCCTGGACGAACTCGTCGGTGTACCAGTCGCCGCCAACACCCTCACCGTACTGCACGCCTTCGGCTTCCGGCATGCCAGGATCGTTGCTCGTCACCGTCAGAAGGCCTTCGTAGGCCTCGATGTCCGAGGGGTTGAAGTGGATCGTGACCGTGGCCTCGTCCCCGGGGTCCAAGACCATGCCTGGCATCAGATCGGCGGTGGAGTAGCCCATCTCGTTGCCGGTAGGGGTGGCATGGAAATCGAAGCCGTCGATGGTCAGCGGTGAGGTGCCGACGCTGCGTACGGCGATGTCGGCGGCCTGCTCGCAGCCCACGCCGAACTCGCCGAAGTCCCACACGGACGGGTCGATCTGGATCGCCACGCCCATGCCGGCGCCGTGGAGTTGCACCTGGGTGTCCGGTTCGTCGGGGTCGTTGCTGATGACGTGGAAGACGCCGGCGATGTCGGCGCCGTTGATGGGGGCGAACTCAAGGGTGACGAGGGAGACGCCGTAGGGGTCGAGGACGATGGGGGGGGACTCGGCGTCGAAGGTGAAGCCGTGATCGGCGTCCAGGTGAAGGGCGGAGACCTCGAGCTTGGCCTGGCCCACGTTGCTGATCATCACCTCCTGGGCCAACGACGAGCCCAGCTCCAGGGTGCCGAATTCCAGCAGCAGCGGATCCACCTCGATGGCGGGGTACTCGGGTTCGGGCGGGTGGTACAGCGCGCTGTCGCTGCACGCCGTCGCCAGCATCAAGATCCCCGCCATGCCCCCTACCCAGACGCTTCTGGTCATTTCTCGCTCCTGTTTTTTGCAACGCTATCACAACTGAAGCGAGATTCAGCCACTGATTGCTCCCCCAAGCCTGCGCCCCCCCCCCAAGTATCGATACCCAACCCGTGCCCGTGCCCGTGCCCGAAAAGAATCGTCGCCACACACAACAATCCCGGCGCCAGCCACCACGTTCGTGGCCACCACGTTCGTGCAGGGCAGCGAACACAGTCGTGGTCCTCATCCGCCTCCAGCCTGAGCTACGTGGCGGTTAGTAGAAAGGGATTCATGAAAGGGGGTGGGGTACTTGTCGATTGCGGCACCGACACTGGCATCGGCAGCGTCACGATCGGGAACGTTTGCTGTGGTGATGACCACCGCCAGCACAAGACCGAGCGTATCGGTTACCAGGTGTCGCTTCCGTCCTTTCACCTTCTTTGCTGCGTCGTATCCAGTCGGCCCTCCCTGGGGTGATGTAGGAACCGACTGAGAATCCAGTGCCCCAGCGGTAGGGTCGGGTAGACGATGCTCCCGACTACGCCACAAGGCGCGCAATTCGTCGTGCATCTCCTCGAAGAGCCCCTTGGCCTGCCATCGTCGGAAGGTGGCATAAACACGCTTCCAGGGCGGGAAATCCTTGGGAAGCATGCGCCACGAGCATCCCGAACGGAGCAGATAGACACAGGCGTCGAGCATCAGACGCCGCGCGTACTTCGGAGGGCGACCTGGCCGACCTGCGGGATCGAACAAGTGACGCACTCGCTCCCACTCACTGTCGGTCAGGCCACACGGGTATCGGACGGCATCTCCTGGATCCCGATGCTGATCCGTATAGCCGTACCGGGGCTCCTCTGGTGATGTCGGTTTCTGATAGGTCGTGGCCTTGCGTGGGGCAGCCGTCCGTCGAACACCGGCGCGTTTAAGGTAATTGCGTGCGGTGGTCGTCGCGATCGACACTCCGGTGCGTCGACGGAAAAGGAATACCAGGTCTTCTTGTGAGATGTAGGGTTGCTCTTCGATGATCTTCACCAACTCGGCGATCAGCTCGTCATCTAACTTCTTCGGACGTCCCATAGCAGCACACCTCCACAATCGGAGGCCAAGATATCATTATTATTATTTTAGAGACACCCTCTTAGATTTAATATTTGCGGTCGCGAGGCGGGGGAGTGCGGGAACGGATACGGGAGTCGAAGGGGCTGGCTATTCGGCGGGCTCGATGACAACCAGCAGCTGGTTCTCATCCACAGCTGCATTCTTATCGGCAGCAATCTCGGTGACCTTGCCGGCGATGGGGCTGAAGACGGCGTTCTCGGTCTTCATCACCTCGAGGTTGGCCACCTCTTCACCTTCGGCGACCTCGTCGCCCACGGACAACGCCTTGGTGCGGCTGCCGATGCGCCACAGGTTGCCCTTGACGGTGGCGCCGATCTCGCCGGGAGCCGCGCCCGCATAACGCACCGCTGTGCCGCTGGTGACGGCGTCGGGCATGTCCACGTGGAAGACCATCAGCTGGTTGTCCACCATCATCGTCACCGGACGCCGGCCGTCCGTTCCGGTCTCGCCCATGGAGACCAGTTCCAGGCGGTGGGGCCGGCCATGCATCTCGAAGTCGACGGCGTCGCCGCGCTCCTTGAGGCCGTTGAACCAGAGCCCGGAGGGCAGACGGGTGGTATCGCCGTACTTCTCGCGGAACTGGATGAACTCCACGGTGGCTTGCGGATGGGCCACATACAGCATCAACTCTTCCCAGGAGCCCCGACGGCCGATCTCGGCAGCCAAGCGGTCCGCCTGTTCGTGCAGATCCTCGTCGGGTAGGTCCAGCGCCCGGGAGACATCCTCGCGCTCCGCCTTGACGCGCGCTCGCCAATCGGTGCCGAAGATGGACTCGTAGACCCAGTCCGCCGGCCAGCCGAAGGGCAGCGGGCCGTACCCGCCCAGGACCAGGCTCTTGAGGTCGTCGGTGGCGCCGCTGTACACGGTCATGAGCAGTTCGCGGTCTTCGCCGGAGAGCTTGGTCACGTCCTGACCGTCGTCGATGAACCCCTGCAGCATGTCCAGCAGGCGATCGACGGCGGCCAGGCCACCATCCTTGAAGATCCGCTGCACGATGGCGGCCCAGGTGGTCCAGGTGATCTGCGACCCCGGCGTGACGTCGAAGTACTTGATCATCTTGTTGCCCAGGCCCATGCCGCGCAGGATCTGCGGCATCAGCTCCAGGAATCCGCCCTTGTCCGCCTGCTCGAAGGAGGACGGGAAGGCCCCGCCGGGCATGCGGTGGTCGGTGACGTCGTAGGAGAAGCCCTTGAACGGAGACTCCCACTCCTCGTAGTTACCGATGAAGCCGCGCACGACATGGCTGGTCTCCCGCATCACCGGATCGTTGATGAACGGTTTCAGCCCCACTTCACGCATGCGCGCCACCACCGCCTGCACCGGCGGCTGGCCGTAGAAGCGGGAAAACGCGTCGTCAGTGACGTCGATGATCCGGGCGCCGGCGAGGGCCGCCTCGACCACGGCCGGCACGGCCAGGCCATCGGTGGAGTGCCGGTGGTAGTTGATGATCAGGTCCGGCCAGCGCTGCAGCATGCGGTCCACCAGCCGGTGGATGCGGGCCGGCGACCCCACCCCGGCCATGTCCTTGATGGCCAAGATGAAGTTCTTCTCGCCGCCGAAGGTGGTGACGATCTCCTCGGTGAGCTTGAGGTAGTACGCGTCCGTCGTGTCGTCGGATTCGGTGTAGGAGATGGCCGGCTCCCAGATGCCGCCACACTCCAGCACCGCCTCACCGGCGGGGATCATGTTGGGGACGTGGTTGAGGAAGTCGAAACAGCGCCAGATGTCGATGGTCGGGATACAGGCCAGCACCGTCTCGCGGATCACGTTCTTGGGATAGGCCCGGTAGCCGAACACGTTCGTGGAACGGATCAGCGTCTGGGTCAGGGTGTGACGCATGGCCTGTTTCCAGGCCAGGGTCTCCTTGAAGGGGTTGATGCGGTTGTGCATCAGGTCCTGATGGAACCGCGCCCCTCCGTGCAGCTCGACGGCCACGTAACCGGCGTCCTCGTACTTGGGCGCCAGCTGGATCATGTCGTCGAAGGTCAGGCGGTTCTTGTAGTCGCTCTGGCCGGTGTCACGGGGGCCTGTGTTGACCAGGAAGACGCGCTTGCCTCGCCGCAGAGCGGCCAGGTTTTGACGGGCGGAGCGAGTGGAGTCCATTGGGCTATGCATGTTCAACGCGCTCCTTTCAGCGGCAGTAGGGGTTCTGGCCCAGGGCGGAGATCTCGGCGACCAGCGCTGCGATCCGGGAGATGTCGCGCATCCCCTCCTCGTCGCCGTACTGGGTCACCTGCTCCAGGTACTTGGGCATGAAATCGGTGGTGTAGCTGCCATCCATGAAATCGGGATGCTTCAGGATCTGTTTGTGCATCGGCACGGTGGTCTTGACCCCGCGAATCTCGAACTCGGACAGCGTCCGCTGCATGCGCTCGATGGCGCTCAAGCGATCGTTGCCGATGGTGCAGATCTTCATCAGCAGCGAATCGTAGACAGACGGCACCTCCCACCCCTGGTAGATACCCGAGTCGCTGCGTACGAACGGCCCCACGCCGTAGCGCAGGTACTCGACCCGCCCGAAGCTGGGCGCGAAGTTCGTCTTGGGATCCTCGGCGTTGATCCGGCACTGGAGGGCGTGGCGGTCGAACTGGATCGCATCCTGTGGGATTTCCAGCTTGTGGCCCGCAGCCGTGATCACCATCTGGCGGATCAGGTCGACGTCGACGCACATCTCGGTGACGGTGTGCTCCACCTGGATGCGTGTGTTGACCTCCATGCCGTAGATGGAGCCGTCCGTGTCCAGCAGGAACTCCATCGTACCCGCGGTGACGTAACCCAGCTCGGCCATCACCCGGGCCACGTTTCGGCCGAGCTCCTCGCGCTTCTCCACCGTCAGCTTGGTGGAAGGCGCCTCCTCGATCAGCTTCTGGTGGTTACGCTGCACCGAGCACTCGCGCTCGCCCAGGTGGATGCCGTTGCCGAAGCTGTCGGTGAGGAACTGGAACTCGATGTGGCAGGGATTCTCGATGAGCTTCTCGACGTAGATCGCGTCGCTGCCAAAGGCCTTGGCCGCCATCGAACGAGAATTGGCCAAGCTGTCCTCGATCTGGTCGGGATTGTCCAGACGGAACATGCCCTTGCCGCCGCCGCCAGCCACCGGCTTGATGAGCAGCGGATAGCCGACCTTCTCGCCGAAGGCGCGGATCTGATCGGCATTCTCCACATCCTCGATACCAGGCGTGACGGGCAGGCCGGCGGCGGACAGGGTGCGCCGCGCCTCGGCCTTGTCGCCCATCTTGGCGATGACCTTTCCCGGAGGGCCGATCCAGGTCATACCCGCCTCTTCGACGGCGTCGGCGAACTCGGCGTTCTCGGCCAGGAAGCCGTACCCAGGGAACAGGGAGTCACAACCCAGGTCCCTGGCGTGGCGAATGATCTTCTCTTGGTCCAGGTAGCTCTGCGCCGCAGGCGGGGGGCCCAGGCAGACGGCCTGGTCGGCCATCATGACTGCGAGGGAAAGCCGGTCGCACTCCGAGTATCCGACCACCGTGCTGATCCCCAGCTCGCGCATGGTGCGGATGGCCCGCGCCGCGATCTCACCACGGTTTGCGATGAATACCTTTTCGAACCGTTTCGTCATGGATCCTCCGTATAGGGATAGTCCTCGCTTGGTACTCCCTTGGGTGGGACTTTGCAAGGTGTGATATTAAGTCGGTAGGTAGGTGTGGTGGTAATGCGCTCCAAGCGCCCATTTTTTCTGGTTTTGCTGCTGCTTTTTGCAGCGTCGTTGGAGTGCACCCGAAAGCCCGCTGACGACGACGATGATCCGGGCAACACGGAGACCGGCGACAACCTGGATCCCGAGGACGTCATCGAGGTGGGGATCCGCCCGACGATGATCCAGATCGACAGCAGCACCGAGCTGGACATCAAGGCCCACGCCCGCACCCGCGACGGTGGATGGTACGACACCATCGGCGGCACCTGGACCACGTCGGACGAGAGCATCGCCACCATCGACGCCGAGGGACACCTGATCCCCGTCACCCAGGGTTCCGTGCAGATCGGGTACCGCTGGGAAGAGCTGGAGGCCGAGCCGGCGACGGTGGAGATCGTGCCGGCCGGTCGCGTCGAGGTGACGGTGATGGACTGGCTCACGAACGAGCCTCTGGCCGGGTTCCAGGTGGGGGTCGGCGGTACGGACGGATTCGCAGCCCAGGGGACGACGGATGACAACGGATTCGTGGTCATCGAGGGGGCATTCGCGGGGCCCGTCACGGTCACCGCCTGGAATGAAAACGGCGGTCACCGCCACGGTTCACACGATCAGGTCGCCGCCCGGGAGATCCAGATGGTCCTCTACCCGAATCCCTACGCTTTCGGGAGCGGTACGATGGAGGGGCAGATCCAGTTTGACGAGGAAGAAGTGGTGCCCGGCAAGGTGGCCGTGGGCCTTGCGGTGCCCTCCGTGTACGCCAGCCCGATCTACGTCGAGACAAAGGACCTGCTGGGAAAAGACCAGAATCTGGACGGATTCAATCTCTCATGGACGCTGCCGGAGAACGTCCAGATCAACGGACTGTCGGATACGTTCAAGGGAGAGGTGGCTCCAGGGCGCCGCGTTGTCTTTGGGGCCGGCGGTGCGTACGAACTGGGGACCATCCTGGCCCTGGCCATGGCTCTCGAAGAAACGGGAGCCGGAGCCGTCTTCCCCACGATGACGAGCCACATCGAGGACCTACGGGTGGGCTACTCGGAACCCATCGAGTTCCAGGCGGAGGGCGAGGAGGCCGGGATCACCCTTGATCTGAAGACGGACCTCCCCCTCGAAACATGGCTGGATGTGGCACCGCCGCCCGCCGGGCATTACTGGCCCGATCCGATCCTGGTACTCTCCTGGCGCGAGTACCAAGACGCCGGCTACGTGGCCGTCGGATTCGGCACGGGCTCCCATCCCTATCTCCCCGAAGGGGATCCCCCAGCCGACGATGACGACGACTCGACCCGCTCGGAAACCAAGGGGACGGAGCTGGAAGAACGCATCTGGGTCCCCGTCCGCGAAGCTGCGCGCGACGGCGTGTTCGAGGACGTCCCGACCCGGCATCATGCCATCGCGGTGGAGAACGGGATGGAGCTGGGGAGCCGGTATGCGTCGGTGGTTTCTCCGCCCACGATGCGAGAACGGGTACGCCTTCCCGATTTCCTGGAGCTGGTGGAAACCGCCCAGCCCGCGCCCGATGCGCGGGTGTTCGACTACACGGCCCCCCCTGGCGCAGATTTCAGCATGATCGATGCCTCCCCCGTCTGCGCGGACTGGGCTATCACGGGCTGGACCGTCTTCACTCCCGCGCAGGATTCATTCCATTATCCGGAGGGCCCCACGACCATCGGTGTGACCCCCTGCCAAGATGACAATCCGGGCACCACCTTCAACATCGATTCGTTCTCCCTCGAAGTCGTCAGCTACCAGTCCCTGATCAATGCCCACGACGAACCGCTCAACGAAATGTGGATCTACGCCAACCGCCGCACTTACGCCATGCAGTTCGGCCCGGACGCCAGCTACCCATGAAGCCAATCTCGACCCGACGACCGCCGACCTGGAGATGGGCCACGCTCACCGTGGCGACCTTGCTGCTGGTCAGCCTCGAGTGCAACAAGCCGGAAGAGGACCCCGATCCCGGCAACACGGAGACCGGCGAAGACCTGGACCCCGACGAGGTCATCGCCATCGGGATCCGCCCCACGCAGATCCGCCTCGATACGGCCACGGAGCTGGATCTCAAAGGCCACGCGCTCACCCGCGACGGGGGGTGGTACGACACCATCGGCGGGACCTGGACCAGCGCGGATGAGAGCATCGCTACCATCGACGCCGAGGGGCACCTGGTTCCCCACGCTCTGGGGACGGTAGAGATTGCATTCAGCTGGGAGGGGCTCGACGCGGAGCCGTCCGTCGTGGAAATCGTGGAGCCCGGCCGCGTCGAAGTGACGGTGGTCGACTGGCTGACCAGCGAGCCGCTGGCTGGATTCCAGGTGGCCGTCAGTGGCCTCCACCAGTTCGCGGCTGAGGGCACGACCGATGCCAACGGCTTCGTCGTCCTCGATGGCGACTTCTCGGGGCCCATCACGGTGACGGCGTGGCACGAAGACGGGGGTTACCGCCACGGCTCACAGGATCGGGTCGCCGCCAGAGAGCTCCGGATGGCGCTCTACCCGACCTTCGAAGGCTTCGGCACCAGCACGATGGAAGGACAGATCCAGTTTGACGAGGACGAGGTGGTACCCGGCAAGGTGGCCATCGGGCTCGCGGTTCCTTCCTTCTATTGGAGTCCGATCTATGCCACGGCCAAACAGCTCCTGGGTGAATACCATGAGTTGGAAGGATTCAATCTCACCTGGGAGCTTCCCCTGAACGTCCAGATCAACGGACTCGTGGACCAATTCAGTGGGGAGACAACGGCGGGCAAGCGCGTGGTCTTCGCAGCGGGTGGGGCCTACGAACTCGGTACCGTGCTGGCGCTGGCGATGGCGCTGGAGGAATCGGGATCCGGTGCCATCTTCCCCACGATGACGAGCAACATCGAGGACCTCCGGGTGGGCTATTCAGCCCCCATCGAGTTCGTGGAGGACGGCGTCGAAACAGGCATCACGGTGGATCTCGAGACCAAGCTGCCACTCGAGACGTGGCTGGATGTGGCGCCCCCCCCGGCCGGTCACTACTGGCCCGATCCGATCCTAGTTCTGTCGTGGCGCGAGTACGAAGACGCGGGCTACGTGGCCGTCGGCTTTGGTACGGGGACACACCCTTATATCCCCGAAGGGGATCCGCCCGCGGACGATGATGACGACGACTCGACCCGATCCGCCAAGGGTACGGAGCTGGAGGAACGCATCTGGGTTCCCGTCCGGGAGGCTGCCCGCGACGGCGTGTTCGAGGATGTCCCCACCCGCCATCAGGCCACCGCGTCGGAGAACGGGATGGATTGGGCCGAACGGGGGACATCGGTGGTCTCTCCACCGACGACGCGGGAACGGGTTCGCCTCCCCGACTTCCTGGGCCTGGTGGAAATCGAGGATCCGGACATCAACTCGTGGCGTTTGAACTACACAGCGCCACCCGGTACGGATTTCCTCCTGGTCGATACCATCCCTCACGACCCGATCGATTCCATCGGTAGCTGGACCATGTTTACCCCCTCGATGGATGAGGTCGAGCTTCCGCGGGGCACCGCGCTCGTCTCCGAACACTACCAGGGGACCTACTTCTACTTGGACGCCTTCTCCCTCGAAATCGTCAGCTTCCAGTCCCTGGTCAACGCGCATGACGAGCCGATGAACGAGATGTGGACCTACATCAATCGCCGCTCCTATGCCAACCACTTTTGCCCGGGAGCCAATTTCCCATGACACACCTGACGACCCGGCGATCGGCGAGCTGGAGATGGGCGACACTGGCCATGGCCGTCCTGCTGCTGGCAAGCTTCGAATGCAGCAAACCGCCCGAGGAGGAAGAGGACCCGGGCAACACCGAGACGGGCGAGTACCTGGACCCCGAGGAGGTCATCGAGGTGGGGATCCGGCCGACGCGTATCCAGCTGGATACGGCGACCGAGCTGGATATGAATGCCTTCGCGCTCACGCGGGACGGCGGGTTCTATGACACCGTAGGCGGGGCCTGGCAGATATCGGACGAGACCATCGCCACGATCGACACGGACGGACACATCGTGCCCCTGGGCGAAGGGGAGGTTCAGATCAGCTATCGCTGGGAAGGGCTGGACTCCGAGCCGTCCACCGTGGAGATCGTCCCCCCGGGGCGCATGGAGGTCACGGTCGTCGACTGGACGACTGGTGAGCCCCTCGCCGGCGTGAACGTGGGGATGAGCAGGGGTCAGGACATCGAGCTCGAGGCCATCACCGATGCCAACGGGTTCGTGGTGTTGGAGGGGGCTTTCGCGGGGCCGTTGGCCGTCACAGCGTGGGTCGAAACCGGCTACATGACCACGACCGCCAGCCTGGTGGCGTCCCGTCAGCTTCGTTTGCCCTTGAGGCCCATCGAGGGAAGCCAGCCGTTCGTTCAGGTTCACGGAGAGATTCTCTTCGACGAGGACGATATCGTGCCGGGCAAGGTGGCCCTGGGGTTGGCGGTGCCGTCCGTCAAGGAGAACCCCATCTCCGTCAGCTCCAACGACCTGCTCGCCGAATACGTGGAACTGGACGGATTTGGCCTGGAGTGGTCGGTCCCCAAGAACGTACAGATCAATGGCGTCCAAGACAGCTACACGGCAGAACTGCCGCCGAGCCACAGCGCCATCTTCGCCGCCGGGGGGATCTACGACCTCGGGGTCGCGCTGGACCTGGCGCTCAACCTCGACGAGCACGGCCCGGGGGTCATCTTCCCGATGATGACGTCCAACATCGATGATCTGCGCTTTGGTGTCACCGAACCCACCGATTTCCCGGCCCAGGAGGAGGTGTCCGGTATCGACATCCCGCTGGAGACGCCCCTCCCCGTGGAGACATGGGTCGACGTCGCGCCGCCACCAGCCGGGTACTACTGGCCCGATCCGATCCTGGTGCTGTCCTGGCGCGAATACAAAGACTGCGGCCACGTGGCCACGGGCTTCGGGACGGGGAATCATCCATACCTCCCCGAAGGGGATCCGCCCCAGGACGATGATGACGACGACTCGACGCGATCGAACACCAAGAAGTCCGAGCTGGAGGAGCGGGTCTGGGTACCGGTGCGGGAGGCCGCCCGGGATGGGGTCTTCGAGGACACCCCGAGCCGCCACTTCGCGCTGGTCATGGAAGACGGGATGCAAGGCGAACACCGATCCTCGATGGTCGTCTCCCCCCCCACGAGCAAGGAACGCGTCCGCTTACCGGATTTTCTGGATCTCATCGAGAAGATCAAACCGGAGGCGGACTCGTGGCTCTACGAGTGGTCCCTGCCGGAAGGTACGGACATGAACCAGCTGACGGTCAAGCCCAGGTGCTACCCCCCCGACGTCGAGGCCTGGAACGTCTTCATGCCGCCCCGCGATCAATTCCGGTTCCCTCAAGGATTGCCGCCGCTTCTGCCCAAGGAGTGCCTGGATGAAGAGGGCAACAACCTCGGCAACCGCAACAATTTCTTCACGGAAGCCCTGTCCCTGGAGATGGTCACCTACCAGTCGTTGGTCAACGTACACGGCGAACCGCTCGAACAATTCTGGGGCAAGGTGAATCGCCGGTCGATGACCAACGAATACAAGTACAACGTCGGCTTCCCCTGACCGGCGGACCGTCGTCATGGCCAGCAGCTGCCGTTGACGTTATGTTCTCCCGGCGCACCTTGTGCGTGGGAGGCACCATGAATCGCTCCAATCCCATTCTCCTTCTCGCGCTGCTACTGGCCCTGGGCCAGACGGGCTGCAACGGCGGGGAGGCGCACGATGAGCCCGTCATCGACGCCGAGGCTGCTCCCCCGACCCCCACCGGCCCCTCAATCCTGCTGGTCACCCTGGACACCACCCGCGCCGACCGGTTCGGGTGCTACGGCAATCCCAAGGGGGCTACGCCGGTGGCGGACGCCCTGGCCGCCCGCGGCGTGACCTTCAAGCGGGCCTTCGCCCACACCCCGCTGACCATCCCCTCCCACGTGACCATCTTCACCGGCCAGTACCCGGACCGGCACGGCGTGCGGGACAACGGCGACCACTTCCTCTCCGAGGAGGCGGTGACGCTGGCCGAGCGCTTCCAGGCCGCCGGCTACAAGACCGCCGCCTCGGTGGCGGCCTACGTCACCAACCACAAGTGGGGGTTTGCCCAGGGCTTCGACGCCTACTTCGACCACATCCCAGCCAACCACGACGTGAAGGGCAACATGTGGGCCGCCGAACGCCCCGGCGACGAGGTGGCCGCGGATCTCAACGGCTGGCTGGAGTCGAACGGTAAGGAGCCGTTCTTCGCGTGGATGCACCTGTTCGACGCCCACCATCCCTACGAACCCCCGCCCCCCTACGACGAGCGGTACGCCAAGCAGCCCTATCTGGGTGAGGTGGCCTTCGCCGACGAGCAGCTGGGGGTGGTGCTGGAGACCCTGGAGACGCTGGGCGTGGCTGGGAACACAACCGTGATAGTGGTGGGAGACCACGGCGAGGGTTTCGGCAGCCACGGCGAGACCTACCACGGCAACTTCGTCTACAACGCCACCATGCATGTGCCGTTCATCATCGCGCCGGCCGGCGGCCACGAGCCGGTGTTGGTGGAAGAGCCGGTGGGGCTGGTGGACGTGGCCCCCACGGTGCTGGCCATGGCTGGCCTGAGCGCCGACGATGACGCCGGCTTCGGTGGGGTGGACCTGTCCCCGTCGCTGGACGGTAAGATCGCCGCCCGCCGGCCGCTGTACGGCGAGAGCTATTACCTGCGCAACCACTACGGCTGGTCCGAGCAGCGCATGATCGTCCAGTGGCCGTACAAGTACATCGGCTCTACCCGCCCCGAGCTGTACGACATCAAGCAGGACTCGGCGGAACTCACCACCTTGGTCGGCACGGAGCCGGAGGTGGCCAAGCGGCTGCAGGCTATCCTCGACGAGCGGGCGGCCGCAGCCGGCGCCAGCGCCGCCGGAGCGGTGGACGCCGACATGGTGGCCCGTCTGGAGGCGCTGGGCTATCTGACCAGCGGCGTGGACGTGGCCGATGGCGCCGTGCTGCCCGATCCCAAGGACAAGAAGGACGTGTTGGCCAAGATCGGCGAGGGCAAGGCAGCCCTGCAGGAAGGCCGGTTCGCCAAGGCCCGCGAGGTGATGCTCGAGGTGGTGACGGCGGAGCCCGAACTCATCGACATCCGCGGCAACCTGGCCCATGCCTGCGCGGCCGTGGGTGATTTCGAGACGGCCCTCGCCCAGCTGGACGAAGCCCAGCAGATGCAGCCCAACTCCACCCACCTGATCGCCATCCGGGCCTCGGTGCTGTTTGTGAGCGGCCAGCGCGATGATGCGCTGGTGGCCCTGGACCAGGCCCTCGCCATCGACGACCAGCAGCCCCGCACCTGGGCCCAGAAGCTGCAGATCCTCTTCACGCTGCAACGCTACGCCGAGGCCGTGGCGGTGGCGGACCAAGCCATGGCCAAGATCCCCGACGTACCGTCCATCGAGGGGTACAAGGGCTCGGCGCTGGTGGCGCTGGGACGGGTCGAGGAGGGACGCCCCTACCTGGAGCGGGCCACCGCCAGGGGCAACGAGACCCGCTGGTCCCGGTTCGCGATGGGGGTCATCGCCGACATGGACGGCGACGCGGACGCCTCCCTACGCCACTTCCTGGCCGAATGGAGCTCCTATCCCGAGCACCGGGAGGCCCTCCACGCGGCCGTGACGCAGATGATCTTCTTGCAGATGAACGCCGAGGCGCTGGAGCACGCCGACTTGGCATTGCGGGCCACACCCGAGCACCCCCAGATGCTGTGGTCCCGAGCCCAGGCCCAGTTCAATCTGGATCAATACGAGGACTGCCTGGCCACCGTCGAGACCTGCCTTCAGGCCCACCCGGACCAGCCAGACTGCTGGCTGCTGCGCGCCAACGCCTACGGCAAACTGGACCGGAGGGACGAAGCCGAGGTGGCGTTCGCCAAGGCCGTCGAGCTGGCCAAGGAGCAGACCCCCGGCGCAGCCGTCGAAGGGGTCCGCCGGTTCAAGCTCGAGGAGGAGTAGGGGCGGCTCGTCAGTCCAGCCGGTCCATGGCCCGTTCCACATCCGCCGCCACCGGCCAGTCCCAGGCCGGAATACCCACGGCTCTGGCATGCACCAACAACCGTTCGGCCGCCCGGAGATTGCCCTCGGCGGCGAGCAGGTAGGCCTCACTGAGGAACACGGAGCCGTGCTCGGGCCAGCGGTCGTAGGCGCCGGCGATGATCGAGCGGGCGACGCCCCGCCGGCCCATATCCGTGGCCAGGCGCGCGGCGACCGCATCCGCGTAGGGATCGTCGATATCGAGCTTGCGGCGACCGATCTCCACCTCGGCCTCGTCGAGCCTCCCCAGCCGGCGCATCGCCTCGGCTCGGGCGACCACCAGGTCGTTGCCCTGGTTGACCCTCGTGATCCGATCGAAGGGCACGGCCACCGTTTCCAGCGTCAGGTCATCGGCCAGCGCCACGTACGTCTGGGCCGTCTCGGAGGTGGTGTCCATGCGATCCGGTACGCGGATCATGACCAGCTGTCCCAGCGCGCCGTCCGTATCGCCGAGGGCGACCTTGCAGACAGCTCTTAGTGCGGTGGCCGAGGGCCCGTACATCCCGGCGGTGGAGACCTCGCCCAGCATCTCCTCGGCACGGACATATTGTCCGTGACGCATCCAGTACCGGGCCAGCTCGCGGATGTGTTTCGGCTTGGAGCTCCGCTCGGCAGCCCGCTGTAGCCATTGTTCCTCGCCGCTGTGGTCCCCTCCTGCCGCCGCGAGGCAAGCCTGGGCGGCCAGCACCAGCGGCTGGTCCGGATCCAGCGCCTGCGCCCGAGCCAGGGGTTCACTTGCCTGCGCCACCCGCCCCAAACGGCAACGGGCCAGCGCGAGACCACCCTGGGGGCCGGCGGAATCCGGATGCTCGTCCACCAGGCGCTCGAAGCGCCGTTGCGCCATGCCATCCTCGTTTCGGGACAGCATCACAGCGCCCATCCTGTCCGAGTACTCATCCGCGTCTGCCGGACGGATCATCGTCAGGACGAACGAGAAGATGAAGATGGATAGAAGGAGCGAGATTCGGTGGAGGATCAAGGAATCTGGTCCATCGGGAAGGGAGTGGGAGCGTTATCGGCTCAGGGCTCGTTCTGGTAGGCGTAGCCGGTCATGGACGTCTCGACGACATCCCAGAAGCCATACTGGTAGTAGGAGCCGTCCTGCGCGCTGTAGTAGAAGGCCAGCGTGTGGCCGTTGTATCCGGCTTCAGCGTTGTACCACCATTTCCATTCCGCGTCGTAGATGAACACGGACGGGTACGGCCCCTGCCCCTGGTACATGTAGTCCGAGTCGTAGGCCAGCGTGTAGGTGCCATCCGGGAAGCCGGCGCAGGCGGTGCAGGTGCCGGTTTCTGCGGTGGTCGTGTAGGTGACGTCGAAGGTGTAGTCGCAGTCGGGGCAGTTGGTGGAGGGCGGGCCGCCAACCAGATCCTGGGCGAGCGTGTACGGATCGGCGACGACGTCATCGTCATCATCCGTGGCGTCGTCGTCGTCGGTCATGTCGTCGTCGTCGTTAAAGTCGTCGTGGTCGGTGGCGTCGTGGTCCTGGCCCGGGGGCGCGGGG
>CAZDDH010000080.1:0-33838 GCA_964504165.1 uncultured Rickettsiales bacterium | reverse complement strand
TCCTGTTCTGGGACTACAGGACTCTGTTCAGCATTTTGGGTCGGGGACTAACTAGAGGATGGCTGACGGGAGTACCTGCGACATCGGTGCCTATGGAGGACCGGAGGCAGAGTTATGGGATGTGGACCTGGACGGATATTACGAATGGTGGCTACCGGGGCCTTATGATCCAGCGACCTCACCGGGAAAGGATTGTGATGATGGCGATGAAACCGTGTACCCGGGGAGTGGATGCTGAAGCCGTAACCAGAACAAATCCATGCACAGGGATCGCATAACAGACCGTTTCGTCACGTGCCCGTCAGCCCCTTGATCATCTCGTACTGCTCGACGAACAGCTCGAACCCGTGCCGCTCCAGCAAGCCAAGGGTCCGGGTGGCGTCCTGGCCCACGTTGATGATCCCGATCTCGTCCTCCTCCGAGGCTTCGCACAGGTGGCGCAGCACCACGGACGGGACGGAACTCTCCCACCACTCGGGCAGGCAACCCAGCTGGACGATACGGCCCTCCCGCGGGATGGCCAACCCCGAGGCGAGGACCTGCTGGCCCTGCCGGGCTGTCACCGCCAGGACGTCCTCGTGGATGTTGGCCATGGACTCGGTGGCGTTTTGCCAGCTGGGCCGGTATTCGGGCGCGGCCAGCTGAGGGGCCACGGCGGGATCGAAGGTCCCTCGTTCGATCCGTACACCCGAGGGGAGGGGAAGGTCGGGGAAGGTGGGAGCGGCCGTCTTGAGGCAGCGCAACATGCGGATCTCCTGGAAGCCGTCCTTGCGGTAGATGGCGTGCGCCTTGTGGTTCTCGGTCAGCACCTCCAGGACCTGCGCCTGTACACCGTCATCCACCAGCAGCCGAGTGGACAACTGGGACAGCCGGCTGGAGATGCCCTGGCCCCGGAACGGCTTGCAGATGGCGGTCCCGGAGTCGTAGGCCGTCCTGACGCCGTCGATCTCCCGCAGCCCGTTGAGCCAGAACCCCACCAGCGTGCCGTCGGCGAAGGCGCCGGCCGAGTGCTCCAGGGAGACACTGTTGCGGTGGAGCTGGCGGACCAACTGCTCGAGGGTCATGGTCACATCGACCTGGTAGTCGCTGAACGCCTCGTTGGAGGCACGGAGGAGGGTCTCGTGTGATGTCTCACTGAGGGAACGGATTTGAATCTGGTTGGTCATTGCGACTCCCTGCGGCGCCCGATCGTGGTAGAAGTTGGTTGCCCTTGGACGGACGATCTAACACCAAATAATCCTGGATTGCTGCCATGCTCCCGAAGCAACACGCTCTCTGGTTATCCTGGTTGCTCGTCATGCCGTTGACGGCCTGTCAGAACGAAGACGACGGATTCGCCGGCGATGACGACGCCCAAACCGGTGACGACGACGACTACGTTCCCCTGCCACCATGCGAGCAGTATCTCGCCTGTGTGTCTGCCGTGGATCCGGGCGTACTGGATGAACAAACCTCGCTGTATGGTCCGGACGGCACCTGCTGGGATAGCGAGGACGCTGCCGTGTGCGAGCAAGCCTGCCTCGATGCGCGGTTTTACTACGAGATCGACCATGCCGCTGTCGATGCGTGTTGGGATGGTGAGAATCCCAATACATTCCATCTGTTCGGAAGCAGCTGTGATTGGGAGTGGACGGTGGGTTCCTGTTATCTGTCCTACCCCATCAACTACGCGAGTACTCACTTCCGCGCCACAACCGCCGGTGGCCCAGAACAGCAGTTCACGTTTTTGGGATCGTTCGCTGACGGAGAAAACGCTTGGTCTTTCAATACCCAATGCGAGGTGGACATCCGGGAATTTGTCTGCGAACAGCAAGAGGCCGATGACAGCCCCGAGGTGTGGATGTTTTCAGGAACGTTCGCCGAGGACTACCGGACTGCCGATTGGCTGCTGACCGTTCACTACAACGATTACGAATATACGTGTAACTTCATCGGGCAGCAGATGAACTAGCCCTGGTAGGCCTAGAAGGCCGAAGATACTTCCGATCCTTGGATTATCCCACGACCAGGAAACTGATCGAGTAACACACACCATCTATCCCGGGGCCCGCCAAGTTGGCGACGTCGTTCATCAGGTAGCCGAATAATCCCCAGGTCTCCACGTTCGTGGTGTCTGCTGGAACGAAGTAGGTGTAATTCCCGAATCCGTCTAACCAGCCGTCGGGCATGGGGAGGAGCCAGACGGCTTCCAGGTCACCCGTGCCCACCTCACCCGCGAGGATCGGCCCCACCTCCTCGCACATCTGGCCAAAGGTCAGCGGGTCGCCCTCGACCATACCGAAAGGATCGGGGCCAACGTCCGTGGCATTCAGAGCAGGTTCCGTTGAGATCTGCTCACAGCTGACGAATCCCAGTGGATTGAATCGCCAGTAAAAGGCGGTATCCCAGCCTTCACCGTAGGGGTCCTCCGGATCCCAGTCGCATTCATTGCTGATCAGAACTCCAGGGCCCGCCCAGGTCACGAGCTGGTCGATGGATACCCAGAAATCATCCCCGATGCCCGGCCCGTAGGTCAGGGCAGCATCGAAGAGCATCACCTGTTCACAGGGACTGAGCGAACCGCCCGAATGGTGATATTGGAGCGTCACTTCGGCGGTTCCGGTGCCGGACAGTCCGTCGATATCGAGCGTGAAGAAGTAGGCGATCCAGTCCCAACCCGTCCAGGGTGGCGCGGTGTCGTCATCATCGTTCGCGGTGTCATCGTCGGCGCTATCGTCATCCCCCGCGTCGTCGTCCGCCAGATCGTCGTCCGCCAGGTCATCATCGGATTCGGGGCTGTCACAGGCCAGCACGGTCAGCATGGCCAGCACCAAGCCCACCTCGATCAAATCCCTGCAACGCTTCATGGTCATCGTCATGGGGAGATCATGTCACCAGGGGCGTCCCGGGCATGCGGGCCGAATGGTGCCCCCTGCCTACCAGATCCCCGGCACCAGCCTGGCCCGCGTCCGGCGGGTGAAGGCCTCGTAGCCGTCCAGTTCGGCCCGCAGCGTCCGGTCTTCCAGGGCCGTGCGCAGGACCAGCGTGGCCACGCACAGCAGGGCGGGCACGAGGGCCCAGGCCGAACCCAGCAGGAGAGGGGTGGCCAGCGGGAACCCCAGCGAGGCGCCCACGTACCCCGGGTGCCGCACGACCTGATAGGGGCCGTCCTGGCACACGGTGTGGTTGCGGTCGGTCTGGATACGCACGGTCTTCTCGAAGTGGGTGTTGACGGTCATGGCCCAGGTGGCGATGCCCATCCCCACCACGTAGAGCACCATGCCCACCGGGATCAACCACCACGGCAAGGGCGCCCAGCCATGGCTGGCATCGAGGGCGGCGACCAGGAGCACTGCCACGTAGGTCAGGCCAAAGAACGCGAGGATCACCTTGTCCCAGCTCTTGGTGCCTTCGCCGTAGACTGCCCGCCTCCTCAACAGCTCGGGATCCCGGCGTTTGATGACCACGCCGGCCACCGTCTGGCCCACCATCAATACGCCGAAGAAAATCCAGCCCTGGACCCAGCCCACGCCTCCACCCAGCCAGAAGAAGGCCCAGAAGATACCTACAGTGATTGGGATGCCGACGACGATCCGTACCCAGAATCCGGCGCCCTTGGATGCCTGGTCCTTGTCCCCGCTGGCGACGCCTTGTCCCATCGTGTCCTCCCACGGCTCGGGTGTAGAACCCCAACGGTATGGGAAGCCGGTTCTCACATGGAACCGCCAGCGGATGAGAAGGGTGCTCTAGCGGACGTCCGCGTCTTCGTAGAACGAGCCGACCATCGTGGTGTAGCCGATGCCGAACCCCAGCGGAGAGTTGAGGCTCCACACCAGCTTGCCGGTGTCGTCCACCATGTCCACCTGCCCGGCGGTACTCCAGGTGATCAGCGTATGGCCGTCGTCCAGCCGGCTGACATCGCCGAGCACGTAGACAGCCGAGGGCGGATCCAGCTCGTAGGTCCACTCCACATCGACCGTGTAGTCGTCCTCATCGAGGCCACACTCCACGACGTTGGCGGCCAAGCTGTTGAGGCCGTTGCGGAACACCAGGATGCCGCCATCCAATATGTCGAAACCGTGCTGGCCACCCCGGAAGAGGTTGATCGCCTGCTGGCCCTCGACGTGGAACTCCGTGTGCCCGCCGCCCAGCTTCCACAGCACGTCGCCGGAGCTGCGGTCGATCTTCCAGATGCTGCCGAATTGTAGGAACGATACGTAGTAGGCGTCGTCGTCGGGTGAGTACCGGATGATGTTGGCGTGCCCCAGCTCCCAGCCGTTGTCGTTCTCGTGGAAGGCGGACGGCTGCCATTGCTCGGCTTCCCACAGCGACCACACGGAGGAGGCCGCACCTTCGGGGCTGATCTCCACGATCTGCTGGCCAAAGACCTCTTCGCCGTTCAGCACGTCGGGATAGCGGACGTCAAAGGCCAGCGCGGCGATGGTCCCGTCTGGAAGCACGGTGTAGTCGTGGTGGATGTTGGGCAGATAGTGCTGATCGATCTCGGTGCCATCAAAGCCGAGGACCTGGATGCCGTTGGCCTCCATGGCGTAGAAGTGCTTGCCGCCGTGCGCGATGCGCATGGTGGTGAACTGGGGTGGATCGACGATCTCCTTCCACCACACCAGCTCACCGTCCGTGTCGAAGATCACCGCGTACGATGGATCGCCGAGCAACGATGTGAGCAGGTACCCCTCGGGCGTCACATCCCCGTCGTACTCCGTGCGCAGCAGGCGTGGCAGATGGGCGGGCACGGGCCCGGTGCTGAAGCTGTCCTTGTCCGATGTGTACCAGGCCCCGTCCACACGAACGGCCAGGTTGTACAGGTATGCTGCTGCGGGCTTGAGGCCGATCAGATCGAAGTCGAAGGTGCCTCCGTCCTGCACGGGCACCACGATGCCGCGGGGGTAGGCGGAGTGGCGCCCATATTCGAAATGGACCGCCTCGATGCCGGACCCGGTTACCGAACCATGGACGATGGCCACCGTCGGGATCGCCTCGCTCATCTCGATGTCGATGGTGCAGGTGACGCCTGACTCGTCCATGTTGCCGTTGTCACCGGCTGAACTGTCGTCGTCATCCTGAGCGTGGTGGGGGGCGTCCGGGTCGGAGGCCTGGCTACAAGCGAGCGGACAGACGGCCAGAACGCACAGCAACCCGATAGAACGCATCGCGCAAACTCCAGTCCCGCAACACCCAATGCGGACCGAATCGAAATCCTCCAAAAGCACTACCCGCCGGATGCATCATGGTAGCAGCAAAATGGAAGATTCCCCTGGAAATTGCAGGGTTTTGACAACAAAGCCCGGCGGACACCAGCATCCCCTATACTGCCGCCTTCTGTGGAGGTACCCATGGCCCGTGCAAACGGCACCACCATCGACCCGGATCTGTGCACCGGCTGCGGCGTCTGCGTGGAGGAATGTCCCCACGACACCATGGAGCTGATCGACGGCGTGGCCGTGGCCAACGGAGAACACTCGCTGGGGTGCGGCCACTGTGCGGCCATCTGCCCCGTCGAGGCCATCACGGTTGGATTCGTGGATTCGGAAGCGACCCGGCTGGAGACCCTCCAGGTCAGCGACGCATGGATCCCGTTCGGGGAGTATCCGACCGAGGCGTTGATCCAGCTCATGCGCTCCAGGCGGTCCACCAGGGATTTCCAGCCGGAGCCCGTCCCGCTGCCGGTCCTCCGTGACCTGGTGAAGGTGGGCATGGCTGCACCTTCGGGGACCAACTCCCAGGCCTGGAGTTTCACCATCCTGCCCGATCGCCCGTCGGTGGAGCGGCTAGGGGAGGGGGTGAGGGCCTTTTTTGAGCGCCTCAACAAGCTGGCGAGCAGTGCTCTGTTGCGATTCGTCTCGTCGCTGGTGATGAAGGGCGACCCGCTCGGGACGTACTACGAGAACTATTACGAACGGGTGAGTGAGGCCATCGCAGAGTACCGCGCGGGTGGCCGGGAACGCCTGACGCACGGGGCGCCGGCCGCGATCTTGATCGCCAGTCGTCCCGATTCCTCCACACCGGCGGAGGACGCCTCGATCGCCGCCCAGAATATCCTGCTGGCAGCCCACGCGATGGGGTATGGCACATGCCTGATAGGCTTCGCGGTCGAGGCGATGGCGCGGGACGCCAAGATCAAACGCACGCTCGGGATCCCCGATGATGAGCGGATCCGAGCGGTCATCGCTATCGGCCGGAGCGGGCGCCGCTACGAGCGGGTCACTGGCCGGGCGAAAGCAGAGGTACGAGTGCTATAATCGCACAGGAGTTGCTGCATACCCCACGAAGGGTCCCACGTAAGTTGGGTGTGACAAGGAGTCTCGGGAGGATGACCACCAAGACAGTTCATCGATTCGAAGCCCGTACCGTGGCCGATGCTTCCCGTAAAGCGCGCCAGGTCCTTGGCGAGGATGTGGTCGTCGTCGCTGTGAATCTACATACGAACAAATACATCCCCGGCACCGACGAACCGATGGTGGAGGTGTCCGTCATCCAGACGGACAAGATCGGGATCCCGTCGTTGTTGGAATACTACCAGGATACGTCCACCACCGACCTCGATGCCCAGGACCTGGATTCCTTCCCAGCCCGTTATCGGATCCTCTGGGATCAGCTGTTGCGGGTCGGGATGCGTTCGGACCAGGCAGCGATCCTGTGCCGCGAGGCATGGCTGGGCGATCCAGAGTTCAGGCATCAGCCCTGGCATCGGATCTTGACGATCCTCGAAGAAAACATGCCGTGCAACGACACGTTCGACTATTCCGAACCGCTCGTCATCGGCTTGGTCGGGGAGCGCAGCTGCGGCCGGACGACCGTCGCGCGGCAGATGTGCGAGCAGGCCGGTCGGGCTGTGCCGGGGCGGGTGGCGCTGGTCTCGGAGGCCAGCCCGGAAGATGCGGATGAGCGTGGCTACAGCACCGTCGGGATGCTGACACCTCCGCGGCTCGCCAGGGCGCTGAAGGACCTCGATGATCCGTTGTTGACGGTCGTCGACCTGCCCGTTGCCACCGCTGGGCGGCTGGCATTCCATCTGATCCCGTGGGCGAATGCGTTGAGGAACCTCCAGCTGGTACCCGTCGTCACGGCGGCGGACCCGGCGGCCGGCGTGACCCTGATCCGTGCCCTCAAGGAGTTCGACACGATGGGCTTCGTCATGACGTACGTCAACGGTCCGGAGCAGCTGGGGGTCGTGGTCAACCTGGCCATGGCGACCAACGGCCCGCTGGGGATCATGGGCGGTGCCGAAGGCCAGGATCCCAAGTACGAGACGGCTATCTGGCGCAAGTTCGTCCGGCGGATGATGAACCATACGGCCCACGTGAAGGTGCCCACGGACGGCGAACGCGGACAGGAAGACGGATGAGAACCACGCCCTTCGATTTTGAGTGCGACGACGGCGCTCTGCTGAACGTCTACCGCTGGGAACCGGACGAACCGACTGCGGTGCGCGGCGTGGTGTTGATCGCCCACGGGCTGGCCGAACACGCAAAACGCTACGAGGGAGTGGGGGCTTTTTTGGTGGACGCGGGGTATGCCGTCTTTGCACCGGACCACCGGGGCCACGGCAAGACCTTCAGGAGCGGCACCGACCTGGGGTACTTCACGGACGAGGACGGCTGGAACCGTGTGGTGAAGGACCTGCACCAGCTCAACCGGCACCTGGCCGAGCTGCACCCCGAACAGCCCATCTTCCTGTTGGGGCATTCGATGGGGTCGTTCCTGACCCAGCAGTACCTGTACGAATACCCCGAGACCATCGCCGGCGCCGTGCTCTCCGGGAGCAATGGTCCCGCCGGGATCCTCGAGAAGGCCGGGCGCTTCGTGGTACGTATCGAACGCGCCCGGCAGGGCAAGAACGGCCGCTCCGGCCTGGTCAACAAGCTCTCCTTTGGCTCCTTCAACAACGACTTCAAGCCGGCCCGGACCCCGTTCGACTGGCTATCCCGGGATCCAGCCGAGGTCGAGAAGTACATCGGCGATCCGCTCTGTGGGTTCGTCGCCACCAATCAGCTGTGGTTCGATTTCCTCGGCGGGCTGGTGGAGCTCGGCAAGCCGGAGAACGTGGCGCGCATCCCAAAGGACATGCCGATCTACGCCTTCTCCGGAGACCTGGACCCCGTGGGGGGCGCCGGCAAGGGATTCAACCGCCTGATGGCGAGCTATCGCAAGGCCGGCCTGACCCACGTCGAAGGCAAGCTCTACGCGGAGGCCCGGCACGAGATGTTCAACGAGGTCAACCGGGACGAGGTCATGCAAGACCTGGCCCGCTGGTTCGACGGGGTGCTCGCTTCCCGGCCGGGCTAGTTCGCGTCCGCCAGGATCAGGTCGCGGATCTCCTCGAAGCTACTGAAGCCCTTGCCCACCGCGAGCCCGGTCATGTCCGGCCGGACGACCGTCCAGGACGGATACCCCAGGTCGTCCCCCCAGTAGGGTTCGAAGATGGCGTACCCGAAGCCCCGGTCTTTGAGGATCGGCTCGCCGCTGCCGTAGCTGGCGATGTAGTCCTCGAAGTCGCCCTGGGTCGGCTCGCCGACGATGTTGGAGAGGCCTTCGCCCAGGAGGCTGATGAACACCGTCGGGATCCCCGCGTCGTCCATCTCCGCAAGGAAATCCGGCGCCGCCTCGGCCATCAGGATGCAGTAGTAGCAATCCGGCTGGGTGGAGTCGAGGACCAGATAGCTGCCGTGGAAATCCCACAGATTGACGAGTTCGCCACACTCGTCTTCGAGCCAGGCGGTGGGGAAGGTGGTGTCCTCTTGCAGGAGCCAGTCGGTTTCCAGGTTGCCCGGGTTATTGGTGGGCCAGCCACATTCGTAGGGTTCGGTGCGCGGCTGGTAAAGGTCGGGGAGCTGGGTGGAGTCGTCGATGGTGACGGTGGCCGTTCCGGTGGCCACCAGGGTCATCTGGCCGTCGTCCGGCAGGCCCATGTCGGCCAGGGAGTATTCGCTGTTCCAGCCCAGCTCGAAGAGTTCGTCCAGGGTCACCGCGGCGATGGACGTCAGCTCTCCGGTGCCCTGGTTCTCGCGGGAACCTCGGAAGAAGGTGGCCTCCGTCCCAGCGGCCTCGCTCCAGCCAAGGCCCCAATACTCGGTCCGGGTCTCGCTGCCGCCGAAGATCGGTTCAGCGCAGTCGGCGAAGCCGTCGACCATCTCCGCGGTCCCCTGGAACTGGTGGGTGCAGTCCGGGCACAGGTAGGGCTGGTCCAGGTATTGCACGCCCGTGAACGTGCGCGAATAGGAGCAATCCGTGTACCCCGCTGCCTCGGCTTCGGCGTCGAAGCCCAGCTCCCAGGTGACCTCGGCGGTGATGACCCGGGCGGGCACGGTGGGGCCCGTGGTGTCGTCGTCATCGTCGTCGCCGGTGTCGTCGTCATCGGCCACGTCATCGTCGCCGGTGTCTTCGTGTGCTGGGGCGGCGTCGGCCGCGTCGGCGTCGTCGTCGACGGGACCGGGGCCCTGGTCACAACCGGCTGCGAACAGCCACAGCACCGTCAGGAGAACATGGCCAACTCTGGGCATGGTGGGGCTCCTCTCACAGGTAGGATAACCACCACCAGTCCCGGTGGGAACGTTTGAGGCGTTGCCAGTACCGGCAGAGCGGCCACAGCAGGCACAGCACGGTGACCCAAGCGCCGTAGATCAGCGGCAACGACACTGGAGAACCGGCGGGGATGGGGTACTGGCCATGGGCTATGTGGGCGTGGATCAGGCCCAGCAGGTGGGCCAGCGGCAGGTGCAACAGATAGAAGAACAGGGGCACCCGGCCGAAGGTCTCTAGCACCTCCATCGGGCGCCCCTGACCGCGGCTGAACAGGGGCGCGATCAGGAACAGTGTGCCCAACGTCATCGCCTGGAACACGAGGGAGGGCGGGTACTTGGAGGGATTGGCGAACTGGCATGCCGTGGCCCACAGGCCCCGGGCCTGCGGCTCCCAATCCCCCGGGTCGCCGAACCCGTCCAGCGCCCGCAGCAAGATGAACAGGGCCAGCAGGAACAGGCCGGCCAGGGGAATCCAGCGTCGCCACCGCTTCACGGTGAACAGGTCCGACAGGCCGTACCCGCAGGCCATCACTCCGAACCACGGCACGATGGCGTAGCTGACCCAGAACTTCTTGCCGAGCAGCTCAAATCCGTTGGGCTGGCACAGCAGGCCCAGCACGGGCATCTCTTTTGGGACCGGCCACAGGTTCAGTGCGACGGTGAGGGTGATTCCCAACCCCAGTACGACCCGGGGCGGCAGGACGAACACGGCGCCCAGCAGGACCATCGACCCACCGATGGCCCACAGCACTCCCAGATGGATGAAATCGAAATTGAAGTACCAGCTGAACGTGACCCAGGTGCCCTCCAGCACCATCAGCCACAGGCCCCGGGTGACCAGGAAGCGTACGCCCTCCAGGCGCGACCAGCGGGGGCGGAACAGGGCGGCGGAGGACCCAGCCAGGAACACGAACCCGGTGGCGCACAGGTGGGACGTCCATCGAGTGATGAAGAAGGGGAGGGTGGTGGTGGCCAGGTCTTCCGGGGAGGCACCGGCCGGCTGGAAGAAATCTCGCGTGTGATCCAGCGCCATGAGCAGGATCACCAGACCGCGGAGCCGATCTATGAGCGCGATGCGGCCGGCAGATCCCATCCAGAGATGTTCCTAGTCAGTGCCCGCCCATCCCCCTCAGCCGGTCTTTACATTGTAACGTTCGATGTACTCCGCGTATCGCTCGTAGATATCTTCGGCCACCAGCCCCCACTGTTCGGCGCTGTAGATGTGCTTGCCGGGTTTGTCCTGGCGGGGCTGGGCCAGCCAGTCGACGACGGCGGCGTCGGTCTCATCGCTGTGGGGCAGGTCGAAGTGGTTCTTGATGCTGCGTACGGCTTTGGCCGGGTCTGCCACCAGCGTCTCGAAGTTGATGTCGAAGAATCGGTCGGGGCCCAGCCGGTCACGGACGGCCATGGCCCGCTCCACGCCGCCGAGGAATGCCTTGGTGATGTGGTCGCCGATGTACTCGTGGTAGATGCGGCCGTACCAGATGCGGCGCGACAGGGAGATCATGCTGCTGTAAGACCCGATGCAGCTGAGTGGATCACGGTGGGACCACACGATGCAGGCGTCCGGGAACACGTCCAGCAGGGTATCGAGGAACCACATGTGCTCGGGGCATTTGAGCACGAACTGCCCGGTGGGCTCCCAGTGGGCCAACACCTGCAGGGTGCGCTTGTACTCCTCGTAGGCCCAGTGCATGTCCTGGCGCAGCAGCCAGTCGCCAAAGCGAGACAGCCCCTGAGACAGCTCCATGTTCATCACCATGAAGGTGTTGCTGAACAGCAGCCAGCACTCTTCTTTGGTGTCGGGCGGGGGGTCGTGGACGTTGGGGTGTTGGGGGGCCGCGATGCGGGCCGCCTTGAGCACGCTGCCGGCGGCCTTCATGCGGATCCTGCGATCCTCTTCGTGGTCGTGGTGCATGGGGGCGGGGTTGTACAGCTCCCAGAAGTTCAGCGCCCGCCCGCCGGGCTCGAGGGCCAGCAGGTTCTGCAGCAGCGTGGTCCCGGTGCGGGGGAAGCCGACGATGAAGATCGGCCGCTTGATGGGCACATCGTGGACATCGGGATTGCGGTTGACGTAGTCCTGGATACGGAGCCGGTTGCAGGCGCTGGCGATGCAGGTCTGACGGCAGGCGATCTCGCCCACGGGGGTCGCTCGCGCGGCGTCCACATCCACCAACAGCTGGCGCAACGGCTCGAGGAAGCGGTCCCCACCAAAATCGGTCAAGCCCGTGATCTCCTGAGCTTTGGCGAGGATCGACTCACGATCCAGGCGGCCGTACGGCATCCCCAGCACACCCGCTGCTCGCAGGCCCAGGTTCGCTACCTTCAGCAGAGGGGCGATTTCGAGCTTGTTGACGGTGTAGTCTCTATCCACGTTCAACTCCTGGCGGCGGTTGTAATACACACGGCCTGCTGGCGCAAAACCAAAAGGTTGTGCAGCAAGTTCGGTGCCAACGGATTGCTAGCCCGTTCGGCGCGATTTTAGCCTGCACGTGTCGGTTCAAAGTGACAGCTGGAGCCTGGAATTGACGGCGAACATCTCGGGAGATGCCATGAATGTGAAGAAGATCGCCATCATCTCGACCGGTGGCACCATCGAGAAGACCTACGACGAACTCCAGGGCGTGATGGCCAACGAGGTCAGCGTGCTGGACGTGATGCTGGCCAGCCTCGAACTCAACGGCGTCGAAGTGATCCGCGTCCCATTGATGAACAAGGACAGCCTGCTGATGGACGAGGCGGACCACAGCCTCATCGCGCGCACGGCCGGCGCCATGTCCGAGGCCTACGACGGTGTGATCATCGTGCACGGCACCGATCGTCTGGCCGTCAGCGGGGAGAAGGCCTACGAGATCATCGAAGACCTGGCCGTGCCCATTGTTTTCACCGGCGCCATGCGGCCCTACGCCCTGCGGAGGACCGACGCCATGCAAAACCTGACCGAGGCGTTGCTGGCAGTGCAGCTGATGCCCGCGGGAGTCTATGTGGCCATGCACAACTGCGTGCTGGAATTCCCGGGTGTGGTCAAGGATCGAAATCGTGGCACGTTCACCATGGAGAGTTGATAGATTGACGCACGGAGGGACATCTATGCGTTCACGAACCTGGCTCGCGGTGATCATCCTGGCTCTGGGGACCGTCTCTTTTGGAACCCTCGTCATCTCAGGCTGCCCCAACCCGGATCCGATCCTCGATGACGACGACACCGGCGACGACGACACCGGCGACGACGACGACACATCCCCTTCGGACATCTGTGATGACTTTCCCAGTGAGATCATCTGCGATGGCCAGGACGCTGTCACCTGCGACGAGTACGGGGATATTGTGGACGTGGACGAGTGTGACGTGGACGCGGGGATCACCTGCTTCTGGGGGCTGGGTTGTGTCTCCTGTTTCCCAGGGCAACGCTGGTGCGTGGACGACGCCGTGGTGGAGTGCAACGCAGACGGGATGGGGTTCTTCGTGGTCGAGGACTGCGACGTGGCCAACGGCGAGGTCTGCGAAGGGGGGGCGTGCATCGAGCTGTGCCAGCAAGCGGAGGATCACGAGTCCACCATCGGCTGCCAGTTCTACGCCATCGACACCGACCAGCACGACTCGGGCCCGGAGACGATCCAGTACGCCGTGGCCCTGTCCAACGTCAACGAGGCCCTCACCGCCCAGGCGGCCGTGGAGACCTTCGACGGCAACACCTGGAATTCCCAGTGGAGCGGCGCCATCGGGCCGCTGGCGCTCGAGACTATCGAACTCCCCGACCGCCACGTGGATGATACGGCCATCCATCAGTACGGGGCCTACCGTGTGACCTCGACGATCCCCATCATCGCGTACCAGTTCAACCCGGTGAACGGGGCCAGCTCGTATCTCTCCGATGCGTCGCTGTTGCTGCCGGTGCCCTCGTGGGACAGCGTGTACCGTGTCCCTGGCTGGGACGAGGCGAACGATGGATTCGGATTGCAGCACAGCTCGCTGAACGTCATCGCCAGCGTGGACGGCACCCAGGTGACGGTGACCCCCACCTGCAATACGCTGAGCGGCAATGGCGTGGCTGCCGGTGCCCCGGGCGTCCCCGTGACGGCGACCCTCAACGCCGGGGACTACCTGCAGATCGCCAGCAACGGCGCCAACACCAATCTGGCCGGCACCCTCATCGAGACGGACGCCAACACACCGGTGGGTGTCTTCGCCGGCCACGAATGTGCCCTGATCCCGACCAATTCGTGCTGTTGCGACCACCTGGAAGAGCAGGTGTTCGGCATCCAGACCTGGGGCGAGTCCTATGTGGCGGCCCGCATCCCGCACCGTGGCCCGCCCCCCGAGGCGTCCCTGTGGCAGATCGTCACGGGCAACGATCCGGTTGAGCTGACCTTCACCGCCCACGCCGACGTGCTCGGGCTGCCGGCCAACGGCACGGTCATCCAGCCGGGCGAGGCGCTGCGCTTCGAGGTCAACGGCTCCACGGCGAATCCCGGTGACTTCGAGGTGACCGGCACGGACGCCTTCTTGCTGACCCAGTACATGTTGTCTTCCCAGATGGCAGCGAATGCCACCGGCGACCCGGCGATGGTGCAGGCGGTGCCCGTGGAACAGTACCTGGACAGCTATGTGGTGCTTGTGCCGGGCACATGGGTCAACGACTACCTGATCATCACACGTGCCGTCGGCGAGACGGTGACCATCGACGGCACCAGCGTGGATGCCTGGCCCAACTGGTCCGAGTCGGCGACCATTGGCGCCGGCGGCTACGAGGCGGTGCGCGTACTGGTGGCAGACGGGGTCCACGTACTGGAGGGAAGCATGGGCTTCGGCGTGGTGGTCGTGGGGTTCGACACCTACGACTCGTACGCCTACCCCGGCGGGCTCAACCAGGAGCGCATCAACGACCTCTAGCGGCCCAGTACTCAATCTGTAGCCGAATCGGCCGATAGCCCACGTAGACCTCGAGGAGCACAACACCCCATGAACGAGCGAGATCGCCGCGCCCACGAACGCCTGCAATGCCTCGTCGATGTGGAGGTCGCCTCCAGGTCGTGCACCTGGCTGGGGCAGATCCTCGACTACAGCGAATCCGGCGTGTTCGTATCCACGCGAGCGCCGGTGGATGTGGGGGATACTCTGACGCTCAAGTTCCGCCGTCCCGGGGATTCGGAGATGGTGCTCCTTCGGGGCATGGTCAAGCGGCTGGTGGCCTCCGGGGTCAAGAAGCGCAAGCAGGAGGGGTTCGGGCTCCAGTTCTTCGAGTTGCTGTCCACCGTGCCGGAAGGCGAGCCGATCCCAACGGAGCCCGTGCCCGGGACACAGACCCAGGATTTTGCCTCCCGTGAAGCGCGGTATCACGTGGAGATGGATGTGACGTTCGTACGCCCCACTTCCCGCAAAAAACCGCGGAAAGCAGCTGTCATCAACGTGAGCCGAGGCGGACTGTGCCTGGCCACCGACGTGCCTCCCAAGGCGTCGACCCTGTTGCAGGTGCGCTTCGAAGGACAGGATGTGGACGGCAAGAAAGAGGCCGTCACCGCCAAGGTCCAGTCCGTTTGGGTGAGGCGCCAGGAGGTCGAAGAAGCGGTCCACGCTGGCGTGGGGTGCAAGATCGTGGGCTTCATCTCCCTCGATGGTCGGGATCGATTCGACCGGATGATCGAGCGCCTGCAACGCAAAACAGGGCCTGGAGACGAAGAAAAAGACGGCCAGTAGCGTTATCCTGTTTTACCCAGGAGGACCCATGACATCCCGAATCGTTCCCTGCGCGGCGCTTGCCGCCATCGCCTGCTGTACGCTGTTGACCCTCGCTCCGGCCTCGGCTCAGGACTGGATCCATGAGTGGGATTTTGATTTTTCGGTGGCCCCCCACGCAAATATGTCGGGGAACGACGGCTGGATTTCGGGGTGCAGCGATGACCACTGGGACTCCCAGTCCTTCGCCGATGCCCGCGAAGTGAACCCCACGACCGATGAAGGGGGCGGGCTATGGGCGTCGGACGACTACATCTCCAATCACCTGTGCCAGGAAGAGGAAGGCCCCTGGGGTGACCTGTCCTTTGGCGCCCAGATCCTGGTCATGGACGACGACGCCCTGGGGATGGTGATCCGCAAATCCGGCCCGGCCACGTTTTATCTGTTTCTGATGACCGAGCACCTGCGCCCCTCGATGGGAGAGGGTGGGGACGGTGGCCAGGGCAGCGGGGCCTTCCTGTACCGTGTCGAGGACGGCATCGCCGACGTACCCGAGACCAACAACAACGCCCACTACCGTGTGGACGGCGGCCAGAACTACGGCTACCAGCGCATCCGGCTGGAGATGATTGGCGACACGCTGACGGCGTACTACAGCGCCCAGGAGTCGGGAGCCCTGGACGAGGGCGACATCGTACTGGAGTACACGGATCCTGACCCGCTGCCTGCGGGCCACGTGGGCTTCTATTCCTATGACATGGGTGGGGGCGACGGCGGCCTGGGCTTCCGCGACCCGGTGGTGGAACTGGCGGATTCGGATGGCGACGGCGTTCCCAACGACGAGGACTGCGCCATCGACGATGCGGACAGCTACCCCGGCGCCGATGAGGATTGTGACGACGGCGTCGACAATGACTGTGACGGGGACGTGGACGGGGACGACGCAGACTGTAACGGCGGTGACGACGACGACAGCGCGGGCGACGACGACGTCAGCGGCGACGACGACGGTGGGCCGACCATCGTGGGCGGCGGTGACTGCGACTGCCGCGTGGCTGGCTCGATGAACGCAACCGGTCCGTTATCGGCTCTGGCCCTGGCCCTGTTCCTGGCTGTTTACCGCCTGCGACGCCGCGTCTGACTCGGCCGCCGTTCGGCGTAATCCCTCCCTCGTCAGCCTTCTGTCAAACCTGTCAATTCTTCGTGTGCACGGAATCTGCACACTTCTTTCCGTTTTTTCTCATACAGACGTCAAACGTGCTGCAGGTCCTCAGCTCATCATGATTCCAGACCATGCCGGCGACTGCCGGAGTGAGGATTGACGATGAGACATTCGAGCGCCCAGATTGCTACCATTTTTGGATATCTTGTATTCCTGACCATGCCGGCGTCGGCCCAGACCCAGAAACAGGATGCGAGTACGATCGAGACCCCTCGCACCGTGACGATGGCCGAGCAGGAGTCCAGCGGGCTGTTGTTCAAGACGCTGGAGGGGGGGCGATACCTACCGGCTCCCACCGTCGAGACCCACGTGGAGATGGAGATCAGCGGTCTGGTGGCCCGTGTGCAGGTCAGCCAGGTGTTCTACAACCCCACCGACCAGTGGCTGGAGGGTGTCTACGTATACCCACTCCCCGAGAACTCGGCCGTGGATCGGATGCGTATGCAGATCGGTGACCGCTATATCGAGGGGATCATCGAGGAGAAGGAGAAGGCCAAGCAGATCTACGAACAGGCCAAGAGCGAAGGCAAGAAGGCGGCGCTGGTGGAGCAGCAGCGGCCCAATATCTTCACCAACTCGGTCGCCAACATCGGGCCGTCCGAGGACATCATCGTGCAGATCGAATTCCAGCAGACCTTGCACTACGATCACGGGGCGTTCGACATCCGGTTCCCGATGGTGGTGGGACCGCGTTACATCCCGGGCACACCCCAGGTGGCCAGTTACTCGGGCACAGGCTGGTCGCTGGACACGGACACCGTACCGGATGCCAGCCAGATCACGCCCCCCGTGATGGTCCCAGACGAGGCGGACCGCAACCCGGTCACCATCGACATCTGGCTCGACGCGGGCTTCCCTCTGGCCGATCTGGATAGCCTGTACCACGACATCGACGTGGAAGAACTCGAGGATGGCGTTCGGCACATCACCTTGGCCGACGACACGGTCCGCGCGGACCGGGACTTCGTGCTGGAATGGGTGCCACGTACGGGGGATGCGCCCGGCGCCGGTCTATTCCAGGAGACACTGGGTGGCGAGCAGTACCTGCTGGCGATGGTGATGCCCCCCAACGACGCCCTCGGCGCGGAAGAGACCCAGCCCCGGGAGGTGATCTTCATCATCGATACGTCCGGCTCGATGGGCGGCCCGTCCATCGCCCAGGCGCGTGATGCGCTGGCCCTGTCCATCGCACGTCTGCGTCCCCAGGACAGCTTCAATATCATCGACTTCGATGACCAGGCCCGGCGCCTGTTCGAGGTGGCCATGCCTGCCAGCGCGGCCAACCAGCAGCGGGCCAGCCGGTACGTGTATGGCCTGGACGCCGGCGGGGGCACGAACATGATGTCGGCTCTAGAGCAAGCGCTGGACGGCGGTGACACGCGGGGGCGGATCCGTCAGGTGATCTTCCTCACCGACGGAGCTGTGGGTAACGAGACCGAGCTGTTCACCGTCATCGGCGACCGGCTGGGTGACAGCCGTCTGTTCACGGTGGGCATCGGCTCGGCGCCCAACAGCTACTTCATGAGCAAGGCGGCCGAACTGGGGCACGGGACCTTCACCCACATCGGCTCCGTGGACGAGGTCAGCGAGCGCATGGGCCAGCTGTTCGCCAAGCTGGAGCACCCTGTGTTGACGGACATCGAAGCGATCTTCGACGGCAGCTGCCACGTGGAGATGTGGCCCGAGACTGTTCCGGATCTGTACCAGGGCGAGCCGGTGATGATCGCCGTGGCCGTGGCCCCGGATGCCGCCGGAGCGGAGTGCCAGGAGGTCCAGTTCAACGGTCAGTTCAACGGGACATCGTGGACCGCTTCTATGCCGCTGCAAGGCGGCGGCGAGTCCGCCGGGGTTGCGGCGGTCTGGGCCAACGCCAAGATCGATTCGCTGATGGCCTCGGTCTACCTCGGAGCACATCCAGACGAGGTCCGTCAGCAGGTGACCGCGGTCGCGCTGGAGCACAGCTTGGTGAGCCAATACACCAGCCTGGTTGCCGTGGATGTGACCCCCAGCAGGCCGGAGGGAGAGGAGGTCCACACCGGGCCGGTCCCGGTAAACCTCCCCGCCGGTTGGGAGGCGGACGGCGTTTTCTCCCAGCCCCCAACCTCTCGTCTGGCCTGGAATGACACGGCCGAACGGGTGCTGGCCTCCTCCGGGGACGACGGCCTGGCCCAGGCCGGATTGGCTACGGCCTACAGTACGACGCTGCCCGCCGGGGCCACCGCCTCGAGGCTGCAGCTGACCACCGGCGCGCTGGCGCTGTTGGCCATCCCGTTCATCCTGTGGACGACCCGCCGGCGGAGCCGATGAGCGCCCTGATGCTCAAGGGGAGGCTGGTGGCCGTGGTGGCGCTGGCAGGGATCGGCGTCTGGCAGCTGGCCGGTGCCAGCACCATCCACGCCAAGGCCGCTCTGGCCCAGCTGCTGATGGAGCGGGCCTGGCACCAGACACTGACCGGGGAGGAACAGGTCCGTCCCTGGTCCTGGGCCGACACCTGGCCGGTGGCCCGGCTGACTGCGCCGGAGCACGGCATCGACCAGATCGTACTCGCTGGCGCGAGCGGCAGCTCCCTGGCCTTCGGCCCCGGGCACATGGATGGAACCGCATCCCCGGGCGCGGCGGGCAACACGGTCGTCGGCGGTCACAGGGATACGCACTTCCGCTTCCTGGAGGATGTGGCGGTGGGCGATGAGCTGATCCTGCAGTCCACGGACGGCGAACATCACCGTTACGTCGTCGAGGGGACCCGGGTGGTGGACCATCGCCAGGCCCGGTTGATCGCCGATCCTGACGGTCGTCGCCTCACCCTGGTGACCTGCTATCCCTTCGACGCCCTGGTCCCCGGCGGCCCAGAGCGCTACCTGGTGGATGCGGTCGAGGTCCCTTGATACGCTGAACCCCGGAGGTTCCGTATGATTCTCGACCGGGGGTTTCCCTGCCTGGCCGCTGTCCTGTTGTCCTCACAGTTCGGTTGCATCGATGGTGCGGGTAGTGGGAACGGACCGCTGGACTGCGATCAGGACTGCCAGGACGGCACCGTGGCGTTCGGCATCCAGTGGTCGGTGATGAACCTCTTCAACACGGTCACCGGGACCATCGGGCCGCTGGACGAATCGTTGGACTGTACCTACGGCGGCACCGCTCACGTCACCGGATCAGTGGAGGCCGGTGACGGGGAACAGCTGACCTCCGATCTGGAATTCGAGCTGGCCGGATGTATGCAAAAACAGACCGAGGCCTACGAGTTCGAGCTCGACGGGATCGTCACCCAGCAGGGGCCATTCGACAACGGCGGCGGTGCCCTGGCCTTCGACTACGACAGCGTGACGGTGAGCTTTGCCGGGCTGGGTTATCCCGAAGTGGGCGATCCCATCGAGGTCGAAGACAGCTGTGCACTGGACAGTGCGTTGGCCTGCGATGGGGGAGGGGGCTGCGAAACGACGGGGTCGATCTGTGGGCGGGCGTTCAGCCCGGTGGAGAGTACGGTCATGGGTTCGTGACGGGATGGCTCGGCGAATTTGGGGTGGAGAGACGCTTGGCTGGCAAGCTGCGAAGAAGGAGCAATGTCCTACATTGTGACGGATGAGCGGTGCAGTCAGCCGGGATGGATCGCCGGCCCAAAACGTCGAGCTATTCCGTCACGGACCCTTATTCCTTGAACGTACCCATCAAGTCCTCGCAGGACTTCTTGGCGGTCTCCTTGGTGTAGGCCAGGTCGCCGCTGCTGTAGTAGTACGTCATGGAGCCGGCACCGTCGTCACACTTGCCGGCGACGCCTTCGGTGGGGCACTTGTCTGCAGACCACTTACCCGAGGTCAGCTCGCAGATGCTCTTGTAGAAGTCCTCGCCCAGCAGTTCCATCGACTTGTCGGTGTACTCGCTGCACTGGCTGAGGGACTTGCCGTCGTCGCAACTCTTGGCGAACGTGCCCGGCTCGCTCGTGGTGGACGTGTCGAACTCGCTCCAGTCGAAATCATCGCTTGAGCTCCCCCCACCACAGCAACAACCGGTGATGAACGCGAACAGTGCGATAGCCAGAGTCGAGAAGAAGAGAGCCTTGGTAGAGTTCCGCACGCGTGACCTCCTTGTTGATCGTGTGCTGATTCCCATGAACCTGTTGGTTTCTTTGCTCGGAACGGCCAAACAGTGACCCTAACACATGTGACCGGGAGACTCATCCCGTGCCGATGCGTTTTGTCTGCACACGCCCAGACGTGCGTTCACCGAGGTCGAAAAGGAAGCGATCGAGCTGCTCCACGGGCACCTGGAGCTCGAGCTGGATTTCTTCCGCAAAGACGCGGGAGACGGGTTGCAGATCATGGGCATTGAGCAGGCCATCCACCACGCCTTGCAGGGCATAGGGCAGCACCACGACCACCCCTTCACAGAGGGGCACTTCCGTGACCGTGGCCCGTTCCAGTACGGCCGCGGCGGCCTGGCCATAGGCCCTCACCAGCCCGCCCGTACCGAGCTTCGTTCCGCCAAAGTAGCGGGTGACCACGACCAGCACATCGGAGAGCCGTGCCCCGTCGATGCGCCGCAAGATGGGCATGCCCGCGGTCCCGGACGGCTCACCGTCGTCGGAGACCCGGTACGAGTCCTTGCCGAGCCCCGTGCGGCGGGCGTGGCAATGGTGGGTGGCATCGGGGAACGCCTCGCGTACCCTCTGGAGCGCCCGAGCGGCGTCCTCCCCGCTGCGGCATGGGAACGCATCGGCGATGAAGCGCGATCCCTTGATCTTGTCGATCTCGTGACGGAGCGGCTGCTCGATGGTGCGGAAGCTAGGCATCCACTCTAGAATACCGTCCCTGACGGCCGAGGAAAGGTGAGCGAGTGATCCGGATTGCGTCCAGCTGGGCAGCCCACCTGACGGCACTCCTGCCAGGTTGCCTGCTGGCGTTTGCGGTGGGTTGCGGCGACGCGGGGCCCGCCCGGGTCGTGGTGGTGGGGATCGACAGCGCCGACTGGGCCCTGATCGATCCCTACATCGAGCAGGGTAAGCTGCCCAACCTGGCGCGCATCCGCCAGCATGGCGCGACGGCACCACTCCAGGTGGACAGCCCTAACTCGCCGGTCAGCTGGACCTCCATCGCCACCGGGAAGCACCCCGAGCAACATGGCGTCACTGTCGATTTGAAGAAGGGACCACCGGTCCTGCGCAGCGATCAGATTCTGGTCAAACGCGTATGGGACATCGCCTCCCAGTACGAGCGCCGATCCCTGGTCGTGGACTACTGGCTGACCTATCCCGCCTATCCCATCCACGGCGTGATGCTGTCCAAGGCCTGCCCCGCCTGTGGGGCCAGCGTGGACGGCCCGGACGGTGAATACCCGGCGGGTGCCTGGGATGTGGTGGGGGAAGGCATCCCCACCCGCCATCAGCTGCCCGACGTGGAACGGCTGGGGCTCCAGGTCAACATCACCGAATTGATGGACGGCTGGATGCAGGACGATGAGCCCTTCGACCTGCTGTTGTTGCCCATCTATCCGCTGGACACTTCGCTCCACATGCTGTGGTCCGAGCACACCCTCGGGCAGCCGGGGCGCGATCTGTCGGGCCTGGATCCGGAGCTGGTCGAGCGGATCCGTACCGGGTACACGTTGGTCTCCGACGTGCTGGAGCTGGCGGATGACCTGGTGGGCCGGGCCATGGACTACGCGGGCCGCAAGGGGTACGTGATGGTGGTCAGCGACCACGGGCACACCGGCGTGCCCACACCCAGCCGCAGGTTGACCCTGTCGCGGTCGCTGCTGGACGGTGAGCCCGGCACGACCGAGCGGGGCACGTACCACGTCGATGGGGCCACGGTCACGCTACACCCGACCCGCGTCCTGGTCCGCATGCCGGTCGAAGAGATGAGTTACCGCTATTCCTACCCCACGATCACCGTCGACAACGACGCAAGTGGCGTCGTGTGGCGCAAGCTCCTCGATATCCGGACCGAGGACGGGGCCCCCGTATTGCGGGAGATGCGCAGGACGCTGGTCCCATCCCTGGAGATGGAGGAGATGACCACGCGGACGCTGGGCCGGCACCAGGAGCAGAACTTCACCATCTACGTCAATGCCGGCTTCCACCCCATCGAGGAGAGCGGTGTCTTTGGCCTGATCGGCCCTGGAGTGCAGCCCGGCGAGATCCAGGGAGACGTGCTCTCCGTGGACGTCACCCCAACCTTGCTGTGGCTGAACGGCATCCCGGTGGGGGAGGACATGGCGGGCCGTCCCCTGACCGGCGCCCTCAAGGCGCGGGCCGCCGCCCGCCGGCCGGTGACCTACGTGCCCACCCACGAAGACGGAACCAGACCCTGGGCCTCCGATGTGACCCCCGAGGTGACTCCCGAAGGCCTGGAACGACTCAAGGCGCTGGGTTATATCCAGTAGCCCACGCCCCAGGAGGCCACATGCCCTTGCTCAAGATCACCCTGTCCGGCCCCGAGCGGCCTGGCGTGGATATGCCGGCGCTGACCCGCGGCGTTTCCCGGATCATCACCACGACGATGGGCAAGCCCGAAGCCTACGTGATGGTGGTGTGTGCGTGGGAGCCGATGGTCTTCGGCGGCAGCGACGAACCCTGTGCCTTCGCGGAGCTGCGAAGCCTGGGCGGCCTGGATCCGGAGACCAACGTCACCCTCTCCCGCCAGCTCTGCCAGCTACTGGAGGAGGGGGCTGGAGTCGCGCCGGAGCGCGTGTTCATCAACTTCATGAACCTGGAACGGTCGGACTGGGGCTGGAACAGCCGGACATTCGCGGGCTAGGCGCCGGTTCGGTACTTCAGTCTCGGGCTTTCAGCGCACGATCGATGACCTCGCCGAGTTCATCGACGCTGAACGGCTTGCACAACCGATCGATGAATCCATACTCCTCCGGGTTGGCCACTACCGGGTCGTTGGCATACCCGCTGACCACCACGACGCGGGCGTCCGGATCCAGCTCGAGGAGGCGATGCGTGGCCTCCCTCCCGCCCATCGCTCCCGGAACGGTGAGATCCATCAGGACGGCGTCGTAGGGTTCGCGGGCGATCATGGCCAGCCGGTAGCGCTCGATGGCGTGATTACCGTCCGGGGAACCGTCCGTGGAGTGGCCCAGCTCTTCGAGGATGGACATCGCCACCTCGCGGACGATGTCTTCATCGTCCATCACCAGGATGTGGCCGTTCGTTCGCGCCGGTCTGGGTTCGGCCTCTTCTAGACTCACCGCCGTATCGGCAAGGGCCGGCAAGGTGATGGTGAAGGTGCTCCCCTGGCCGGGCCTGGACTCCACCCGGATGTCCCCCTCGTGGCGCTGGACGATGGTGTAGACCACCGCCAGGCCCAGGCCGCTGCCGCTCTCCTTGGTGGAGAAGTAGGGATCGTAGATCTTGGCGAGGTGCTCTTCGGGGATGCCGCCCCCGGTATCGGTGATGGAGAGTTGCAGGGCAGGGCCTTCGAACAGCTCGTTGCCCGCCCCGGGGGAGGGTTCGAGATTCCTGCAGCGGACGTGAATGATCCCGCCATCGCCCATGGCCTGGACCGCATTGAGGACCAGGTTGTTCACCACCTGGGAAAGCTGGCCCCGGTCCGCGTGCAAGGGCCATAGGTCATCGGGTAGGTCCATCTCGCATCGGATCCCCGCCCCACGCACCGCAAAATCAGCCGACTCACGCACGACCTCGGCGATGGATGCCTTGGTCTTGATGGGCGCTCCACCGCGGGCGAAGGTGAGCAGCTGCCGGGTCAGGTCGACGGTCTGCCGCGCCGCGCTCTCGGCGCGCTGCAGGTATTTGGCCGGCGAGCTGTCCTCGGGCTGGCTGTTCTTGGCGAGGGTGACATACCCCAAGATGGCGGTGAGGAGGTTGTTGAAATCGTGGGCCAGGCCGCCGGCCAGCACGCCCAGGGACTCCAGACGTTCGTGCTTTTGCATCTCCCGCTCGATGCGCCTGCGGTCGGTGATGTCCCGGGCGTTGACGACGATCCCGTTGACGCGGGGATCTTCGAGCAGGTTCGTGCCGGTGGCCTCGAAGATGTGCGGCGATCCGTCCGGGTGGATGATCCGGTACTCGGCCCACATCTGGGATCCGGGCTTCTCGAGGAGCTGGGCGAATTTGGCGCGAATAGCATCCCGATCGTCTACGTGCAGGCGTTCGAAGGCGTTGCTCCCCACGAACTCCTGGACCGGCACCCCGCGGATCATCTCGGCCGAGGGGCTCGCATACTTGATGATCCCACGCGCGTCCGTCACGTAGATGATGTCCTGCGACTCCTCGATCAGGGCGCGGAACCCCGCCTCGCTGTCGCGTACCTTTTGCAGCAGCATCGTGTTTTGCATGGCGTGGGCCAGGCGGGCGGCCAACAGCTCCATGATCTGCCGGCTGTCCGGGCTGATGCCGTCCACCCGATCCCCGCCGCAGTTGAGGGTACCGATGCAACGGTCGGCCGCGTACATCGGCACGAGCGCGTCGCACAAGATGCCCTTCGACAGCAGCAACTCGTCCGTCTTCCAGCGATGGCCGGCTGCTCGGATATCCGGCCGGTAGATGAGCCGGCGTCCCTGGACAGCTTCGGACATCGCCGAATCGGCCAGCTGGACATGCTGGCCCTTCTTCAGCTCCGGGATGTCCCCGGCGTCGCTGCGGACGGCCCACATGCGGAACCGGTCCCCCTCCACGGTGGCGATGGATGTCCTGGCCACGCCGAGGCGGTCCTTGACGAACTCGAGGGTCATCTTGACCACCTCGTCAAAATCCAGCCGGCGCAGTTGCTGCTCGTAGGCCATCACGGTGTCGAGGATCGTTTTCTTCGTCGCCAGATCCTCGTCCGTCTGGCGGCGCTCGCGGATGTCACGGATGATCACCAGATCGGCGGGGCGGCCGCCGTGCTGGATGAGGGCTGCGGAGGTCTCGCAGTAGATGGAGGTGCCATCCTTGGCCAGCAGGTTGATGACGAACGTCTGGGGTAGGTCCTCGCCGCGCAGGCGGGCTTCGTAGCGCTCCTGGACCGCGGGTTTATCCGGCTCGGCGACGAGTTGGTAAAACGTCAGGCCGGCCGCGACGTCTTCTTGCGTATAGCCAAATAGCTGTGCGAAGGCGGAGTTGACGAACTTGTAGAGCCCGTCTTGCAGGACCACGATGGGATCAGGACTGCACTCAACCAGTTGACTGTGTAGGTCCTCGTCCACCACGATCCCCCCCACGGGTCGTTTCTGGTCGTCCAAAGGAATCCCTCATCTGGACCGCAAGAATACGATGGCCCCGTGGAATAAGCGAGTTGGAAGCCTTGAAGAAGCAGGCCCAGTATGGCGCCGTGGTGGCGCTGCTGGTGGTGTACGCGGTGGTCCTGATACGGACTGCGTGGATCTGTGACGACGCGTACATCACCCTGCGCACGGTGGACAACCTGCTCCAGGGGTACGGATTGACCTGGAATCCGGCCGAGCGGGTGCAAGCGTACACCCACCCCCTGTGGATGCTCCTGCTGGTGATACCCCACGCCATCACTGGCGATGGCTACGCCGGCACGATGTGGCTCTCGATGCTGCTCTCGCTGGGGGCGGTCGCCCTGTTTGCCCGGCTGACCACGCGGACGCTGATGTGGGGCGGCGTGGGTATCGTGGCGCTGATCTGCTCCCGCGCGTTCATGGACTACTCCACGTCAGGGTTGGAGAATCCTGCCAGCCATCTGTGCCTGGTCGCTTTCGTCGCCCTGTGGCGCCGACACCGGCGCTATGGCGTGGGAGCCCTCACCGGGCTGACGCTGATCGCTGCCCTGGGGGTACTCACCCGCCTGGATACGTTGCTGCTGTATCTACCGGCCCTGGTTGTGGCCACCGTACGGGCCGAGAATCGCCGGGCGGCGGTGATGGCGCTGGTGGGGTGGGCGCCGCTGTTGGCCTGGGAGCTGTTCTCCCTCGTCTATTACGGGTCGTTGTTCCCCAACACCGCGCTGGCCAAGCTGCCGTCGAACATCGGCGCGATGGAATTGAGCGCCCAGGGGCTGCGCTACCTGGGGCAGTCCCTGGCCAACGACCCGGTGACGCTCGCGGTCATCGCCGCGGCCGTGGTGGTGCCCGTGGCCACGCGACGGCGTGAGTGGGTGCTGTCCCTCGGGGTCGTGCTCTACATGCTGTACGTGGTGCGTGTCGGTGGGGACTACATGGCCGGCCGATTCCTGGCCACCCCGCTGTGCCTGGCGGTCTGCGCGCTGGCCGTCACCGTGCGCCATCACTCGATCCCCGCCTTGGTGCTCGTGCCCGTGGTCCTGGTGGGGATGGCTTGCTGGCAAGGCAAGGCGCCGTTCCTCACCGGTCCGGGGTACGGACTGGGGGACAAGAGGATGGGGGATCAGGAGGGCATCGTCGATGAACGATCGTTCTTCTATCGTCACACGGGCTGGCTGCGGGAGGGCCAGGAGCCGGGGACCCCGCCCGATCACCGGTTCATCGAACGGGGCCAGGCCTGGAAGCGCAAGGCAGCCACCCACCGGGTCCAGATGGTCGGCGTGGTGGGGCTGGTGGGGTACACGGCGGGGCCGGAGGTGCACATCATCGACACGATGGGCCTGACGGATCCGTTGCTGGCGCGGCTGCCGACCTGCCGGCAGGAAGGCTGGCGCATCGGGCACTTCAAGCGGGTGGTTCCGCCCGGCTACCGGGAGGCGGTGGTGGGATCGGCGTCCCAGCTCCAGGACCGGGGGCTGTCCGACGCGTACGGAGCGATCCAGCGGGTTACCCGAGGGCCCCTGATGGCAGAGGGACGCTGGCAAGCCATCTGGGATCTGTCCACGGGCCGCTACGACGAGCAGCTGTCCGATCTACCCTACGACTGCCCGCCCCGTTCAGAGAGATTCAAGGGGCGAAGGGGGGGGGAGCCCCAGGCGCTGGAGATCCCGGGGGACACGCATCGGGGGAAGGACCCGAGCGACCCCGCTGCCAGCGGCCGCTGGCGCCGTTTCCGCACGCACACACACGACCCCGGGCTCAACGCCGAGCAGCGGGCGATGATGGAGCGTCTGGAGGCCATCGGCTATGCCCAGGGCACGCAGCCGTCGCGCAAGGACAAGGGGGTAACGATCCACGATCCGGCGAGTGTCCAGGCCGGGCTCAACCTGTATTGCTCGGGGCACGCCCCGGAGGCGGTGTTGATGGATATGGAGGGGAAGGTCATCCACCGCTGGGCCCGCGCGTTCCGCGACACATGGCCCGATTTTCCCGTCAGGGACTCCATCGAGGGCACCCAGTTCTGGCGCAAGGTGCACCTGCTCCCGGACGGTGACCTGCTGGCCATCCACGAAGGGCTCGGGATCGTCAAGCTGGATCGGGACTCCAACGTGGTGTGGGAGAACCCGTTGCGGGCCCATCACGATCTGCAGGTCATGGAAGATGGGACGATCTACGTGCTCACGCGGGAAGCCCGCCTCATCGAGGCGCTGGATCGGGAACGACCGGTGATGGAGGAGGCGGTGACCGTCTTGTCGGCGGACGGCGACGAGCTCCGCCGCGTCTCCCTGGTGGAGTGCTTCCTGAACTCACCCAAGTTCACGGACTTCTGGGAGAAGGCCCGCAATACCGGCGGGGAGATGTTCCACTCCAACGCGGTGCGCGTCCTCGACGGCTCCCTTGCCGACAAGGTCCCGGCCTTCCAGGCTGGCCGGGTGTTGGTCTCCATCCGCTTCCTCGACGCCCTGGTCGTCGTGGACATGGAGCGTGCCGAGATCGTGTGGGCCGTCAACGGTGATTTTGCCCAGCAACACGATCCGGATATCCTGGCCAACGGCAACATCCTGCTGTTCGACAACACGGGCGCGGGTGGGCACTCCCGGGTGTTGGAGATCGACCCGGCGACGATGGAGACGGTCTGGCAGCACGGGGACGCCTCCAGTGGGCCCATGTTCACCAAGAACTGCGGCACCAGCCAGCGGCTGGCCAACGGCAACACCCTGGTGAGCGAGTCGGAGAACGGCCGGGCCTTCGAGGTGACGCCCGGGGGGAGCATCGTGTGGGAGTTCGTCAACCCGGAGCGGGCCGGTCCCCACGATACCCTCATCGCCACGCTGTTCGAGATGGAACGGCTGGATCCGTCGGCCTGGAGTGAATCCGAGTAGGAGCTGCCTGAAATAGTGGGAGCGGATGGCCCGTAGGACAGGGCACATCCGCGGCCAGCGTCGGCCGGCGGACCTCGAGGATAGATTCATGAGTTACGACGTGACGACAAAGACCATCGACGTGCCTGCCACCCCTCGGCCGGAGCGGAGCCTGGCTGCCTCCTACGGGCTGTGGGCGCTGTGTTTCATCGGGTTCGCGGGGATCCACCGGTTTTACGTGGGGCGCCCCATCAGCGGATTCATCTGGCTCATCACCGGAGGGCTGTTCTTCGTCGGGCAGATCATCGATCTGTTCATGATGCAGCGCATGGTCGAAGACCACCGCGACGGTGCCAAGATCTGGTAGCCTCCGGGTAGGGATGGTGCCGATGGGTGAGCTGGATATTCGCTTCTTTCACGTGGACGACCGGGAAGGCTGGAAGCTCGCCGTGAGGCGCTACCGGGACCCGGAAACCTACGATCCCAGCCGCAGGCCCGTGGCGATCCTGCCCGGCTACGGCATGAACAGCTTCATCTTCACCTACCACCCCGAAGGCCCTTCGATGGCGGAGTTCTTCGCCCGCAAGGGCTTCGAGTTCTGGACGGTGGATCTGCGGGCCCAGGGGGATTCCATCGCCGATGGCGGATCGCCGAGCTATCGGATGGAGGATGCGGGCGTCACCGACCTGGGGGTCGTGGTCCATCACATCCTCGACCACACCGGCAGTGAGCAAGACCGCGTGGATCTGCTGGGCTGCTCGTTGGGAGCGACCTACATCTACATCCACCTGGGCATGGTCCCCGAGCATCGTGTCGGATCGGTGGTGGCCATCGGCGGGCCGTTGCGCTGGACGGGCGGCCACCCGGCGATCCGGCTGGCCTTTTCGAGCCCCAAGCTGGCGGGGCTGGTGCCGTTCTGGGGCACGGGCCTGCTGGCCGAGCTGGCGTTGCCGATCATCGGCAAGCACGCCCCGTGGCTGCTGTCGTTCTACCTGCGGGCCGAGCACGTCGATCTGGAAAAGGCCAAGGTCTTCACCCGCACCATCGAGGACCCGGTGCCGGCGGTGAACGAACAGATCGCCCGCTACATCAACCAGGGGGACCTGATCATCGACGGCGTCAACATCACCGAGGAGGTGGGGGCCTTCACCGGGCCGTTCCTGTGTGTGTTCAGCAACGCCGACGGGATCGTCAACCGTGAGTCGGCGCTGTCAGGGTTCGACAAGGTGGGGTCGAAGACCAAGGAGATCCTGGAGCTGGGGACGGACACCATCAAGATGGCTCACGCGGACGTGTACCTGAGCCGGCATACGCACGAGCTGATGTTCGAGCCGGTTTCCGAGTGGTTGGTCAAGGTTGGTAGTTGAGCGCGACGATCATCATCACCACGAAGAGCGCACCCAGAGTCAGCACGATCCCCGCGGTGAAGACGTGGCGCATGGTCTCGGGTTGCCTGACCTTGGTCGGTGTCGTGTCCGCAAATGACTCACCCACCAGGTGAACCTGGCATTCGGGACACTCGGACCCGGCGTCGTAGCGGGTCTTGCAGGCGGGGCAGATCAGCCCCTCCCCAACTTCCTCGTACCGTCCGGCGTTTGCGTGCATACGGGCCGCCGCGCGGTTGGCACTGGACGAACCCCGCACCTGGATCTCGTGAGCACCCTTGTTGACAGAAGCTTCCCAGCCCGCTGGTCCACTCATGACGCGCCTCCCTGGCGATACGAAACGTGGTCGCTCAATCAAATTCCAGGATAATCTCCACGTCCATCGTTTCGGCAGGCACGAAGGTCAGCTGCAAGACGTCGCCAAACTGCTGGGCGGCCAGGTCGGGTAGCTGGCCGGATGTAGCGGACACGAAGGTGTGCCCTGCGGGGACGTGGATGGCGATCTCGTAAGTGAAGGGGGCTTTTTCGGTGGCGGCGGCGGCCTCGAAGGCCAGGTGGAATTCGCCGGAAGCCCCGGACCATGAGGCTTGCTCCAGGACCGTGCCACCCATGGTGATCTGCCGGTTCCAGCCGAGGAAGCGCGGGTGTTCCAGGGGACGGCGCAGGGCGATCATCCGCGAGTCGTGGGACGGGACCTCGTGGGTCAGCTGGCCGGAGACGGTGCCCAGGAACTCACCGGTCCAGAACTCGTAGGCCAGCCAGTTGCCGTCCAGGCCCAGGGCGTCCAGGTCCACCGTGTGGGTGGTGGGCTGGCCGTCGTCCTCGATCCACTCGTAGGGATTGACCGTCAGGTCCCGGTTCTTGCCCCAGTCGAACAGGGCGATGAGTTCGTAGTTCTCGTCGTAGCCGTCCAGCGGTTCGATGACGGACTGGTGCCAGACCTCGGGGAACTCCCGTTCGAACAGGTCCAGCGGCGTGCCCGGGTGGCCATAGATCGGCAGCAGGGTGCGGATGGTTTTGATGGCGTCGCCGTCCAGGTCGACTAGGCGGTCGCCCAGCTTGACGATGCCGCCGCTGAGGGCGACGAAGGTGCAGAAGGCGCGGGATTCCTCGAAGGTCAGCGGGGGCCACGTCTCGTCGTAGGGGTTGGAGCGGAAGAAGATCAGGTCCGGGTGATTGACCCAGACGCGGTCCTGGAGGTACCAGCGCCGGCCCGCGGCGCGGACCCCCGGCTTGAGGCCCTGTTGATCCAGGGTGAAATCATCATCGACGGTGATCTCCCAGTCCCAGATGGGCATGGTGTCCAGGGACAGGCGCCCCGAATCGACGATGCCGTAGTTGGTCCCCAGCGTGCCCACCAGGATGAAGAAGGCGTCGTCGCCCAGGGCGTAGCGGATCTCCTTCATCGACTGGCGCCAGGCCTCCTCGCGGGTGGCATAGGGGTCGTGGAGGTTGGTGCCGAACAGGGCCTGGTAGCCGAAATCCAGCTTGAGCCACTCGAAGCCCCACTCGTAGCGGAAGGTGGTGAACAGATCGTGCAGGTAGGCCTGCACTTCGGGGTTGGACAGGTCGAGGATCTCGTCCTCGACGACGGCCTGGCCCAGGGGGACCTTGTCGGCGAACCAGTCCGGGTGGTCGGCCACGATCTGGCTGTCGGCGTGGGCGGAGAAGGGGGCCATCCACAGGCCGGGGCGCAGGCCGGCGTCGCGGATCTGCTGGCTCATCCAGGCGGCGCCGTGAGGGAAGCGGTCCTCCACCCACCACCAGTCGCCGTAGTAGGGCTCGTAGCCGTCGTCGATCTGGAACCAGTCGATGCCCCAGTCCCGCAGCTCGGTGGCCATCACGTCCAGGTTGGCCAGGATGACCTCCTCGTTGATGTCCGTGCCGTAGCCGCCGGTGGAGCCGGAGCCGGCCCACGAGTTCCAGCCGTTGGGGACCCGCTCGTCGCCTCGGCGGTTGAAGGGGGTGAGGTCCAGGTGGTCCGCCACGGCGTGGGCGTACTGCTCCATGCCGGCGATGGCGTCCGGGGCGGCCGGGCGCACGTAGAACAGCTCGGAGGACTGGGTCCAGCCCGGCTCCACCAGCCGGGGTTCGGGCAGGTAGGCCCCCTCGGCGGAGAAGAAGGAGAACCCGGCCCGGCCGTCGTCGGATTCCAGCGACAGCAGCGAGTTGTACGAGAGGTTGATCACCGGCGTGGTGGATTCGAAGCTCAGCGCCCCGGCCACCCAGTGGTCCTCCCCAGCGAGGTCGGTCACGCCGTGGTTCCAGCTGGCCACCGAGTGGCCCTGGTAGTCCCCGGGGGCGACGGTGGCGTAGGCGTCGTTGTAGGGGGCGTCGCCGGGCAGGATCTCCACGGTGAAATCCAGCGCCGCGTGGGAGCCGTTCTCGAGGATACGGTGGGTAGACGGGTCCTCGCCCATGAACAGGGCACCCCCGTCCAGGGCGTCCATCAGCAGGGCGCTGGCCTTGGCCACGTGGATGGTCTCGTCCGTGGAGTTGTGGACGTTGACCTGGAAGGTGAAGCAGCCGCGGGAAGGGTAGGCGGTGACCGCCCACATCAGATCAGGCGAGCCGTCGGTCCCGCGCTTCGTCACGGTGGTCCGCCGCCCGTCGCCCAGGCCGTCCCGCACGTCGCCGGTGACGATGCTGCGCTCGCCGTCGTCGTCGGTGGCCAGCGCGGTGCCTCCGTCCCCCGTATCGTCCAGCATCACCATTCCCACGCCGTGCTGGACCACCATCCGGCCGGCTTCGTCGTAGATGTCGACCCAGCCGTCGGGATCCAGCAGCAGCCGGGAGCCGTCCACCACGAGCAGGACGGGTTCGTCGTCGTGGATGATGGGATCGGGGGGCTCGTGGCAGCCGATCGTGGTGATCAGGATGCCGGCGACCATCCATGGCAGAAAACGCAGATCCGGGCAATTGGACATGGCGAGCTCCTCAAACCGTCCGAGACGGGCCCCCAACAGGCGACCCCTGGTTATCACGTCGAGGAGCCGCTGACCAAACAAAGCGGTGGCCGAGGAAGGGGTTCGGTTCAGGCCTTGTCAGCCAGGTTCAGGCCCAGGGGGAGGGGAGATTGGCGGGGGGCGAAGCTGTCGGCGCTCCAGTGCAGGCGGCAGCGGGCCTCGTAGACCTCGGAGGTGCCGACTACGATGCGGGATTCCATGTCGACGAGGCGCTGGGAGCGGTCGGCCGGGTTCCCGCAGACGGTGCAGATGGCCAGGTTCTTGGTGATGTACTCGGCCTGGGCCAGTAGCTGGGGCATGGGTTCGAAGGGAACCCCGCGGTAGTCCATGTCCAGGCCGGCGACGATGACCCGGCGGCCTTCGTTGGCCAGGTCCTCGACGATGTCCACCAGTTCGATACCCAGGAACTGGGCCTCGTCGATGCCCACGACCTGCGCATTCTCCACGAGCGTCGGGATCTCCTGTGCCTTGCCGATCTGGATCGAACGCAGATGCATTCCCGAGTGGGAGCCCACCGAGTCCTCGGCGTAGCGGTCGTCGATGGCGGGCTTGAACACGACGACCGGCTGGCGCGCATACATGGCGCGCCGCACGCGGCGGATGAGTTCCTCGGTCTTGCCCGAGAACATGCAGCCTGTGACCACCTCGATCCAACCGACATCGCGGGGCATGGGATCCAAAACGGCTGGCCTCCTCGTTGCTCGTGTGACCTGTTCATCGAGTACCGGAAGGCGGGGGGTTTGTCCACCCTCGGACCATTCGGATCTTGACCAACTGGAGGTGGTCTGGGCTATTTGTGCTGCCAACGTCCGCATGCGCGGATCCAAAGAGGGGATCGATGAATATGACTCACCTGAAAACCGCACCTTTTGTGGCCTTGGGTCTGTCCATAGCTTTGACCATGCTTGGCTGCCCGGAGCCCGAGCCGGACGACGACGACGACGACACGAACAAGGACGACGAAGAAACGGCCGAAGACGACGACTCGACGGCGGACGACGAGGACACGTCCGAGGAC
>CAZDDH010000079.1:0-33862 GCA_964504165.1 uncultured Rickettsiales bacterium | reverse complement strand
CCGCGCCGGTGCTGGCGCGTGAGCCCGAGCCCGACCCCGATCCCGAGCCGGAGCCCGAACCACCACCGGGCCCCAAGCTCATGCCCCCCCCCGTCACCCCGCCTCCCGTCCGCGTGCCGGTTCACCCCCCTCCCAAGAAGCGGGGTAAGGGCAAATGGATCGCCTTGATCGTTGCTTTGCTGCTGCTGGTCGTGTGCGGCGGGGGCGGAGCAATCCTGGTGCTGGGCGGTGGCCTGGGCGCCTACTGGGCCACGGTCCCCACCGGGCAGACGACGACCGTGGAGCCGGCCGACGACAAACCCACGCCCAAGGAGGGCGGCTCCTCCTCCGGCAAAGCCGGCAAGAGTGGCGGCAGCGCCAAGGGCGGCAACAGCGGCGGCAGCGCCAAGGGCGGCAAGAGCGGCGGCAAGGGGGGGCGCCCCCCCAGGAGGAATAGCCGATAGATGTCGTTACTCATCGATCGCGAACTGGGACGCTTCGACGACACGAGCACCACGATGGGGGTCTGCCTGGCGGTCTTCCAGGCGCTGGGCGATCTCACCGCGCTCCCGCCCTACACCTCCCTGGAGCAGCTGGCCGCCCTGGACCCGCAACAGTTCGTGCCCCCGTCCCCCGAGACGATCCAGCGTGCCCGCTCCGTGGAGGCCCACACAGCACTACGGGTCCTCGCCAATTTAGACGACCGCGAGCTCGAGACCCCCACCGCCCGGCGGCGGGCCGCCGCCCTGGCCATGGACGGCGAGCCCTCGTCCCAGCAGAGGCGCGCGGCGGACGCCGGCTATCGCCTGCTGGGGATCGCCAGCGCCGTGAGCCTGCTGGACAGCACGGGCCAGGAGGCCGTCCGCCGGTTCGTCGCCCTCCCCGCCGGGCAGGCCATGCTCCGCGTCCTCGCCGTGTCCGAGTTCGGCCTGCCGTTCCTGCGCCTGGGCTCCCCTGCGGATCCCTTCGTCGCCGACCTGGTGGAACCCCATGCAGGGGCCAACAGCGCGGCGTTGATGGAGCTCGCCGGCAGCGAACAGCTGCCCCTGGCGCGGGAGACCGCGGCCCTGCTGATCCCGGAGCTGGAACCGATGATTCGCCGCGACGCCCAGCACGTCAACGCCGTCGCCGACGCCGCCCGGGCGGCGTTCCAGGAAAAAGCTGGGGCCGGGGCGACCCCGGGGCGGCCACGTCTCTACCGGTTCCTGGGCTGTCGGTATGTGGCCCAGGCGTTGCTCGCCCCCGCCCCGACGCCCATGGTGTCACCCGCGGCTGCGGACCGCTCGGACGCCCCCGATCCTCCTGAATCGGCCGCGCCCACAGCGCCACCGGGACGCTTGACCGATCCCTTCGACGACCGGGCGTGGAGCCGCGATGCCTCGCGGGACGACGTGGCGCCCCCCCTCGACGATCCCTTCTCCGACCATATCTGGGGGAGAGGATGAAGCCGTCGACCTGGCCACGGGGTTCACGGTGATGAATCTGCGCTTCCAGGATGAATCCAGCTGGCCACCACGTCCGCCAGCGTCTCCGGATTCTTGAGCCAGCGGAAATGATCCGGGGCGTAGCCCAGCTCCTCGGAGCCCAGGTGCCGGTGGGTGACCGGGGCGGCCTCCAGCTTGGCCAGCAGGTTCATCACGGCGCCTTGCGGCGCCAGCGCGTCCCCGTCGAAGGAGATGGCCAGCACCGGGATCTCCACCCGGGCCAGGGCCGCCTCGCAGTCCGGGCCGGACGCCCCCATACGGAACCGTCCGGTCCGGGCGTTGAACGCCCAGTCGGACATCACCTGGTTCGCCTCGCGGCCGGCGAACTGCAGCTGCTTGCCCGGGAAGTACCCCAGGATCGTGGCCACGGCGGTGGCAACCTGGGATCCCAGCAGAACGCCGAGGTTGAGCGGGAAACGCCACCCTCGGTAGTGCACGGAGCAGGCGGACACCAGCACCAGGCCATCCACCCCGCCAGGGCAGACGCCGGCATGGATCGCGGCGACCTGGCCGCCGAGGCTGTGGCCCACCACGAACAGGGGCCTGCGCGGAAGCCTCTCAGTGATGCATTGCACCAGGGCTGGCAAGTCCTCGGTGGCCAGCTCCCCGTACCCGAAATCCACCGTTCGGGAGGCGCGGATCGAGCTCTGCCCGTGCCCCCGTAGGTCCGCCGTCACCACCGTCAGGCCCGGCCTGGCCAGCGCCCGGGCAAATCCCTCGTAAGAAAAAGCCGACACCCCCATCGCCGGTAAGCACAGCACCACGGACGAGTCGCCCGCCCCTTCGTGCAGGAAAAACGTGGCCACCGTGGAGCTGCCGTCTTCCAGCGTCACAGCCGTCGGTTCCACGACGATATCGTCCTGCGGACGGATCAAACCAGCTCCCGGTGCATCACGATTGGCTTGCTTTGGCTATACTCCCCCCCATGCCAAAGATCACCTTTCTTCCGGACGAGACCACCGTCGAAGTCCGCGAGGGTGCCACGCTCTTCCTCGCTGCCATCGAGGCCAAGGATGTGGACATCGAAAGCCAGTGCGGCGGCAAGGGCGGATGCGCCCTGTGCAAGCTGATCATCCGCGAAGGGGCCGACAACCTCTCGGAGATGGAGTGGGACGAGACCTCCCACCTGGGCAACGTCTTCCACGTCACCCACGAACGCCTGTCATGCCAGGCTCGCATCCTTGGGGATGTGGTGGTGGAGATCCCCGAACCCGTCGAACGGGCCAAGAAGACCTACATCCCCCACGCCGTCAAGCGCAACCGCGAGCAGGCGCTCCAGGCGCGCCTGGAGGCGGAGGAGGCGGAGCAGGACTCCACGCGCACGGTCAAGGGGCGGACGAGGCGGCGGCGGCGGCGCAGGGGATCCGGCGGGCGGGACGGCGGGCAGTCGCAGCCCCGCGGACGCACCGCGCAGAAGCAGTCCCAGCGCGAGGACGGACCCGAAGAGCAGCAGGAAGGCAGCCCCGGCGAGGGCAAGGACGAGAGAGCCCCCAGGGGCCGCGGGCGTCGGCGGGGGCGCCGTCGACGGGGAGGCCGGCGGGGACCACGCGCGGCCAAGACGGGATCCGGGGGCGATGCCAAGCCCAAGGAATAACCGCCGTCGCTGCCCCCGATGGGGCCGGGCGACGCCCCTGGTGGCGCTGTGGTCCCTCGCGGCCCTCCTGCTGGGTGTGGCCTGCTCCGAGGAATCCCAAACCACTGGCGCTACTGCGCTGTTCGACCCGAACATGCAGTCCGGGTTCCTGTCCCTGCCGTGGCCCAGTGACGCGCGGCTGACCGAGGACGGCGCGCCGGACCTGAACGACTTCCCCAATCCTGGCGCGGTCGGGCTGGTGGATACCTACCGCATCGCGGTGACGCAGCTCGTTCGTGGCGCCGGGGCCTACCCGCTGATGCAGGCCCGCTTCGACGGGGACCTGGATCCGGATGACTGGCCGGACACGGCCGGTTCCCTCGAGCCGGACAGCCCGATCCTGCTGCTGAACGTGGACCCGGACAGCCCGGCGTACCTCCAGCGCACCCCCGTGCAGCTGCACTGGCAGTCCGACGATCGGGTCTACGTGGACGCCCGCACCCTCAGCGCCTACCCCGCCGTGGGGTTCCCCTTGCTCCCCACCACGACCTACGCCTTCGTCATCGTCGATACGCTGGGGGACGCCGCCGGCCTGCCGCTGGGGACCCCGGCCGCGCTGCAAAGCGCCATCGAAGGCACCGGCGGTGCGGGGCTGGTAGCGGCCACCGCCCCGCTGGGGCCCGCCCTGGATGCGGTGGGGATCGAACGGACCGCTGTGGCGGCGGCGACGGTCTTCACCACCCAGGAGACCACCGCCGAACTGCACCGGATGCGGGACTGGTTGATCGATCCGGGCAACGTGGCCTCACCGGTCATCGAATCCATCGATTGGGTCCCTTCGGATATCGACGCCCTGGACCTCTACGAGTTGACCTACAGCACACCCATCTTCCAGGCCGGCGATCCCCCCTACGGCACCGAGGGCGGTGGATTCGTGTTCGACGACGGGGAGCCGGTGATCCAGCGCTGGGAGACGGTCACCTTCAGCCTCTCGATTCCCATCTATGGCGGTGCGCCGTACCCGGTCGTCATCGCACTGCCGGGGACCGGCGGCACGATCTACGACCACCTGGACCCCGAAGAGCCCTACGCCATGGGCAAGCTGCTGGCGGAGCGGGGCATCGCCACGCTGAGCTTCGAGCCGCCGCTCACCGGCGGCCGGGGCGAAGGGGCCATGCCCGACCTGCACACCTTCAATTACTTCAACCCCGAGGCGGCGCGGTGCGTGCTGCGCCAGGAGGCGTTGGACGCCTCCTATGCCATCCGGCTGATCCGGGAGGAGCTGCTCCCCGAATATCCGGGGTTCGCCCTCGACGCCAGCCGGCTGGGATTCTTCGGCCACTCCCAGGGGGCCCACACCGGGGCGCTGCTGGCCGCCGTCGAGCCAGAGCTTGATCCGGTGATGATCAACGGCATGGGCGGGGTGCTGGCCTACACCATCATCGAACGCAAGAGCCCATTCGACATCGAGGAGACGGTGCGCCTGGCCATCGACGAAACCGGCGAGCCGCTGACCATCTTCCACCCGATGATCGGCATGGCCCAGCAGCTGGTGGACGTGGTCGATCCGATCCACTACGGCCCCGAGTGGTACCTGCGGGCCCCGCACAACAGCGGCACGTCGGTGCTGCACACGGCGGGCTACCTGGACCACGCCACGCCCTACCTGACGGTCAACGGCCTGGCGGTGGCCGCGGGCAACCACCTGGTGTGGCCTGCCCAGTGGGAGTTCCCGGAGATGGAGCTGGCCGGCCTGGAGACGGTGGAACCCCCGTATTCGGCCAACGTGGTGTCCGCCTACGGCGAGGCCCATACAGTGGGGCTGATCTCCCGGGCGGACACCGGCCATTGGACGGTCCAGGATTCGGGGACCGTGGCCATCCAGGCGGCGCATTTTTTCGATACCGGCCTGTCCTACGACGGCGCTCCGCCCATCGTGAACGCCCCCGGCGAGCGCTGAGAGAGACGGCCGCCGTGCGACTACTGTTCGACGTCTTGCACCCCGCTCACGTGCACTTCTTCCGGCCCCTGGCCGAGCAGGTGCGGCGGGACGGTGGCCAGGTTTTGTTCTGCGCCCGCGACAAGGACGTGACGCTGCAGCTGCTGGAGGCGTACGGGCTGCCCCACACGGTGCTCAGCCAAATCGGCGCCGGCGCCCTCGGGCTGGCTGGCGAGCTTGCGTCTCGCACGGCCCGGCTGGTGGCCCTGTGCCGCGAGCAGCGCCCGGACGCCCTGCTGGGCATCATGGGCCCCTGCATCGCCCCCGCGGGCCGCATCTGCGGCATCCCCTCCCTGGTCTGCTACGACACCGAGACCGCCGTGGCCACCAACAGCTGGGTCTTCCCGCTGGCCACCCGGGTGCTCACGCCGGCTTCCTACCGCGGTAGACGGCGGCCCAACCAGCGGTGCTACGAGGGCACCCAGGAGCTGGCCTACCTGCACCCCCGGCGCTTCCGCACCGATCCGGTCGTGCTGGCCCGCCACGGCCTGGACGAGCCCTTCGCCCTGGTGCGCTTCGTCAGCTTCGAGGCCAGCCATGATCTGGGGGACCGGGGGTTCCACGACCGGGCGGCCTTCGTCGCGGCGCTGGCGGCGCGAATCCGCGTCGTGATCAGCGCCGAGCGTGAGATACCCCCGGCGCTGCGCCCCTACCAGCTGACCGTCCCCCCCCAGGACCTGCACCACGTGCTCGCCGGTGCATCGCTGGTGGTGGGCGAGGGCGCCACCACCGCCGCCGAGGCCGCCGTGCTGGGCACCCCGGCCGTGTTCGTGCACACGGCGCGCCTGGGCTACATGGACGAGCTGGAGCACCGATACGGGTTGCTCTACCGCCGCACCTCCCAGCGCGCGGCGCTGCGTCTGGCGCTGGAGCTGCTGGAGGACCGCGCGTGGACGGAGCAGCTGTGGGCCCGCAGGCGCAGTCGGTTGTTGGCTTCGGCCGATGACCTCACGGCGCGGCTTTTCGTTGAGATGGAGGAGATGATCTAGAGACTGGAGGCACTGGTCGGGACGAGTCGTACCGGGTCGGCCGCCCATCGAAGTACCAGCCAACCCAGAACCGGAACATCGGTACCGACTCCGAATCGATTCCCCCCTTGGCGGCCCCCACGTCCAGTCCCACGAACAGATGGCCCTGGTGCATGGCATCGTCGATTTCCCAGGCGCAACCCACAGCGAAGAGGATCCCTCGGTTGACGATCGACGGGCCGCCCGCGTGCACGCCCCCGGTCGCGACGTCCCGGATGACCAGGGGATGGTATTCCACGCGGATCACCGGTCCGACGGCAAGCCGGGACAGCGTGTAGGCCAATAGATTCGCTTCCAGCTGGACCACCCCGTTGACGGCGGGCTGCTGCCCATCCACGACGTAGTTCATCAGCCTGGGTGAAATCCCGCGGCCGAGTCCCGCACCGAGCCTCAGCCCGATGCGGACATCGTCCGTCAACACCGGGTTGGCCCGGAAACACAACAGAGAGCTCCACATCATCACGGGCTCACGGGTACCGTCGTCCACGACCAGCCGGATGAGGGTACTTTCCTTTCCCGCGCCCCACCCCTCGATGGAGACCAACCACCGTTCGGTGAACCGGATTCCCAACCGCATCCCGACTCCCCACGGGTATCCGTCCACGAAGGCCGCGCCACCAGGCGCATACCAGAGGGCCATATGGAACCTGGGATAGGGCGTTGGACCCACCCACATCCGCTCTTGCTCGTGCTCGAGGTGCGGCACCTTCGCAGCGTCTCTTCGCTCGGCCACCCAGGTGACGTCGAGCCCGAAGCGTCTGACCAGCCCGACCGCATCATCCAGGTGGGCCCGTGGCGCATGTTCCGCCAGATAAACGGCCAGCTCCTGCGACACGGGGCCCGGACCAAAGGTGTCGAGATGCTCATCTAGCCCGTCAATCACCTCCCCGAGCAGCTCGGGATCTCGGCTCTCGATGGAAGGCACGAACTGGCGCCAGTTGTCCGGCGCGACACGCCCGATGGACCACGCCGCCTCTTCAACGACGAGCGGATGGTCATCCCCACACAGCGCGGGCAAGACGTCGAGGAGTTCCATCACCGATAGGTATCCGCCTACGTACCATTGGCCCACCGACTCAGCCATCTCGGCGCGTACCTGCGGGTCATCGTCCCGGGCGAGCGCCCGCAACGCATCGGAATGGGCCGCCGGCAAGGATGCCTCCTCGGTACGACCGAACAAGATCTCCATCGACTCCATCCGTACATCCAGATACGGACTTTCGACCAACCAGTGAACCTCGTCCTCCCCGAACACCACCGCCCGTACCCGCAGCACATCCATGGCCTCTTCGCGCACGTTGTATACCGGGTGTTCGAGGTGTTTCAGGGCCAGCTCCAGGGCGCCGGGCCGGTCCGAGTGGGCAACGCGGGTCAGGGTATTCGCCAGCTGCGTGGAGTGCCCCCCAGGGGCGCCCGCTTCGATCCAACGCTGCAACACCTCGCAACCGTCCGATCCCTGTCTGCGCAGCAGTTGTAGGTTCTTTGCGGTGGCCTGCCCGGCCATCAACTCCCGCTCAGCAGAACGGAGGACCGTCGGATCACTCGTCCCTACACAGGTCTTGTCCTGGAACTGATATCGGGCTTCCAGGGCCAGCGCGGGTCGCACCGATGCACCGAGGAGGACACAGCACAAGGCCAACAGCCGGACCGCTCCCCGTTTCCGGTTTCTGCCTGGCAATGAAGCGCGCGACATCGCGTATCCCCCAGGGATTACGGTACCACGCGGCAGGGGCTGGAGAACACCGGAACAGATTCTCAACCCCATTCCGTGACTGTTGACCCACCGTGCCGTCCATGACACCTTCGATAGAGGTGTTCCATCCCCGGCGCGCGGGGCGATGGAACCCCGGGGAGAGGTCACATGAGAGCCTGGATAATCGCGTTTTTCGCGCTGGCCTGCCTGGGCGGTTGCGGCTCGGTTAGCACCGACGGCGGCAACGTGCCGGCAGGGATCCAGAGCCACATCACCGTCAACAAGAAGCAGGTCAAGAGCTGCTACGAGACGGTGCGGGTCGAGGAGCCGGACCTGGCGGGCAAGGTGGAGGTGGCCTGGACCGTCAGCACCGAAGGCGCCGTCACCGACATCGGCGTAGCCAACAACACCACCGGCAGCGACGATCTGGCCAACTGCCTGGTCCGCCGCATCAAGCGCTGGGAGTTCCCCGCGGCCGACGAGGAGCAGCAGGTCACCTACCCGTTCAAGTTCAACTGAGATCCGGCCAGACTACAGATCCGCCCAGGCCAAGCCGAAGCGCGCCAGATACTTGCGCAGCCGGTCCGCGTCGTTGGGGACCTTCTTGCGCTGGCGGGAGACGGCGAACAGCTCCCGGCCCGCGGCGGACAGGGACGGGCTCCGCCGGCACACCCGGACGACCTCGGCCAGCTGGACCCGGTCGAAGTGATCCAGATCGGCCGCATGGTCCCTCCCCAGCGCCCGCTCCAGGAGTTCGTCGTCCCCGCCCGGATCCGCGGGGCCGGACCATGACGCCTCCAGCCGGCCGATCTCCTGGGCCACGATCGCCTCGTTGATACGGCCTGCGGTGGCCAGGGTGGCCATGCGGGTGATGGCCGCGTTGAGGTCCCGGAAGTTACCCAGCCAACGCCCCCTGTGGGAGGTGGCGAAGTCCATGAACGCCCGCCGGGCCTCGGTGTTGAAGCGCACGTTGTTCTTGGACCGGGCCGCGTGGCGCTCCAGCTCGAAGCGCACGTTGGGCTCGATGTCCTCGGCGCGCTCGTGGAGCCCCGGCAGCTGGAAGGTCCACAGGTTGATGCGGGCCAGCAGGTCCTCGCGGAAGCGGCCACTAGCCACCGCCTGTTGCAGGTCGCGGTTGGTGCCGCAGATCAGCTGGAACTCGCTTTGCACCTCGGCGTCCGCGCCCACCGGCAAGAAGCGGCGCTCCTCCACCGCCCGCAGCAACATCGCCTGCTCGTCCACGCCCAGCTCCCCCACCTCGTCGAGGAACAGCTGACCGCCGTCGGCCGCCAGCAGCAGCCCCTGGCGGTCCGTCACGGCGCCGGTGAACGCCCCCCGGCGGTGGCCAAACAGCGTGGACATGGCCGCGTCGCCGCGCAAGGTGGCGCAGTTGACCTCCACGAAGGGCCCCTCCAGCTGGCGCCGCTGGCGCTTGAGATCGTAGATGCGCCGCGCCAGGGCCGATTTGCCCGCCCCGGTGGGCCCGGTGAGCAGGATCGGCTCGCGGGAGCGGATGGCCACCTGCTCGATCTGCTCGATCATGTGGTTGAAGGACGGGTTGCGCGTGTCGATGCCCGACTTGAGGAACGACAGCCCCTCCCGCTGCTCGGCGACGAAGCGCTGGGCGATGCGGTCGTAGCGGGACAGGTCCAGGTCGATGATGCGGTAGTTGCCCACCGAGGAGCCGCCCCGCTTGCGGGTGGGCGGCGAGGACTGGATCAGCTTGCCGGGCATGTACCGTGACTCGGTGAGCAGGAACAGGCAGATCTGGGCCACGTGCGTGCCGGTGGTGATGTGCAGCAGGTAATCCTCGCGGTCCGTATCGAAGGGGTAGTCGCGGGCAAAGTCCAGCAGGGCCGAGTACACCTCCTCGAAGTCCCAGGCGTCGTCGAACTCGATGTGGTGGCGGCGGACCTCCGTCTCCGGGGATACGGCGGAGATGTCCGCGGACACGTCGATGCCCAGCCGCTCGAACCGCCCCTGGTGCAGCAACTCCAGGCGGTCGATGAGCAGCTCCTCGTGCTGGCACAACGACACGGTGGGGCGCCACCGCTCCCAGCGGTCCTGGCGCTTGCCCATGTCCAGGGTGGTGCCCAGCAGGCCGATGAGGACGAGGGGTCTAGATTTCATATCTAGGATTATAATTTGATAGAGTATTTTATCCAGTTTTCTGGATAGCGCCTCAGACGATAGTCTTCCAGATCTTCACCTCAAAGGTCTTTTCAGCAATAAATTTCAATAGTTAGAAATTTCCTGCCAAAAATATTCGGACCTGGCACGCGCCGTGCTTTTGAACCCATCAACGCCTGGCGGCAACACGGAATGTTGTCGTTGTCCGAAGGGAGGCCCGCCATGGCAAACAAGAACCTGTTCCGTTCCATCGTCGGCCGGATGCTGCCGGCACCGGATACGATCAACGAGGCCGGAGGCACGGCGTACGCGTTCGATGCCCGGCACGCCCTGGCCCAGTACGCGGCCACCGGCTGCCTCAACTCCACCTTCTACGCGGGTGCCGGGGAGCAGCTGGACAAGGTGCTGCAGCTCTGCGGCGAGGTGGACCCGGAGTTCATCGCCCGCACGGCGATCTACGCCCGGACCGAAGGCCACATGAAGGACATGCCGGCCCTGCTGTGCGCGGTGCTGTCCGTGCGTGACGGGGAGCTGCTGACCCGCATCTTCGACCGGGTCATCGACAACCCGCGCATGGTGCGCAACTTCGTGCAGATCCTCCGCAGCGGGGCCGTGGGCCGCAAGAGCCTGGGCTCCCGTCCGAAGCGGCTGGTGCAGCGCTGGCTGACCACCCGCACCGACGAGCAGCTGTTTTACGGCTCGGTGGGCCGCGATCCGTCCCTGGCGGACGTCATCAAGATGGTCCACCCGAAGCCGGCCAGCGCCCAGCGTGAGGCGCTCTACGGGTACCTGATCGGTCGGTCGGTGGACGTGGACACGCTGCCAGAGGCGGTGGCGCAGTACGAGCGCTTCAAGGATCCGGGGACCCGCGGCAACACGCCGCTGCCGGACGTGCCGATGCAGATGCTGACGTCCCTGGAGCTCAAGCGCCGCCACTGGCTGGGCATCGCCCGCCAGGCGCCGTGGCAGGCGACGCGCATGAACCTCAACACGTTCCAGCGCCACGGGGTGTTCGAGGTGGCGGGGGCGGCGGACCAAATCGCCGCCAAGCTGTGCGACCCGCGGCTGGTGGAGCGTTCGCGGGTGCTGCCGTACCAGCTGATGGTGGCCTACACGATGGCGTCGCCGGAGCTGCCGGCGGTGATCCGCGAGGCGCTGCAGGACGCCATGGAGCACGCGCTGCGGAACGTGCCGTCCGTGGACGGCAAGGTGGTGGTGCTGCCGGACGTGTCCGGCTCCATGCACTCGCCGGTGACCGGAATCCGCAAGGGATCCACCACCGCCGTGCGCTGCGTGGACGTGGCGGCCCTGGTGGCCGCGGCCATGGTGCGGCGTAACCCGGGTGCCCAGGTCATCCCGTTCCACGACCGCGTGGAGCCGGCGGATCTGAACCCGCGGGACAGCGTGATGACCAACGCCACCAAGCTGGCGAGCCTGCCGTCGGGCGGGACCAGCTGCTCGGCGCCGCTGCGCTACCTCAACGAGCACAAGGCCGCGGCGGACGTGGTGGTGTTCGTGTCCGACAACGAGTCGTGGATCGATTCCAACCGCCCGTGGGGTGGGAATCAGGCCACGGAGACGATGCGCCAGTGGAGCGTGTTCAAGGCGCGCAACCCGCAGGCCAAGCTGGTCTGCATCGACATCCAGCCGTACGGGACGACCCAGGCCCGCGAGCGGGCCGACATCGTCAACGTCGGCGGCTTCTCCGACCAGGTCTTCGGCCTGATCGCCGACGTCGCCCGCGGCGGGACCGATGCCGGCCACTGGGTGCGGCAGATTGAAGCCATGGAGATTTGATCGCTTTGGCGCATGCCGAAGGAACTACATGGGACCTCTTGGGGCGGCGGGTTCGAACCCCGCCAATCCTGGCAAATCGCCGGGGGTGATGTTTCTTCAAACCTTGGCGCCATCGCGACACCCGGTGTGGATGGGACGAATGCAGGTGGAAGTACATGCTTAAGGTGCACGAGGTCGCGGGTTCGAATCCCGTCAGCTCCATAACGGGGCTGTAGCTCAGTTGGCAGAGCGCGTTATCCTTTCACCATCCCTTGTCGTCCCTTCCCGCCGGGTTCATTTTTGAACACTGAGATTGGCAAAGATCATGACTGACTCCGAAACCACCCCGACGGAACGACTCATCGAAACCGACGAGGCCACGGCGCTTCTGCCCCGTCCCGAGGGCCAGGGCAAGCCGGTGACCGTCATCGCCACGCCGGCCATCCGCGACACCTTCGACCACCGGACCCTGGACCAGGCGCTCAACTCCGCGTCGGCGCCGGGGGTCACCGAGGTGGTGCTCAACCCCGACGCCCACGCCGGTTACGGGGCGCCCATCGGCTCGGTGCTGGTGTCGCCGACCCACATCTACCCGGGCCCGGTGGGGGTGGACATGAAGTGCTCGATGTCCCTGCTTCAGCTGGATCTGCCGGCGGAGGCCATCGAGGACAAGCGGGTGCGCCGCGCCCTGATCAACGCCATCACCGAGCGCCTGCCCACCGGGGCGGGAAAGGGGCAGCGTAGTGTGCGCAAGGCCCGCCGGGTGGACGCCGATCTGGGCCGCGCGGCGGTCATCCACGGCGCCTCCGAGTCCGTGTGCGAGCAGCTGGGCATCCCGCCCCAGTGGGCGGAGCGCTGCGAGGACTCGGCCCACCTGGGCCACGACGGCACCGCCGACGCGCTGCGCCAGCGCCTGGACGTGGTCATCACGCCCAAGCTCAAGGAACGCTTCGCCGGCAAGATGCGCCAGCTGGGCTCCTACGGTGGGGGCAACCACTTCGGCGAATGCGAGGTGGTGCAGCTGGCCGACGGGCCGGACATCGGCGATGTGGCGGACGTCTTTGGCCTGCGGGACGGCCACGTGGCCTACCTCAGCCATTGCGGCTCGAGGGGCTTCGGACACGACCTGGCCCAGGGGCAGTTCCGCGCGCTGGGGGAGTTCTTCGAGGCGTGGTCCATCCCGCTGCCGGGTAACGACCGCCAGCTGGTGTATGCCCCGCTGGGTACGCCGCAGGCGGACGCCTATCTGGACGACATGGCGCTGGCGGCCAACTTTGCCACGGTCAACCATCTGCTGATCAACGCCCTGGTGCTCGAGGCCTTCCAGCAGATCTTCGAGGGGCTGACCGCGGAGCTGGTGTACGTCATCAGTCACAACATCGCCCGCCCGGAGATCCTGGACGACCGCAAGGTGTGGGTGCACCGCAAGGGCGCCACGAGGGCCTTCCCGCCGGGGCACCACGCGCTGAAGGGCACGCGGTTCGCGGCCACCGGCCACCCGATCCTGCTGCCGGGCAACCCCCAGGCCGGCTCGGTGGTGATGGCCGCCCTGCCGGGGGCGCGCAAGAGCTGCTTCTCGGTGAACCACGGCGCCGGGCGAGCCATGAGCCGGACCAAGGCCAACAAGACGCTGGACCAGCAGCAGGTGGATCAGTCGTTCAACGACGCCGACATCCTCACCAACTGCCGCCGCTACCCGCGGGACGAGGCGCCGGCGGCCTACAAGGACTTCGACGAGGTGCTGCGCTCCGTGGAGGGGGCCGGCCTGGCCCGTGAAATCGCCCGGCTGCACGCGCGTTTCGTGATCAAGGACGCTGGCTGAGCCCCGAGGAGGAGAACCCATGATCACCATCGACGGATCCAAAGGAGAAGGCGGCGGCCAGATCCTGCGTACCTCGCTGGCGTTGTCGCTGCTCACCGGCCAGCCGGTGACCTTCGAAAACATCCGCGCCGGCCGGCGCAAGCCGGGCCTGATGCGCCAGCACCTCACGGCGGTCAGGGCCGCCGCCGCGGTGGGGGGCGCCGACGTGAGCGGCGCGGAGATCGGCGCCCAGCAGCTGGTGTTCCGGCCGGGCAGCGTGACGCCGGGGGACTACGAGTTCGCCGTGGGCACGGCCGGCTCGGCCACGCTGGTGCTGCAGACCGTGCTGCCAGCGCTGCTGACCGCCAGCGGCCCCTCCTCGCTGGTCCTCGAAGGCGGCACCCACAACCCCTACTCGCCCCCGTTCGACTTTCTGGAGCGCGCCTTCGCGCCGCTGGTGAACCGCATGGGCCCCCGGCTGGAGGTGGCGCTCCAGCGCCCGGGGTTCTACCCGGCCGGAGGGGGGCGCTTCACCGCCCAGATCACCCCAGCCAAGGAGCTGCAGGGCTTCGACCTGCTGGAGCGCGGAGAGATCCGCCAGCGCCGCGCCATGGCCCGCGTGGCCAACATCCCGCGCAGCATCGCCGAGCGGGAGATCAAGATCCTGGCAAAGAAGCTGGGCTGGGACGACGACTGCCTGACGGTGGAGGAGGTGCAGGGGCCCCGGGGGCCGGGCAACATCGTCGTGGTGGAGCTGGCCAGCGACCCGGTGACCGAGGTGTTCTGCGGGTTCGGCGAGCGGGGGGTGCGTGCCGAGGCGGTGGCCCGCAAGGTCATCCAGGATGTGCGGCGCTACCTCAGCAGCGACGTCCCGGTGGGCATCCACCTGGCCGATCAGCTGCTGTTGCTGCTGGCCCTGTCCAGCGGCGGCCGCTTCCGCACCTTCAAACTCTCCCGCCATTGCACCACGCAAGCGGAGCTGCTGGAGCGGTTCCTGGGTACCAGCATCGTGGTGGAAGAGCTGCCGGGGAAGGTGCGGACGGTGACGGTCACGCCGCGGTGATTCAGTCCGTGCAGTAGCCCCCGGCATCCCAGTCGTCGGCCATCTGCTCCGTCACCTCGACCAAGGTCTCGTACAGCTCGCCGGTCTCCGGGTTCACGCCGCTCACCGGCACCCGCGCCGCCTCGAAGTCGTGGGCAGAGACCTCCAGGCAGGGGAATGAGCCGTCCGGGCAGTCCACGCACTCCAGGCCCAGCGCCTCGAGGATATCGCACTGCTCGTCCTCGTCCGCCGGCGGGTCGGCTTCGATGTCCGGCATGGGCATGAACCCGTCCCAGGTCCCCCCGACGATCTCGGCGCCGTCGGCCGTGAAGCTCCCCCCGATCTCCAGCCCCAACACCTGGGACCGGTACCCGTCCAGGGAGATGGGCAGATCCTGGGGTCCGATGTGCAAGTACGGGTTGGTGAACAGCCCCGGCCCCGGATCCCCCTGCTCGCTGGTGAAGGCATGGGTGGGCTGGCACAGGTCCTGGACCCAGCCGCCTTGCTCGTCGTGCACGAAGCCGACGACGGCCTGGAGCTCGTTGCCGCTGATGGATTCGACATGGAGCACGGCGTTGAGCGCCGCCAGGTTCTCGGTGAGCAGGACGTCCATGCCCTCGGGATCGCTGAAGGTGGCGGCGGTCATGTCGATGAAGTAGTCGCCGCCCACCAGCTCAACCTGGGGATCGGCCACCTGCGCGCCTGCGCCGCTGGTGCGGAAGGCAACCTCCACCGGCAGATGGTTCGCCCAGCTGAGGGTCGCCGTGTAGTCCGTTTGTGGTGCCAGATGCTGCTCCGGATCGTCGCCAAAGGGGTCGAAAACCGCCTTCAAGAAGGGTTCGTCGCCCGGCTGCTCTTCGGTGTCCAGGGTCCCCGTGACGACGTCACCGCCCGCCTGTTCCAGCGTGATCTCCAGCCCCTCGACCAGGCCCTCGAAGGTCACGCGCAGGTTGCCGCGGTAATAGAAATCATCGGTCCCATCCCCCGGTTCTACGGACTCCAGCTCCACCGGGACGATGCCGTCGCCCCCGGTCGAGTCGTCGTCAACCGCCCCACGATCACATCCAACGACCGTGGTGAGCATTGCAACGAGCGCCAGCCGGCCGGCACCGGCCAAACGGTATTCCATGTACATGACAACCCCCTGGGTATTCTCGGATTTTACGTCGGCCCGGGTGGATCGGCACGCCCTTTCAGCCCTTGGGCATGGGTGGCGGTGGCTTGCGCCGGGACGGCTCCGGTGGGCGTGGTTTGGCCGCAGCCGAGGCCTGCTTGGGCGATGCGGGAGCGGGGGTCGGGCTCGCCTCCGGCGGGCTCTCCTTGTATTCGGGAATCTTGATCGAGCGCAGCTTGTGCGGGTCCACATCCAGCCCCAGCCCCCGGCCGTAGTAGTCGAGGGTGGCCATCCGGGAGAGGGCCGGCCAGTTGCTCAGCAGCTCGCTGGCTGGCCGCCGCGAGGCGAACAGGCCCTTGGCTCCCAGGCGGCGGGACGCCTCGATGCGGTCCCGATCCGACGGGTGGGTATCGAGCCAGCCGGTGGAACGCTCCTTGGCCTCCTGATGGATCTGCCGCAGCAGGGCGCCGGGGATATCGTCGATGGTGCGCGCCAGGAACACGGGCCAGTTGTCCGGCGGCGGCGCGCCGGCCTTGAGGTCCCGCTCCAACCTGGCCGCGGCCAGCGTCGCAGCCACCGACAGCACCCGGATCCGCTCCGTGGTGGTGGCGAAGCACCGGCTCCCCGCCAGCTGGATCTCGCTGCGGTCCGCGTCGAACTCCATCTGGCGCAGCATCGAACAGCTGATGAGGTGCCCGGCCATCATCAGCAGCCACAGGATCTTGCGGGTGATCCACAAAAACAGGATGGCCACCCACAGCACCAGCCCCGCCCGGGCACCCAAGGTGGCGGCCGTCTCGTAAAGCCAGTGATCCCAGCGGTCCCGCTCGTACACCACCCGGGCCAGCCAGGCGTTGATGGAGCGCACCACGAAGCTCATCCGCAGCCCCCCCTGCTGGGAGAAGTGGCCCAGCTCGTGGGCCAGCACGCCGGCCAGCTGCTGCTGGGAGAGCCCGGCGACCAGCGGCAGCCCGATGGTCAGCGTCAGGTCATCGCGGAACAACGAACGCATCCCCCGCCGCAACGATGCGGAGGCGTTGACGTCGTAGCTGACCCGGATCTCGTTGGGCATGGGCGCATGGACCAGCCGGCTGATGTGGGCCACCAGCCCGAACAGCCCGGGTTCGTCCCGGGCCACCAGCGCCATGGTGTCGAAGGGCCGCAGCCGGTTGGCAAACAGCGGTTTGATCATGAACAGGATCAGCACCGAGCCCACAAAAAGGGGCCCAAAGTAGAGAATGACGATAGCCAGGGGCGACGTGCTGGCCCGCATCGACCCCCGCTCGAAGAAGATGGGATGGTACTCGGTGGCGAACCAGAACATCGTGTAGCCAAACAGACCGATCAGTCCCACGTACACCAGCGGTAGCAGCATCGCCATCAGGGACACCGCCGCCAGCCCCAGCCGGTACAGCAACGACACCGGCCGCTGAGGCAGCGGCTCCAGCCCCTCCAGCTGCTTGAGCAACGCCTTGTAGCGCTTGTCGTCCCCCGAACCGGCCACTCCCGCTCCACCCATCGGCGTACCTCCCAGCCCACGATACCCCGCCAACCCGATCGGGGGGGTGGCTATTCCGGGATGTAGGATTCAGTTGAATTCGGACCACAAAACGGAGAGCTCGGGGTAGATCTCGGCCCAGAACGCGTCCGTCAGCGCGTGGGCGCCATCACCGTAGGTGTAGAATGGATCGTAGTACCCGTCGGCCGGGTGGGCGGGGTTGAACCCGGCGTAATCCCATGCCGCGTGGGTGTGCTCGTGCAGCATGGTCTGGGACAGCCCGTTGCCGAAGGCCGCGTAGTACAGGTTGTAGATGCCGTCGAACACGTCGTTCCAGGCGTCGGCCTGGTCTGACTGGTTGAGCATCAGGTAGGTCCAGATGGCGACCACGTCCGGTTCGAACTGGGAGCCAACGAAGCCGATGTTCGGCTCGTAGTGCTCGTCGTACAGCTCGCCGAAGCGCTCTTCGTTGAGCACCACGAACTGTTCGGCGCCGGACCACATCCCCTTTTTTGTGAACCCCTCGGCCGGGGTCCCGCAAAGTACCTCGACCTCGCCGCTGACCATCAGGTCGATCACCTCCGCGGGCGGCACCAGCTGGGGTTCGTCACCATCCAGCGTGTCGATGAGGGTGACGATCAGATCCTCGTACTGCGCGACGATACGGCGGGAGTCCTCGATGTAGACCCCCATCGTCTGTGCGTCGCATTCGTGGATGTCGTCCCACCACACCTCAGGCACCGGTTCATCCGTGTCGTCCGCCGGCTCCGGTTCGGCGCAGGAACCGCACAAACACACGAGGACCGTACAAAGGAGGATGGCGCAGCTGGAAGGTCGTCCTTTCATCCCGATATAAAGGCTATGGGAAGTGGCGGGAGACGGCAAATATGCGGTGCAACCGCAGTGCTGCACCGCTGGCGAGCCGCTCCAGATACGCTATCGTTGAACGAATCACCGCGGAGGGACACTCGCCCATGGCTCGTTTCGCCTTGATGCTCGTTGCGCTGGTGCTGGCCGCCCCTACCAGGCTCGCCCGATCCGAGGAGCCGCCAGACGATCCGAGGATCGAACCCGAGGCGGTCGAACCCCACGCGACCGTCGTATTCGCTACCGACGGCACCGCCCCCGCCATCACAACCGCGCTGGCTGCGCTCGGCGACGGGGGAGGCGTGGTCGTCATCCCCCCCGGCGAGTGGGCCTGGGAGGCCGACGAGGAGGTCCGAGTCTCCACCAGTAACGTGACCCTGCTGGGCGTGGGCGCCGACCAGACGCTGCTGTACCGCAGTAGCAGCCGTGACAACGTCGCGTTCTTCAGGGTCCGCGAAGCCCACGACGTGCGGGTCAGCGGCCTGCGCTTCAAGGGCATCGACGCCGAGGGCAACGCGGACAAGGACTACGGGGTGTTCCTGCACGACGCCATGGACTTCCGCGTCGACCATTGCACCTTCTCCTACCTGGGCTTCGCCGGGGTACGCACCCTCGGGGCCAGCCGGGGGGTGGTGGACCATTGCCAGTTCTCCCGCCACTACAAACCGCCGGTGGGCAGCTACGGCTATGGCGTCGCCGTCTACGGATCGAACGAATACAGCGACGAGCCGTTCGGCAGCGGCGAGGCGACCTTCGTCGAGGACAGCGAGATGGCGTTGTGCCGGCACGCGGTGGCCTCCAACAAGGCCGGGCGATACGTGTTCCGCCACAACCGGGTGACCGCCAGCACCAAGGCCCACGCCATCGACGCCCACGGCCAGGAGTTCTCGTCGGACGGCTCCCTTGGCACGGAGTGGATCGTGGTCCACGACAACGTCGCCGAGGATCCCGACATGGGCAACACCGACTCTCCGCGCAAGTACGCCGTGCGTATCCGCGGCGGCAAGGCCCTGGTTTTCGACAACACCTTCGCCGACGTCCACGAGGGGGTGCGCGTCGACGAGTTCACCCCTCAGGACACGGGGCCGGTGCATGTGTGGGGCAACACCCTCGTGGACGACCCCAACCCCCGGCGGCTACCCTCCTATTGCATGCGCATCCGTGCACGCGATGACCAGCTTTGCGCCCGCAAGGTCGGGCCGGCCAAGCGGAAAGCGCCGGCCGATGGTGTCCCCGAGTTTTCCGAAGAAGCGCCGGCAGGGTACACGCCCTACCCCTACCCACACCCGCTGGTGAGCCAGCTGGTCATCGACGTGGAGGGGAGCCCGCTGGCGGCCGAAGGCACGGACGTCCCATCCAGGGTATGGCTGAAAGCGACGGTCACCGTCCCCGATGCCCGTTCGGTGGCCATGATCCGCTGGATCTGGCCGGACGGCCGCACGCAAAGGGGCGAGGAGATCGAGGTCGAAGATCCCGGGGCCACGGTGGTCATCGAAGCCGTGCGTGACGACGGGCTGGTGAGCCACCACGCAATCGAGCTAGCGCCCTTATAGCTCCAAAAAACGAAGAAAAAGGGACGCTCATCAGAATATAAGTAAATCGGTAACCCCGCGGTTTATCTGCGCAAAACAGGTGTGCGGATCAGCGCTCTGCAGCGTTTCTTATGTTCTGATGAGCGTCCCTTTTTCATTTTGAAACGCGTGTTCGATGCGGCGCCCCTATAGCTCCGCGAGCCCGGGCAGCTCGGACAGGGTGACGTACGGCAACCCGTGATCGTCGATGATCTGCAGCGCCGTCTCCAGTTCATCAGGCTTGATGTGGCTCTTCTCCGTCTCCTCGCTCTGGATGCGATGAGCGTAGACCACCAGCACTTCGCCTCGTTGTGCGGCCTGGGTCAGGGCGTGGTCCAGTTGCTCCTCGGTCCACCAGCCGCTGTCCAGCCGCGCCCCGGCGACGAGCTGGCCGTCGTTCGCGCCGTAGTAAATGTCCTGGGGCCCGTCGAAGCGCCCCGAGCCGCGCAGCATGGTGAAGCGTTCTTTGAGCCGGGCGCTGAGATCGTCCGTCTGCCCATCCCACGGGAAAGTGAAGGAGGTGGGTGTAAACCCCTCGGCCTCCATCAGCGTTATCGCCGGCTCGATCTCCTGGGCCATGTAGTCGTCCACCGTGTGCTCCTCGAGGAACTCCAGCGGGTTGACGTGGGTCAGGCTGTGGCAGCCGATCTCGTGGCCGTCACCTTCCAGCTCGTGCAGCCAGCCGATTTCCTCCTCGTCGAAGGTATCGAACAGGGCCAACGAGAACGTGGCCCGCGCGCCGTAGCCCTCAAACCGCTCCTTCTCGCCGTACCACTGGTCGATGAAGTAATCGTCGAAGACCAGGGAAACGCCCGGCTCCAGGCCCCCACCGCAGCCGGCCAGCCCCGTCAGGGCGATGATCAGGGCACCGCTACTCAATGTACGTGACAGAGACATACTCATCCTCCGCAAACAGGGCGTCGATCTGGACCTGCCAAGCCCGATCGTCCAGCACGATATCGATGGTTGTGGTTTCTTCGAGCTCGTCCACGTCCAGCGTCGCGTCCAAGCCGGCGAAGGGCCCGGTGGCCAGCAGCGTCACGAACTCGGCGTCGTAGGCATTGACCCGGTACTCCGCGGCGTACCGGGGCAGCGCCTCCTCGTAGATCTCCGAATACCAGCCCTGCACCACCGGCTCCTCTTGGCCGCTGACCAGGGACAGCTCCATGTCGTCGGGCCACGCCTGGTGGATGGTCAGCAGCGGCAGATCGTCCTCATCGTGGACGGTCAGGGCGGTGGCATCGCCGACGGGTTCGATGTCGTTGGGCGTGTGCCAGGTCTGGGCGTATTCCCGTTCCCGGTTGCTGTCCAGGCGATCGATGACCAGCACCAGATCCCGCTCCAGCAGCAGCACGCCGCGCTCGTGGACCACCATGTCGTACAGGGTGTGGAACCCGGACTGATAGGCCCAGCCGTCGTCGATCTGGGTGGTGAGGGCCTCGGCGTCCCCCGACGCCTGCTCGCCGCCGTCGACCACCACGGTGTTGTGGGCGCGGGTGTGGGGGAAATAGTTCGCCAGCGGCCCCACCTCATAGGAATAGAGCCCCGAGTCCGGCAGCACGGTGAGGCCGCTGGCGTACAAATTGATGGCCAGCGCGTCGCGGTGGCTGTGATCGGTTCGATAGGAGCCCACGTCGAAGACCAGGTGGGTCTGCTGGGCGAATTCCTCGGGGGGCCCGAAGCCGGACCGGGCGATGAACTGCCCCGACGACGGGAACAGCGTGGCCGTCTCGGTGGGCTCCACACCCTGCTCCCCGGCCGTGACGATGTACTGAAGCTCCGGGTAGATCTCGCCCATCATCGGCAGCAGCCCCAGGCTGTCGGACTGGACATTCTTCCGGATGCTCGACCCGATGAGCGGCACGAAGCCATCCGGCGCCGGGATCAGCGTCGAATAGCGCACCATCGCCTCGAACCGGTCGTGGAAGAAGTCGGACAGGGGGACGTCATACTGCTGCGCCCAGGTGTCGATCTGGAACGCGAAGTTGGCCACATAGAAGTGGTAGTACGGCGACTGCTCAACCTCGACGCCGTCCTCGTCCACCGCCTCCTCCATCAGCGTGTCCATGCGCTTCAGCGCCCGCTCCGACCACGTGATCCCGCCGCAGCCGGAGTTCTCGTTGTGCTCGGGGAAGTTGGCCGCCGCCACCAGCAGGGCCGCCGCCTCGGTAAAACCGTGGTTGTAACCGCTCTCGAAGTGGGCCGGCTCGTACAGGTAGGCTGCCTCGCCGAAGATGTGGTCCTCGAGCTTGTCGGCCAGGTCGTCGTCCAGCTCCCCCCAGCCGTCCAGCTTCCAGTAGCACTGCACCAGCATCATCAGCCGGAACGACGAAGTGTGGGGATCCCAGGCCGGGTTGTTGGTGGGGTAGGTGTCGGCGAAGCTGTGGAGGATCTCCACGAGCTTGTCCACGTAAGCGGGGTCCCCGGTCTCCTCGTAGGCCCAGATCAGGTGCCGCAGCGGCCGCAGGGCGTAGAACACCATCTCCCAGTAGTTCTCGTTGTAGGGGTCGAGCTTCTTGTTCCACTCGGGCATGCCGTCGATGCACCACGGCTCGGACCGTTCCACCGGCCAGCAGTTGTCCAGCAGCAGGTCGGCGGACTCCAGATCCCCGTCGGCCATGAACAGGTAGAGCACCTCCTGGCCTTCTTGACGATCTCCAAGCTGCTGGCTCACACAGGCCACCGCCAGCAACAGCAACACGCTGGCTCCGGCCGCAAGGCCGGTACGAACTCTTCGGTTTTCCTCCATTGGGGACGCGCTCCGTCCCTGGTGCCCGGCAGGGATGTTGTCTGGATAGACACGCGACGGCCGCGCAAACGGAAAACTATTTACGAGATGTGGCGCTCAGCGGGGGCCGGCGGATTCTAGGGAGTGGGTCAGCGCGTCCTCGACGATGTGGGCCACGTGATGATCGGTCAGGCGGTAGATGACCCGCTTGCCCGCCCGCTCGCCGACCACCAGATGAGCGTCCCGCAAAGTGCGCAGCTGGTGGGACAGGGCGCTCTGCTCCACCCCCAGCAACGACTGCAGCTCCCCCACGGCCTGGGGCCCCAGCCGGCTCAACGCCAGCAACACCCGCACCCGCACGGGGTGGGCCATCGCGCCAAGCAACGCTACCGTGGCGCTCACACAGCCCTCGTCGGGGAGCTCGTTCCGCTTGGGGGGATGGGATGCGCGCCGCGTCGTAGGGCCGTGTGTGTGTGCCATGATATTAACATGAGGGTATTTACATATGCCGTCAATCTCATGTTTGCCTACCCTGTAGCCTCTGCACTGAATGAGAGTCAATCGCAGCGTGCTATGCTGCGCCGGTCGCGGCCCCCAGGTGTCGCCGCGAGGAGGAGATTTCATGCGCCGATACGTCGCCCTGTTGGGACTGGTTGCGAGTCTGACCTGCACCCTACCGGTCATGGCCGCCGGGCTACTCACCCCGGACGCCGGTATCGTCGGGCTGGGCCGCGGCGGCGCCTTCACCGCCCTGGCGGATGACATCATGGCCGCCCACTACAACCCCGCCGGGCTATGGCAGCTCGACGGCGTGCAGTTCAGCGGCGGGCTGATCCTGTACGAGCAGCGCACCACCTTCTTGCGCGAAGGGGGCGAGGGCCGCTGGAAGCTGGACGACATGGGTGCCCCCGTCACAACGGAAGGGGCCTACGAAGCGGTCCACAACCAGGACAAGTTCCGCCCCATCCCCGAGGTGGCCCTGTCCATCGGGCTGGACAATCCGGACCTGACCTTCGCCATCGGGCTGTACGCCCCGCTGGCACCGTGGCTGACCTACCCCGAGTACGGCGCCAACCGCTACCGCATGACCTACATGCGCATCCTGCAGGGCAACTTCTTCCTGTCCGCCGGCTGGCGCATCGCCGATTTCATCGCCGTGGGCGCCGGCTTCCAGCTGCTGTACATCGAGATGAAGGAGAACTTCTGGGCCCCCAGCGACATCCAGACCTCGTCCGGGTCCAGCCCCGAACACCCCCAGTGGGACATCCACGCCGAGTTCCAGGCCCAGCAATGGAAGCCCTACTGGAACGCCGGGATCATGGTCATGCCCAAGGACTGGCTGCGCTTCGGCGTCTCCTTCTACCCGTCCTACACCTTCCGCGGGAAGGGCTCGGTCAACCTCGAGGGCAACGTGGGCGGCGACTACCTCAAGGAGCTGGATGAGACGATGGGGCAACTTGTCGAGTTCACCGACACATCGTCGATGCTCGTCACCGGCACCGACGACGACCTGATCGTCTCCGAGCGTGTGGCGCCGATCCTTAAGTTTGGCGTGCTGGTGGCCCCCACCGCCTGGCTCAACTTGGAAGTGGACGCCGAGTTCCAGTTCTGGAAGGGCACGGACGCCATCCAGGCCGAGGGCATCGACGTGGACCTGATGTCCGAGGACGGCAACACCTTCGTCGAGGAGCTGCAGAGCCGGGTTGCCGACATCGACGCCTGCGAGCTGGGCCTGGTGGACTGCACGCAGCTGGAGTCCTACAAGGGCCCCACCGGGGACGGCACCTACTCCATCGTCCAGAACTACAAGAACACCTTCAGCATCCGCTTCGGCGGCGAGATTCAGCCGATCCAGGACGTGCTGGGATTCCGCTTCGGCTACGGCTACGAGAGCTCGGCCGTACCGGACGAGACCCTCAACATCACCTCCCACGACCTGCCCAAACACCTGCTGGCCTGCGGCGTGTCGGGACGCTTCAAGGGCTTCCAGGCCCACTTCACCTACGCCCACATCTTCTACGAGGAGCGCACGGTGGCCGAAGCGGACAGCGTGGGCGTACAGACCGGCCTGGGGGGCACCCCGGTGAACAAGATCGACGCCGGCACCTACAGCGCCGCCTCCAACATCCTGGGCCTCAACCTGGTGTTCGACTTCACCGGCATGCACAAGGCCGCCAAGGAGCGCAAGGCTGCCGCCGTGGCCCAGAACCAGGGGCTGCTCGCTTCCAAGTAACGGTCCGTAACTTCCATGTAGAATGGACCCCGGAAAGGGGGCCGCCAACATGACCTCGACACGCCTGATCCTGGCGGTGGTGTTGCTGTTCGCCCTGGGGGGGTGCGAATCCACCGGTAGCCTCCAGCTGGACGACGACGACCACGCGGACGATGACGACGACACCTCCGTCGAGCCGGCAGAGGACCTGTTCGAGGTGTCCGCCAACGGGCACGTGGATGTGCTGTTCGTGGTGGACAATTCCTGCTCGATGATGGAGGAGCAGGCCGCATTGCAGGCGTACTTCCCCGTACTGCTGGCCCAGTTCATCGACACGAACGTGGACTACCACATCGGCATCACCGTGCTGGACGACTACCAGGGCCAGCCGGAGATCGGCCGGCTGTACGGCTCGACGCCCTACATCGACACCACCACCCCCGACCCCGAGGAGAGCTTCGCGGGCAACATGACCATGGGCGCCGACGGCTACGGCTCGTGCGAGGCGGGCCTGGACGCCAGTCACCGGGCGCTGAGCGAGCCGCTGGTCTACGGGTACAACGCCGGCTTCTACCGGCCAGAGGCCGATCTGATCGTGGTGATCGTCAGCGACGAGGACGACGCCAGCCACCCCGCCTCCGAGTGCCCGGAGCAGGAGCAGTACATGGGCGTGGACGAGTACGTGCCGTGGCTGACGACCCTCAAGACCGGCGAGGCCAACATCTACTTCGCCGCCATCGTCGGCGATGATCCAGGCGGCTGTTCCAGCTCCTGGGGCGACGCGGAACGGGGCACCGGCTACCACGAAGTGGTATCGGCACTTGGCCCCCAGATGGCCCAGTTCGCCAGCATCTGCGAGCACGACTGGTCCGAGGCGATGGGTAACCTGGCCACCGTGGCATCCCCGCTGGAGCTGGCCTACCCCCTCACCGGCACGCCCCAGCCCGGCACGCTGGAGGTCTATCTGGACCTGGATGGCCCCGGTGAGTCACCGGAGTTCGACCTCACCGAGGACCCCAGCTATTCGATCCCCTACGCCTACGCGTACGACGAGGACAGCAACGCCGTGGTGTTCACCCAAGAGACCCTGCCGCCGGTGGGGGCGGTGATCCGGGCGTATTACCTGTTAGTGGACTGAGCCCTCAGGTCGTCGAGGAGCCGGCGGTGGATTCCCAGCCCGTGGCGAAGCCGGGCTGGACGAAGTCGGGGAGCTCCACGCGGGCGGCCTCGGCCTTGGTCTGCTCCACGGTGCTCGACAACCAGCTCCGGGCCCTGTCGGCGTCGCCGTAGGTCTCGATGAGCGGCCGCAGCGCCCGGCTGACCTCCGTCGCCGATCTCATGCGCCGAGAGGGGTCCCGTACCAGCATGCCCTGGAGCAAGGTGGCCACCCCCGGGAGCTGCTGTTCGGCCTTGCGTAGGGGCTCGTCCAGGGGCATCTCCAGCACGCTACGGGCCAGATGCTGGCCGGGCATGTTCTGGAACAGGCGCTGCAGCGTGACGACCTCGTACAGGATCACCCCCAGGCTGAACAGATCGCTGGCCGGCGTCAGTTCTTCGTCGCGGAGGGTCTGCTCGGGGCTCATGTAACGGGGCGTTCCCAGGGCCGTCGGCGTGGCGTCAGGAGCGGGGCGATTCACCGCTGCGCTGGCGATGCCGAAGTCCAGGATCTTGATGGTTCCGGTGGGCGACACCACGATGTTGGAGGGCTTGAGGTCCCGGTGGATCACCCCCAGGTGGGCGCCGTCCTTGCCGGTGGCGCCGTGGGCGTAGTCCAGGCCCGCCAGCAGTTGGCGTATCCACTCCAGCACGACGGCCGGGGGCAGGGGTTCCCTCAGGCGCTGCTGGCGGCGCAGCAGGTAGGCCAGCGAGATGCCGTCCACCAGCTCCATGGCCAGGAAGTACTGGCCGTCCTGCTGGCCGAACTCGTACACCTCGACGATGTTGCGGTGGTGGAGCTGGCAGCCGATGAGCGCCTCGGTGGTCAGCGTGTCGCGGAAGGCGGCGTCCTCCAGCAGTGCGGGCCGGATCAGCTTGACGACCAGGTCCTTCTCGAACCCCATCGGCCCGGGCAGGACGGCCCGGAAGACGATGGCCATACCCCCCTCGCCGGCGATCCCAGTGAGCTGGTAGCGGCCGAAGGGGATGGGGAACTGCTTGCCGGAGACAGACGTGTTTTCCTGGGGCCGCACGGGGGCCGTGGCGTCCGGATCGTCCAGCACCTCCGCCGAGTAGCCGAGCCAGTCTGCGATGGAGGAGGCGAGGAGCTCGGGATCGAGGGATGGATCCTTGGCCACGGGCTGCGACGCCCGGCGCGGCGGCCTGGCTTCGGCCGGCGGGACCTGGCCGGTGGAATGAGCCGGTGCGGGCTTGGACTCGGGGGGCCGGGGCCAGCCGTGTCGGAAGCTGACGAGTTCACTCAAACGGCCTTCGATGCCGAGCCAGGCGAACACGGCGCTGGTCAGGGCGCCCAGAGCGAACCCGGTCGCCTGGGTGGCCAGCGAAGCGAAGGGGCTGGGGGCCAGCGCCACCAGCATCGCGCCGCCGACGGACCACGCGGCCAGCATCCCCCATGCCGGTACGACGAACGAGCCGGGCGCCGACCGCTTGAGGGACCGATCCAGCCACACCAGCCGGACGTCCGCCCGCCTCAAGCGCACCAGGCTCGCCCCCATGGCCACCGCCAGGGCGCCTGCGCCGCCGGTGATCGAGGCGGGCAAGAAGGCGGCGGCCAGGGCGGTGAGCGGGCCGCCCACCCAGAACACGAGCAGGGTCAGCCACGGCCCCCACGCCTGCTCCAGCACCGCCAGGACGTAGAGCATCAACAGCAGCGTGACGAGCAGCGCCGGGACCGACGGCTGGAACAGCGAATGCAGGAACAGGCCGGAGAGGGACCATGACGGGTGGACCAGGCCCCAGCGGACCTGGGGCTGGGCGTTCCAGTCGGCCTGCGCTTGCGCCACCAAGGAGTCCAGGTGGGCCTGGCGTGCGGACTGCATGGGCGGGTTGGCGCCGCCGCCCGGCCGCTCTGACATCGCACGCCGGAGGTCGTCTTCACACAGACCCCTGGAATGACTGGCTACACACAGCTCCAACAGCCCCCGGGCATCTGCGTCTTCGAAGGTCTCGTAGTAGTCCAGCGCATGCCCCAGCGAGTCGGCAAACCGCTCCTCGGCCGCACGCTGCGGCCCGTGCCAGACCATCGCGCCGATGACCATCACCGCCGCCAGGCACAGGGTCACCACCGGCAGCGGCCGGTTGGGCTGCGGATCGGTGCCCCGGTCCCAGGGGCTCAGTAGCGGTAAAAAAACCTGCTTCATGAACGGCGCGTCCACCTGGTTCGCGATACGTCAGATGGTATCAAGAATGGGCGCGGAGCAAACGGGTGTGAACGGCCAAATTCAAAGCCGCGTGATCACCATCCGCGAAGCAGGCAACCGCAGCCGGCTGCTCCCCCGCCGCTTGTCGATGAACCAGCCGTCGATGCCCTGGGCCAGGAACATCTGGCGGGTATCGTGGATCAGCTTGTAGTACGCGGAGCTCGTCGCCACGTTGTCGCCAGCCTTGCCCCACAGGCCGATCTTGACGTCCCGGTCCGGCACCCAGTCGCCGCCGGCCGCGGCCAGCAGGTACAGGAACACGAAGCGCATCCCGGCGCGGGTCGACCACGTCCCGCCGTGAAAGTCGACCTGGATCAATCCCTCCGCCGGGCCCTCGAAGGTCAGGTGCAGGGTCAGGTCGTACTCCTTGCGGACCCGTTGGACCCGCTCGGTGCGATCGCTCTGACCCACGACGCCCGGCAGTAGATTCAGCGCCGTATCACCCAAGGAGACCTGCCGGGGCTGATCCAGCAGCAGCGCCTCTCCGTCCCAGGGGGCGCCGTCAAGGGTGATACCCGGGACCCCGGCCACCGGTTCGGCCCACAGGGAGCCCTCCTCCTCGAAGAGCACCAGCAGGGCTCCCCGGATGGAGGCATCCCACGGCACGACGGTCAGGTCACACCACGGGGTCGTACCGATGACGAAGCGGTCGGTGGACATGACGACGCGACGGTGGCTGGCGTCGATCTCGACCATCGCGGTGATGTTGTGCGCGGCGGCGGGGATGGACAGCGCATCCACGGTCCACGACGACTCGCCGGCAAACCGGATGACATCCCCCGCTGCAAGGGCCTGCCAGGCCTGAATCCGCCGTCCGTTGACCGTAGTGCCATTTTGGGAGCCCAGATCCCGGATCCGCCAGCTCCCCCCGGACCACAGGATGATGGCGTGCCTCGAGCTCACCCGCGGGTGCCAGAGGATCAGCTCGTTGAGGGGATCACGGCCGATACACAGGACGCCGGTGAAGGGCACCCGATCGCCCCCGTCCTGGCAGACCAGGCACGAAGCTCTCGAGGGGGTTGTGGGCTCCGGCAGGTCTCCCGACATGACGCGCTTCTTTCCAACCTCTAGGTGGATTGACGCGCACAGTTTGCGGGCATGCCGGCCCCGGGTCAAACCGCCGAAACCGCCTCCCGACTACACGTCTTGCGCCGGATCGCTTACCCTGCAATGGGGTCGAGGAGGGTGCCGGGAGGATCGACGTGCCGATTCGGATCACCCCGATGGTGCTGTGGACGACGTTGTTGATCGCCGTGTGGGTCACACCACAGCACGCGTCGGCCAAGGCGCTCAAGCGCATGAAAGACGCGGAGCTGATCGAGGTCATGCTCCACGATGACAAGGCCGAGCGGCAACGCGAGGCCGCGCAGATGCTGCGGACCCACCAGAGCGAGGAGGCCGTGCCGGCCTTCCAGCAAGTGTGCATGGACGGGGTCTCCAACGAGCTGTGCGGCATCGCCGTGGGCGCCCTCGGCGAGATCCCGGGCAACGAGTCCATCGCCGAGCTGCATCAGATCTTCGAGACAGACTCGGTGGACGATTCGAACCGGGCCAAGGCGCTGCGGGCGTTGCTCAAGCGGGACCCGCGCAACCTGTTCGCCTCCGTTCCCAAGACACTGGCCAGCTACCGGCACCTGGATCCGAGCTTCGCCAGACGCCTGCTGGACGCCATGCTGCTGCTGGACATCCAAAGCCAGATCGACATGGCGGTGTTCATCGCCCGGGACGAGAGCGCGGACCGGGAGCTGCGACTCAAGGCGTTGGAGACCGCCGAGGGATTCCAGCACCCCCGCATGTACGACGCCTACCTGGCGCTGATCGACGACAAGGACGCCATGGTGCGGATCAAATGCGCCACCGGCCTGGGCAAGCCGGATCTGCCCGCGTCCCGGGTGGCCGCCGCGCTGACCAACCTGGTCCACACGGACAAGAACCCCTCGGTGCGGGCCGCCGCGCTGAACTCCCTGCGTTACTACGCCCACCCCGAGCTGCTGCCGCTGGTGCAGCTGGAGGTGGGCTACGAGACCAACTCGGCGGCCTGGCGTAGCGCGCTGAACCTGCTGATCCCGATGGCCAACGAGAACTCGGTGGGCTGCATCACCGCGCTGATGGAGCGGGACAAGGTGCTGTTCGTGCAGACCCAGGTGGAGTTGATGCAGGTGCTGGTCCGCATCGGCGATCGCTCGGCCATCCCGGCCATCGAGGCGCTGGGCAAACGCACCACCAAGGAGAAGGTCGCCGCGGAAGCTCACAAGGCCGTGCGGTTACTCCGTGGCCCCCAGGAGGACCGGCTGGCGGCGATGGCCACCTACGAGCTCAACCACGGCATCCAGTTCTGGAATCCGGACATCCCCGACATCGAGATCCCGGATCTGGGGGTGAAGCTCGACAAGCAGCAGATGCTCGTCCGCACCCGCTGAACCACCCCGCTACTTCCACTCCACGACCAGCTCCAGCTCCGGCGAATCGTCCACCAGCAGGTAGCTGTTGATGCCCTGGGGCCAGCGCACGTTGCCGTCGGCATCGCGGAGCACGGCCTTGCACTCCATCACCATGCCCTCGGGGAGCCGGACGGCCCCCGTGCCATCGGCGGCCAGCTCCACCCCCGCCGCCGGATCCCAGTTGCCCAGCGTCGGGCCTGCGCCCACGAGCAGCCACGTGTCCCCCTCGCCAGGCGTGGCGCCGCGGACCGTCACCCGTACCTCCCGCCGCGGGGCGGCCGCGGCACCGATGGCGTCGTGATCCGGCCAGTCCCCCCCCTCTCCGGGGCTCAGCACAACCACCGCTGTGGACTGCGGTGGCACAACAAGGGCCGCCGGATCCAGGGGGGCCGCCGTCCACAGGTCCGCCGCGGTCGCTCCCCGCAGGATGCCTTGTGGGACCGCCCAGTGCCGTTCCTCGGCCGAACGATTCACCAGGATCAGCGCCCCTTCGGCGTCGTCCAGTCGGGCATAGACGAACAGCTCGTCGTCCAGGGCCAGCAACCGTGTCGTCCCCTGTTGCAGCGACACATGGGCCCGCCGTAACGCCAGCAGTTCGGTGACGTGTGCCCCCAGCGGGTGGCCCGCACCGAAGACCATGTCGCCGCGATTGTGGGGCTCCTCCGCCCCCTCCAGGCCCGCCTCGGTGCCGTAGTTCAGGGCGGGGATCCCGCGGGTGGTGAGCTGGAAGGTCAGCGCCTGACGGGCCCGCTCCAGATCCCCACCGCAGGCGGACAGCAGGCGGGGACGGTCGTGGTTGTCCAGGAAGGTCACCAGCCGTTCAGGCCGGTCGTAATGCTGGTCCGCCGACAGGGCCGCGGCCATGCGCCCCGGCGGCTGATCGTGGCAATACACGTCCAGCATGGCGTAATGCAGCGGGAAGTCGAACAGGGCGCCGAAGCCCCCCTCGGCGAAGGTGTGGGACAGGCTCAGGGCGTCTCCCTGGAAGTCCTCCCCCAGCAGCAAGAACCCGCTCCCCGCCTGCGCGCGGATGTCCGCGCTGTAGCGGGCCATGAAGCTCAGCGGCATGTGGCGCACCGCGTCGATGCGGAAGCCGTCGGGACGCACGGCCTGGATCCAGTGCGCGGAGGCCTCCAGCAAGTGCCGGTAGACCGGCTCGTGTTCCTGGGCCAGGTCCGGTAATCCGTGGACACGGCAGTCGGTGAGCTGGTGGGGGTCGTCCCAGTCGGTGATGTCGCACTCGGCGTGGAACCAGTCCGGGTGCTGCTGGAGCAGGGCCCCGTCCATGGCCACGTGGTTGAACACCACGTCCAGCAGCAGCCGCATCCCGCGGGCGTGCAGCTCGTCGCTGAGCTGCCGCAGCGCCGCCAGGTCGCCGAACCGGGGCTCGACGGTGGTGAGATCCTCGACCCAGTACCCGTGGAAGGCCCCCCATTCGAAGAACTTGTCGGTGCGCATGGTGAACACCGGCGACAACCACACGGTGCGCACGCCCAGGGCCTGGATCTCGTCCAGGTGGGCGATGACGCCGGCGATGTCGCCGCCGTGGAACGCCTGGGGGTCGGCGGGGTCGATGGCGCCGTCGTTGGCCGGGTCGCCGTTGGCGAAACGATCGACCAGCACGAAGTAGATGGCATCATCCGCCGGCGGAGGGGCGGGGTGCCAGGGTGCCGGTTCAGCAGCCCCCGCAGCGGCGCACCAGGCCACCGGGGCCAGGAGGATCAAGGCAAATCGGGACAACATGGTGCTCATCGTGCCAAGGCGCGGGGGCGCCCGCAAGGGAACGCTCAGAGGATCGCGGTGAAGGAGGGCTCCGGTGCCTCGTCGGTGCCGGCGTAGGCGGCGATGATGCGCGACGGCCAGCGATTGAACCGCTGCCACAGATCCTCGCTACTCTCGGTCGCAGACTCCGTGGCTGAGGCATGGTCCGAGGCAGACGGACCGGCGGCGGCCCCTTCGCCCACGGCCTCGGCGTCGAGCACGGTCGGGCTGGTCCCCGCTGGGCCGGCGAACAGTTCGTCCACCCGTTCCAGCATCCGCTTCAGCCAGCCTCGCCGTCCCTGGCGAGCGTAGGCCGTCGATTCGTCCGGCCGCTCGTCTTCCAACGTCTGGTCGAGCCGGGGGGCGAACCCATCGCGGGGCCTCCGGGCCTCCGCATCGGCTCCCTTGGGCTGGGCCTCTGGGGTGGGCGCGACCCGCGGTTTGCCGTCCACGACACGGCCCTGCTGGTCCAGCACGCTGATGCGGGTCACCGTACGGAAACGGGCGAATTCGGGATCGGCGGGGCGGATGGGCATGTTGTTACTACCAGGGGTATCGAACGCGGGCCGGATATCTGAAGGGAGTTGTGCCCGATCGACCCAATTTGGCAATAGGAAGGGCCTTGGCCCGTAGTACAGCCCAGCGCGGAGGGCATCGGCCATGAGTTTTGTATCCATCGGTGGCCCGCTGACGAGGGCCTGGGCTCGCATGATGCTGGTGTGTTTCCAGCCCTTTGACCTGGTCAAGTGGCTCAAGCTGGGCTTCTGCGCCTGGCTGGCGGCCCTCGGGGAAGGGGGCGGCTCCTACAGCCACTCGGGGAACAGCCATTCGAGCAGCTCGGGCCACGGCGGCCACGGGGGTGGCGGCGGCCTGGGCCAGGCAGAGGCCTGGCTGGACGAATACCTGGTCATCATCATCGCCGTGTCCGCGGTGGTGTTGTTGCTCTTCTTCGCGATCCTCCTGGTCCTCGCATGGATCAAGGCCCGGGGGGAGTTCATGTTCATCGACGGCATCGCCCGCAACCGGGGCGCCGTCATCGAGCCGTGGAAGGCCCACAGCGTCCAGGGCAACAACCTGTTCGTGGTGCGCGTCATCCTGTCCGTGACGGCGTTGTTCCTCGTCGCGCTGTTCCTGGGGCTGGGGGTCGGCCTGGCCTACGTGGATATCGCCGCGCGGGAGTTCGGGGTGATGGCGGTGCTGGGGATCGCGGTGGCCGTCGGGCTGATCGCCGCCATGGCGGTCTTCTTCGGGATCATCAAGTGGGTCCTGAACCAGCTGGTGGTACCCACCATGTACGCGACCGGCAGCACGGTGGGGCCGGCCTGGGCCAAGGTCCGGACCGAGATCATGGCGCCCTACCTGGGGGCGGTGTTGTTGTTCTGGCTGGCCCGCCTGGGCGTGGGCATCGTGGTGGCCTGCGTGGCCCTTTTGGCGACCTGCATGACCTGCTGCATCGCGCTGCTACCTTATATGGGGGCGGTGATCCTGCTGCCGCTGGCCGTACTCATGACAAGTTGGTCGATGTATTTCGTGGATCAGTTTGGCGAGTCCTTCCGTATCTTCCCTCAGGAAGATGCGCAGGCGAGGGCTGGGCAGGTCTTCTAGTGTCTAACAGACGCCCTCAACAGGACGTCCACCAGCGCTACCGCTGCCAGCAATGAAACCAATGAGAGAATCCCCGACATGACGGCGACCCTACCACAGGCGCCACATTTTCTGTTACGCGCAATTTGTGAAAGGGGGGTAGACGGTTAGCGCCTCCTGCCACAAGATGTAGGGGTGAGCCAT
>CAZDDH010000078.1:0-34077 GCA_964504165.1 uncultured Rickettsiales bacterium | reverse complement strand
TGCCGTATGCGGACGCGAATCCCGAAGTTCTGTCTATGTACAAGTATGGCACGCCAGGCAGGAATCGAACCTGCGACCAGCGGCTTAGAAGGCCGCTGCTCTATCCCCTGAGCTACTGGCGCACGAGGTAAGTCTCCGCTGGATATACCGTCCCACCTGGGGCCTGACAAGGACTAGTAGGAATCGAACGGGGCGGCCAACCGTGCGAGGCAGGAGCCAAAGCGTCGCTCGGATGGTCACGAGCAATCCCGGCAATTGCAGACCGACATGGCGTCGGTACGGGTGGTGTTCCAGGCTCCGGACCAGCCTCCCTGGCCGGCGCAGACCGATGGGCAGGTGGCCACATGTAACGGGTCCCGCGCCACCACCGGCGGATTCTGGCGGTAGCTAGTGGGCTGGCCAACGGCCAGGGCCGGCAACAACAGGCAGGGCAGCACGCCCACCGCAATGGTTGCTCGAACAAGCGTCTTCCAGTCATGATCCTCGTCCTCTTGGTTGCCCCGTCGGCGACGATTGACGGCCAAGATCCGATAAGATTCAGCCCGGCTCGATCCTGGCCAGCTCCCCCCCATTTTCTTCCCCATCCTCCTCCCAATCCTCGTCCGTCATGAACACCGTGATCCCCCACTCGTCCGTCTCGCCGTCCACGGCATCCTCTTTGAAGAACACCGAGGCGGTGGGGTAGATGTCGAACAGGAAGCCGGCCCCGCCGCAGGTGATGCGGGGGCAGCGCCAGAAGCCGCGGTACCAGACCATGGCGTCGGACGAGAAGACGTGGTCACAGTGCAGGCAGCGGACCTGGATCGCTGTGTCAGGTGGGCCCAACGAGTCCCTGCGGGCCTTTTCGGGCAGGTCGTCGAAGCGGGTCAGGGGGCGGTTGGTGTCGTTTGTAGGCATGGTTTCCTCCGGTTTGCAGCTTGGTTGGGCCCAGGCCGCAAAACGCCGCTGGGCCCATACGGAGGGGAGGAACAGCAGGGACCGTGCCAGGACGGCTTTCCCCGCGACCACAGGGTTTCAGAGGGGTGCGCTGCGGACGGGAGTCCGGAAACCGGACGGGGGGTCCGGAAATCGGACGGTGACCCCGGCTACCGGCAGCACACCGCGCAGACCAACCGCAAGCGAATGCACCCGAGCATTTCCCACCGGCCGCTGGAGTCGCTACCCTCGATGCCGCTGTGTTGGCTCTCTCCGCCAAGATCCTGTTCTTCCTGCTCTGCGTCCTGTGCTTCTGGACCATCGGGCCCCAGCCTCGCGTGTTGCTCGGCATTGTCTGCGCAGCCACCGGGATCGCGCTGTGGCGGTGGCACTCCCGCCTAGAGATCATCCGCATGGCCATCGCGGTCTCCGTGATGACCGTGGTGGAGATCGCCGTGACCTCCCAGGGGACCTACACCTACGCCTCGCCGCAGCTCGTCTCCATCCCCCTGTGGCTACCGATCGGGTGGGGATTCTTCTCCCTCACGCTGTTCCGCATCGTCAGGGATCTGGGCCGGATGACCGGGATCCGGACCGAGGCGCCGCTGCCGCCCTCGACGCTGGCCACCGTCTTCGAGATCGTGTCGCTGCCCCTGCTGATCGGCGCGAGCCATGCGTTGTGGTCGCAGTCGTTGGTTTCCAACCTGGCGATGCTCGTGGTGGTGGCCACGATCTGCGTCTTCATGCGCAGCCGGGCCATCTTGCTCGTGGTGGCGGTGAGCATCGTGCTCGCTGTGATCCTCGAATACGGCGGTATCGCCGGGGGCGTCTGGTGGTGGAACGCGCCGGACCTCGCCGGTCTGCCACTGTGGGTGCCCCTCTCGTATGCGTACCTGAACGTGCTGTTCTATCGTCTGGCTCTGCGACTGGAAGGTCGATTCACGATGCCCGTGAAGGAGCGGTAATAGTCCCGAAGCCCCGGCCCGCGGCAATCACCGGCACCGCCGCACCGAATGGAACGCCCGGCTCTCCAGCACCACCCCGTCCGTGCCGATGGCCTGTACGGCATAGGTATCCCCCCCGTCCATCGTCGCGATGACGATGCTGCCGCCCTCCGCATCGATCAGATCTCCGTGCGTCGCCCCACCCAGGGACACAGTCGTTGCCCAGCCGCGCCCCTCGGTGAGCCGGCCGCCATCCAGGAGGGTCTCCAGCACCTCGGCGTGGGGCGAGTTGACGTGAGCTTCCGAGATCCCCATCACCGCATTGCGGCTCAGCCCGTCCGCCGGCAGCAGGGCATCGACCCACACCGCCGAGCTCGACGTGTCCCGCCCGTGGTGGCCGGCGTGCAGTACGTCCACGCCCCGGTCGTCCAGGTCCGTGGCCGCTTCCAGGCGCTCAGCGTAGAACGCCTCCACCGGGTCCGTGTCCGACCCGCCCCCGGTGAGGTCCCCCGCGAACAGCATGCGGAACTCCCCGTGGATGGCCACGCCGCCGACGCTGCGGGCATTCTCGCCGTTGCTGTCGTCGTCCATCAGCGGCCCTTCCAGCGCCTCGTAGCTCTCCATGGCCATGAACCCATTGGCGGCGAACAGCTCGACGCGGGTCCCCTCCCCCAGCTCCAGGTAGGCCCGCCCGCTGCAGCCGGTCTGTTCCAGGTTGCCGTGCTCCAGGCCGGGGCAACCGGTGGCCGGGTAGGTCCCGCTCCAGCTGCCCGGATCGCACGGCGCCTCGCTGGCCGTCTCACACAGCGCCTTTTCCAGCCCCGGGTGGGCGGCCAGGGTGTCGCACAGCTGCTGGGCGCTGCCCTCCCCCGTAGCGCCCGTGAGGTCCACGAACCCCCGGTGCACCACCCGCCCGGTGACCTGCACGTCCGCCAGCAGATCCTGCAGGCCATCGGAATGGTCCGCATGCAAGTGGGTGATCAACACGTGCTCCAGCTGGCCGTCGGCAAAGGGCGCCGCCACGTACCCGCCGTCGCTGTTCATGTGGCTGATCAGCTCATGGAGGGCGTCGCGGATATCGTCGTCGTGGCTGTCGTTGCCGGCATCGACCAGCAGGATGTCACCGCCCGCCCCCACCACCAGCGCCGCCTCCCCCATCGAAAAACCACCGAACCCCAGTTGCTGGTAGTACAGCTCGCCGGCGGTGGGCCAGATGCGGTCGCAGGGGGCGGGCACCGGGTCCGTGCAGTCCACCGCATCATCGTCGTCGTCCGCCGCCGAGTCGTCGTCGCCCGCGGCCGAGTCGTCGTCCGCGGCGGTGTCATCGTCGTCGCAGGCCAGATCATCGTCCGCAGGCGTCTGGCAGGTACACAGCAGCCCGCACAACAGCACACTCAGACGGAACCATCGATGGCTAGCGATCGTCACGGCGCCCATCATGACACCCGGGCCCCGGTGGTGCGACTACCCGGTGACTACCGGGCGGTGATCAAGGCAGGTCCAGTCCCTTGCGCTCGTTGGGGGCCTCGTCCTTCCACAGGCTGTCGTTGTCCGGCCCGCTGAGCACGTGCACGTGGACCATCTGCTTCTTCATGTCGATGCCCTCCGTGGGCACGGTGACGGTCATCAGCGCCCCGTCCCGCACATAGCTGGCCGGGCCGACCCGGTCCTCGTAGATCCCCTTGCCGCTCAGCGCAAACACCCCCCACTCGTCGGGAGCCCCGTCCTCGGCGGGCTCGGGCAGATAGGCGGCGTACTTGAACTGCTTGGCCCCGTCCGGCACCAAGAACACCAGCAGCCCGCCCGGCTCCGGCTCCAGCTCCTCCCAGAACTCCACCTCGACGACGACAGGATCGGCGCTGGTCACCTTCACGCTCTTGATGTCCAGGTACCCCTCCCGCTTGTACGCCTGCTTGTCCTCGATCTCCGAAGCTCCCAGCGACACATAGGGCGTCTTGCGCTTCTTCTTGAGCATATCGGACGCCGAGCCGGTGTCCTCGGGCACGGGGGGCGGATGGGCCCCTGCGACGGCCGTCCACACGGCGGCCAGGGCAAAGGCCAGCATCCCATTTGCGATCCTCATCCAGTCGTTCCTTCCGTCGGTTGACGCGCTAGCGGCTCAGCCGGGCCGTCAGCACCCGGAACTGCTCGTCCTTGCTCCAGGCCGCTTCGATCTCCGAGACATCCTCGACCTGGGACGCCGTGCCCAGGGATTCGTGGTTGTTCTCCAGCACCTTCCAGCCGCCCGCCGGGCGGATCCAGCTGGAGAAGTAGGCCTGCTGGGTCTTGAACGCCTGGTTGGTCACCCTAAGTACGCAGGGCCCGGCCGGCAACATCCCGGAGACCTCCGTGGAGAGCATGTAATAAAAGGATTTGTCCCCCGCCCGGCCGTTGATCGGGTTGTCCGTGGGGGCCCAGCTGGCCTTCACCGGCTTGCCGTCGATGGTGATGGTGAACGCCTCGGCGAGCTGGTCCAGCATGGAACGCAAGAACTCCTTGTCCTCCTTGTCCCCGATCTCCTCCAGGTGCCCGTACCGCTTCTCGTACATGGCCAGCACCTCCATGATCGGCGCCTCCACGGTCACGGTGATGCGCAGGGCGTCCCCTTCCAGATCCACGACCGTGCGATAGGCGTAATATTCACGCCCGAAGGGATGGGCACTGGCCGGGGCCATGAGGCCCATTGCCAGAGCTGCTGCGAGGACATAGAAGACAGGTCGAAACACGCTCTCACTCCCAGGCTATACTCCGATGGACGTGCTGTTCCTAAGAATCCTTCGTCCCGGTTTCCAGCCTTCCCGCGCCGCCTTCACGGTCGCGGCTCTCCTGGCCCTCGCCCTTGCCGGCTGCGGGCCTGCTCACCGGCCACCACTTCCAGAGGCCGAGCTGAATTCCCTGTTCAGGGACCTACATACGAAGGTCTACGATGTCTATGGCCTGCCCGTCGATCGGGACGCTCTGTACGATTTGTTGCGCAATTGTTTCGCTGGCGACGCCCTGACGAACGAATACATCGAGCACTACACCACCCTGTGGCGCATGCAGCACGACGACACCAAGATCACCATCTTGCGCGTGGACTATGCCGACACCAGTGTATTGAGCCAGGAGGACGGCATGGCGGTGGTGGAGGCGGACTGGAACGTGGGCGGCGTGGTCTACCACCAGGGCCACAGCCACACCCGCATCAACCGCTACCAGGCCATCTACACCATCGCCGAACGGGACGAGGGCTACCGCATCGTCGACACCAAGATGAAGAACATGGAGCGGGTCCAGCTGGATCTGATGTCCGGCGGCGGGCTGGGGGTGGACGAGCCGGCACCCTCCAGCGGCCAGGGCATGCTCTCCCCGTCCGATCTGCTCCGGGCCGGGCTCACCGACGACGAGCCCCCCGAAGCCCCCGCAGAAGCCACCCCCGCGGAGGCCGCCCCGTGAGCGATCTCATCCGCGTGGACGGCCTGCGCTTCCGCTACGGCGAGGGCTCCAGCTTCCTGCTGGACGTGCCCCAGCTGGCCATCCCCGCTGGCACCCGCACCGCCTTCCACGGCCCCAGCGGTTGCGGCAAGACCACCCTGCTGCACCTCATCGCTGGCATCCTGCGCCCCGACGCCGGGCGCATCCATATCGGCGACCGGGAGATCACCGCCCTGTCGCCGTCCCAGGCCGCCGCCTACCGCATCGGCAACATCGGCTTCGTGTTCCAGGACTTCGTGCTCATCGACTACCTGGACGTGCTGCACAACGTGCTCTACCCCTACTACCTCAACCCGGCCCTGCGCCTCACCGCCGACGCCCGCGCCCACGCCCGGGAGCTGTTGGGGGAGCTGCAGCTGGGGGACAAGCTGCACCGTAGCCCCGACCAGCTGTCCCAGGGGGAGCGCCAGCGGGTGGCCATCTGCCGGGCGCTGGTGACCCGCCCCAGCCTGCTGATGGCCGACGAGCCCACCGGCGGCCTGGACCCGGACCGCACGGCGATGTTCATGGACCTGATGGACGAGCAGGTGCGGGAACGGGGCATCACGCTGGTGATGGTGACCCACGACCACTCCCTGTTCCCACGCTTCGACGCCACCCACGACGCCACCACCTGGTCCAGCGACGGGGGGCCCCGCTGATGCGCGCCCTCGGCAACGCCCTGTTCCTGGCGGTGCATTACCTGCGCGCGGGCAAGTTCCGCACGGCGGTGCTGGTGTTTTGCACGTCCGTGTGCTTCTTCTTGCCGGCCTTCACCTTCTCAGCCGCCCGCCTCATCGAGACCCAGATGACCGCCCGCGGCGACTCCTCGCCCGTGCTCATCGGCTACAAGGGCAACGAGTTCGACCTGACGATGAGCAGCCTGTACTTCAAGGGCACGGTGGACGACACGGTGCCCCACGGGCTGGTGGGCGAGGTGGCGGACAACGACTACGGCGTGGCCGTGCCGCTGTACGTGCGCTACTCGGCGGCGGGCATCCCGCTGGTGGGTACCTCGCTGACCTACTTCGACCAGCGAGGGCTGGAGCTGGCGTCCGGCCGCCTCCCCGGCCTGCTGGGTGAGGCGGTGGTGGGCGCCCAGGCGGCGGCGGACTACCACATCGAGCCCGGCGACCAGCTGATGACCGACCACAGCAACCTCTACAACATCGCCGAGGCCTACCCGCTAGTGCTCACCATCGTGGGGGTGCTGCAGCCGGCGGGCACGGTGGACGACCACGCCCTGTTCGCCGACGTGAAGACCACCTGGGTGCTGGAGGGCCGCATCCACGGTCACAACCAGGTGAGCGAGGGCGAGGCCCTCAATCCCGACGACACGGACGGCAACACGGAAGCCAGCGCGGCGGTGTTCATCTTCAACGAGATCACCGCGGACAACGTGGGCAGCTACCACCTGCACGGCGAGCTGGACGATGCGCCCCTGTCCGCCGTGCTGGTGTTCCCCAACGACCGCCGGGCCATGTCCCAGCTGCTGGGGGACTACGCCCTCTCCGACACCTACCAGGCCCTGCGGCCGACGGAGGTGGTGGAGACGATCCTGGACATCATCTTGCGGGTGCGGGACGCGGTGGAAGCCTACTTCGCCCTGATCCTGCTGAGCACGGCGCTGTTCTTCGTGCTGGTGATGGCCCTGTCCCTGCGCCTGCGGGCCGGGGAGATCGCCCTGATGCGCCGCATCGGCTGCAGCCGGGGAGCCATCGCCCTGAACGTGGGGGCGGAGGTCACGGCGGTGGTGACGGTCTCCGTGCTGGTGGCGGCGGCGCTGACGGCAGGTGGGCTGGCCCTGCTGACCTCGATCTTCACGATCTGACGAACCAGCGGGTGGAATCCCGGACTACAGCGGATCGGGCAAGGGGGCGTCTTCGTCCGCCTCTGCACCGGCGGGGTTGAGGGCGCGGAAGCGCTCCTGCAGCGGCTCGCTGCCGGCCACAAAGCGGCCCAGGCGGCGCATGCGGACCATGGTATCGGGGCTCAGCACGTGCTCGACGGAGCAGGCCTCCTCCTCGGCGATCTCCGGATCCACACCCAGCAGGTCCACGAAGAACTCGGTGAGGAACTCGTGGCGCGCCACCAGCTGGCGGGACAGCTCCTCGCCCAGCTCCGTCATCTCGACGAACTCCCGGGCCCGGTAGACGACGTAGCCAGCCGCCGACAGGCGCCGCAGGGCGCCCACCACGGAGGACATCTTGACCCCCTTGCGGTGGGCGATGTCCCGCACCCGGGCCACGCGCTTCTCTGCCACCAGGTGGTGGATCACCTCCAGGTAATCCTCGAGGCTCTCGGACAACTTGCCGATCTTGGCCATGGTTCATCCTTTCGCGAAAGCGCGTTAGGTTAACCTACATTTGGTTCGCGTAAAAGCTATCAGCTAACTTCGTTCGTCCAGATCCCGGCGATGGGCTCCTGGCAATGGCTGCAGGCCCCGGCCGCCAGGTCCAGCCCCTCCACCTGTGTTTTGTATCCCCGCCGGCTGATCAGCAGCTTCTTGCACGCTGGGCAATAGGTGTTTTCGCCGTCGTTGCCCGGCACGTTGCCGATGTAGGCGTAGCGCACACCGGCCTCCATGGCGATGGACCGCGCCTGCTCCAGGGTCTCGGTGGGGGTGCGGCGCACATTGGTGAGCTTGTACATGGGCGAGAACCGGCTGAAGTGGATCGGCGTGTCCGGGCCCAGGGACTCCACCACCCAGTCGCACAGCGTACGCAGGTGCTGGGGCGCGTCGTTGAAGCCCGGCACGACCAGGGTCACCAGCTCCGTGTGCACCCCATGCTCCTTGTACAGCTTAAGCGCCTCCTGGATCGGGGCCAGCCGCCCGCCGCACATCTCCCGGTAGTAGTCCTCGGCGATGCCCTTGAGATCAATGCAGGCGGCGGCCAGGTGGGGGATCAGCGCCTTCTGGGGGGCCGGGGCGATGAAGCCGTTGGAGTGCATCACCTTGAGAATGCCCCGCTTCTTGGCCGCCAGGGCGATGTCCAGCATGTACTCGAAGAAGATGGTGGGCTCGACGTAGGTGGAGGCGATGGTGGCGCAGTTTGCCTGGGCCGCCAGCTCGACCACCAGCTCGGGCGACAGATCGTAGTTGAAGCTCAGCTCCGGCACGGTCTGGGAGATCTCCCAGTTCTGGCAGAACTTGCAGTCCAGGTTGCAGCCGGCGGTGGCGATGGAGAAGGAGTCCGTGCCCGGCAACACGTGGAAGAACGGCTTCTTCTCCACCGGGTCGGCGTGCACGGCGCAGGGGTTGCCGTAGACCATCGAGTAGTACTCGCCGCCGCGGTTCTCGCGCACGTCGCAATGGCCCCGCTCGCCGTCGGGCACGATGCACGCGCGAGGGCACAGGGTGCACACGATGCCCCCGTCGCCCGTCGGCAAGAACCAGTCCGATTTGTGGGGCCTGACGAACCCGCGGGCCACGTCCAGACGCCCCCCCTCCGACGTGGCGGCCAATGCGCGCGGGCCGGCTGCCAGCGCCAGGGCGCAGCCGGCGCAACCGGCCAGGAACCCCCGGCGATCCGTCGAAGCCCATGATTTGCCGGGCAGGGCATCCGTCATCGCTTCGCTCCTATCTCACCCGATCCCGACCGCCGGGCGGCCGGATTCGTTAACTCGCGCCCCTCACCAAGACTCGACCCAGGTGGTGTATCCAAATCCACTACCCATCTCCAGCCCCAGGCGCCAGGCCACCTCCCCGTCGGCGGTGACGGTTTCCAGCTGCCCCGCCACACTCCAGGTGATCAGCGTATCCCCGGACGGCAGGCGGCTGGTATCCCCCAGCGCGTACGCCCCGATGGGCGGGTCCGGCAGGATCTCCCGCACGGTGGTCGCCTCCCCCGCCCCGTGGTCCCAGCTGTACTCCACCACCCGGGAGGCGCCGGCCCCGTCCTCGCCGTTGTCGAATACCAGCAGGCCGTCGTCGAGCCGCTGGAACTGGTGTTGGTGTTCGCTGGGGGTGCCGCTGAGCAGCTCGAAATCGCTGGCGTCGCCGCCGAACTGCCACAGCACCTCGCCCGTGCCCCGTTCCACGGCCACGATGGTGTTCAGATTACGCAGCGACACCAGGTAGACGCCCAGCTCCGGGTCGCAGTCGATGGCGTTGGCGTGGCTCCAGTGGTTGCCCGGGGTGAGCTCCTCCGGCACCGGCTCGAAGGTGTCCCAGCTGGACCACAGCTGGGTCTGGCTGCCGTCGGGGGCCACCTCGACGATGGAGTCGCCGATGAGCTCCTCGTCCTCCACCGTGCGGGGGTCGAAGGCCAGCACCGCCACCGTGCCGTCCGGGCACTCGACGAAGTCGTGGTGGGCGCCGGGCACCTGCACCACCTCCATGGAGGAGCCGTCCAGGGAGACCCGCACCAGGTTGCGCGGGTCCACCACCGGCCCGTCCGGGTACAGCGGTGTCCACGACACGTAGAGCATGGACTGCCCGTCCGCGGACAGCTGGGCCCGGCTGATCAGGTAGTGGTTCTCCTGCTCGAGCGTGCCCACCCGGTACCACCACAGGAAGTCCCCGTCCCGGTCGATGACCACCGCCACGCCGTCCACGTCCAGCAGCGACGTCACCAGCACCCCCGGCGGGCCGTCCTCCGCCGCTCCGGCGGTCACCGACAGCCCCTTGAGGTAGGACGGCGTGGCCCCGGTGGTGACGGTGCGGTCTTCGCTGGCGCGGGCCTCCCCGCCCTGTTCGACGACCATCCGGTAGTGGTAGGTGCGGTCGGGCTTGAGGCCCAGCAGCAGGGACTCGTGAACGCCATCCGCGTCCGTCACCGAGTCGAAGGTCTTCCCGTAGTCCGCGTCCAGCCCCACCTCGACCCGCGCCGCGTCCGCAACGCCGCCGTCCTCCGTCCACAGGATGCGGACCACCGTGGGGATGGCCTGCAGCTCGGCGGTGGCGTGGAAGCCGTCGTCCGGCGCCTGCGGATCATCCGGCCCGGCGCACGACACCAGGGCCAGCAGCAAAGCGGGCAACAGGGCACGCGGCAAAAAACCGCAGCTGGGGGCGAGATTTGGCACGGGTTTCAGCGGATCCTACCTGTTCGGGCGCCCGAGCACGACACCGGCCAGCGGGCTGATGGTCTATCGGAAGGACGTCTGGGGGGATTGACGACGACGCTCGGGGTGGGGCCAGCCCCCAAAGTGTGCGATCCTGGTTCTAGAAGCTTCCGTCCCGGGGGGGACACTGACTTTCCGGGGAGAAAAGTCATGGACCACAACGATCCCTCCGAGAGCAAAGGCACGGACCTGAGATCCCTCAAGCAGTTCGTCATGGACAACTTCGGCCACGAGGGATTCCAGCGCTGGTACGACGAGCTGAGCCCTCAGGCCCAGGAGTATTACGATCCGGCTTCGCTGACCGCCATCCGGCCCTCCGATTGGTACCCCTCGGTGGAGGGACTGCTCATCCCGATGGAGGTCATGTGTGACGTGCTCTACGATGGAGACCTGCGGGCGGGGTGCTGGGCCTTTGGCCGGTTCAGCGCCGACTTCGGGCTCACCGGCGTCTACCGACTGCTGCTGCGCCACGGCCCGGCCAACCTGATGCTGAGCCAGGCGCCCAAGATCATGTCCATGTACATGCGCCCGGGTTACGTCAAGATCGGGGATACCACTGATTTCACCGCTGCCATGGAGCTCCACGACGTCCCGCCCCGCCCCTCCAACGACTACCAGGTCGCCGCGTTCATCGAGCGCACGGTAGAGCTGATCAACCGGGAGGTGGAATCCGTCGAAATCACCAAATCCATCTCCCGCGGCGACGACATCGTCGAGATCCAGTTGCGCTGGCGAGACAAGGACTGAGCGTTCACACGGCGTCCAAAGGAGACATGTAAAGCGGTCTGCGGCGCAGCTCGGCAACGGCGTCGGCCGGGAGCCCCTCGTGCAATCCGGCCATCACATGGGCGTTGGATGGCCCCAGCATGGCGTCGATGGAGCCCAGGGATCCGTGGGCGCGCAGGGCCGCGTAGTGGGGGCAGGTGGCGTCGGCAAAGAAGACCGCCGCGTGGAGCCCGGATTGCGCCAGCAGGCCCTCCAGCAGCTCGATGAGCGCTCCCTCCCGGCCAGGGGCCGCAACCAGGTTGCTCACCAGCAGGTACTCGAACACACGGCCGGGCACGAATCGGCTGAAGGGGGGTAGGTGGGCGAGGACGGCCAGTGCGACGCTCCCCATCAGGCCGGGGAGCTCGACGATGGTCCAGCGGCGCGGGCTCACCTGGGCGCTGGCCACGATCTCGCCGTCCTCGCGCAGCACCCAGGTGCGCTTCACTTTGAGCGAGACGTCGTAGTCCTGCATCGCGTGGTGGCGGTAGCGTTCACGCAGCAGCTCTACGAGCTCGTCTCGGTCGCCCGCCCGCTGAAGACGGTCGCAGCTGCGGGGGGTGAACCGGCTGAAGGTGACCCCATGCAGGACGCCAAGGGATTCGTACCCGACCTTCTGCGCAATCGTCAGCGACCGTTCGTTGTCCACTTCGATGAGGCCGTAGAGCATGCGGGGGTGTTCCGCCCCGACGAGGAAGTGCTGCCGGGTCTGTTCGGACAGTAGCCGGCCCAGCCCACGGCCGCCGTAACGTGGATCCACTACCAGCAGGGACCGCAGCATCGCGTCCACGGTGTGCTCCCCCGCCGCGATGCGCTTGGGCCAGACCGTGTAGACCCCCGCCAGCTCGTCCGCCACCCACAGTGCGATGGGGACGGCCCCGTCCATCTCCGCCAGTTCCGCCGCGCTATCCGAATGGGAATACAGCAGTCCGGACGTGCCCCACACCGCCCGGTCCAGCATGGCGATGGCCTGGTCGGACCAGCTGGGCTCGATCCGGATGGCGATGTCCCGCTCTTGGTCACGGTAGAACGTTCGGGTCATGGACGTAGCCTACTCCCCGAGCCGAGAACCCAGAAGGGGCTGGCAGGGCTCTCGGCCCTCTACGCGCAGTCGTTGTCCTCGTACTCGTGGGTGATCCGGTGGTCCACATGACCGTCCACCGAGTCGTCCATTTCCTCCTGGATCAGCCGGTCGCTGCCGTCGTACGAGTAGTCCCAGCGGTACTCCGAAACCCCGGCCATCTCGTCGACCATCTCCATGGACTCCAGGAGGCCGCCATCGGAATAACTGCGGTAGACCATCATGTCGAAGAGGTCGTCGGCGTCCATGTCGTACCCCTCGGTCAGCAGGTTGCCATCCGGGTCATAGGTGTAGAACCGCTTCTCATCCACCACACCATCGGCGTCCTCGTCGATCCACTCGTTTCTCAGGTTGTCGTCGAGGTCGTACAGATACGTCCAGCGCTGAGCGATCTCGCCGTCTGCACCGTCACCGACCTCGATCTGCACCAGCAAATCGTCGTCAAAGGTGTAGCGATAATGCCAGTCGATGATGCCGTCGCCGTCGTAGTCACACTCCATCAACTGCAACGTACCGTAGCTGTCGTACGTGTAGACCCAGCTACGATCGGCCACCCCATCGATGGGGTTGTAGTCCCAGATCTCCGAAAGCAGGTTCCCGTCCTCGTTGTAGGTGTACTCCATACGATCGTCCGTCTCGCCGTCCGCGCCCCTGTCGAACAGCACCAGCACCAGTCGATCTTCGGTGTCGTAGTCGTAGGTCCTGATGTGATCCACCGTCCCGTCGAGCACCTGGTCCCATTCATCGATCAACAGGTTACCCCGCTCGTCGAATGTCCGGATCCTGCGGTCATCGGGCTCGCCGTCGGCGTCTACATCTTCCTCGATGATTTCCACGTAGCAGGTCCCCACATCATCGTCGTCGTCCCCCGGGCCGTCGGCCTCGTTGTCGCCCACGTCCTGGATACAACCGGCCATCGCCATCAGAGCCACCATCCACAGGATCGCTGACCGCCCCATCCTCCACCTCCGGTAGTGCGTGTTGTGGGGCTCGATTGCAGCAAGAATCGTACCGGTGGACCGGGTCAACGGAGCCCCGCACGGATCGGAGTGCCCATCATGGTTGGCGCACGTTTGGGGAGGAACACGGGCGGTTCACAAACGGGTATGGATCCTACTTCTTCCGCCGATTCCCATCCGCCTGCAACCGAATATGCCCCACCGGCTTCCCCCCCTCCTCCTGCACGATGATCTTGTTGTGCAGCTTGGGGTACACGCGGGTGAGGAAGTCCAGGTAGAGGCGCTGGCGGGAGACCTGGCGGGCCTTGCGGTATTCGGATAGCTGGGCGACGAAGCGTTCCGCTTCTCCCTGGGCGTGCTTGACCTGCTGCTGCTTGTAGGCCTCGGCCTGCTGGTTCATGCGGTTGGCCTGGCCGTTGGCCTGGGGCAGCTTGGTGTTGCGGTAGGACTCGGCCTCGCTGATGACCTTGCGGGCCTCCAGCTGGGCGTTGACCACGTCGTCGAAGTTCTTTTGCACCTTGGGGGGCGGGACGACCTCGGTGAGTTCCACCGAGGTGATGCCCAGGCCCGCGTCCATGGCGTCCAGGTCCGCGGCCACCCGGCGGCGGATCTCCTCGGCGACGGCACCCTTGCCGCTGGTCATGACGTCCTCGACGGGCATCACCCCCACGGCGTGCAGGGCGGCGGAGTTGGCCAGGTGGCGCAGCAGCTCCTCGTGGTCGCGGGAGTGGTACAGGTAGTCCACCGGGTCCGCCACCACGTACTGCATGGTGAAGGTGATGTGCACCAGGTTGTTGTCGCCGGTCATGCAGTAGGATTTGAGGCCGGTGCGCTTGTAGAACTCGCCGGAGGCCGCCTCGGTGGAGAGGTTGGCCGACATGTCGTCCACCACCATGCGCTCCACGCTCTTGACCGCCACCCGCTCGATGCGCCCCGCCGGCCAGGGCAGCGCCATGTGGATGCCCGGCTTGAGGTCGGCGCGCACCACCTTGCCGCAGCTGAGCTTGATCCCGATCTCGTTGGGCCGGATGGTGCGGATGCCCGACAGGCCATAGCCCACCAGCGCCAGCACCAGCGCCACCTGGGCGATGCGCAGCATGTGGCGCAGGCTGGAGCGGGCCTGCTGGCGCAGCACGTCGCCCTCGGCGGCCGGCTCATTCGGGGTCGGTTCCGTCACGGCCCTATCTGCCCTCCATCGATTCCAGGTAGCGGAACAGATCCGCGTCCGTACTGAGCACCACCGTGCTCTGCTCGTCCAGCACCTCTTCGTAGGCCTCCAGCGACCGCAGGAACAGGAAGAACTCCTGGTCCTTGCCGTAGGCCTCGGCGTAGATCCGCATGGCCTCCGAGTCCCCCTCGCCCTTGATGACCTCGGCCTCCTTGTAGGCCGTGGCCAGGATCTCCGAGACCTGCCGGTCCGTCTCCGCCTCGATCTCGTCCGCCTTCTCCTTGCCCTCGGCCCGGTGGCGGCTGGCCTCCTTCTCCCGCTCGGCCTTCATGCGGTCGAACACCGCCTTGGAGACGATGGGCGGGTATCCCAGCCGGCGGATGCCCACCCGGGCCAGCTCGATGCCGAACACGTCGTCGGCCTTGGTGGCGGTGTTGGTGGCGATGAGTTGCTCGATCTCGTCCAGCTTCACCTGCTCCTCGTCGGTGTTGATGATGTCGGTCAGCTGGTACTGGCCCAGCACGCTACCCATCTCGGAGTTGATCAGGTCGCCCAGCTTGAGCTCGGCGTTGGTGGCGTCCCCCAAGGACTGGTAGTACTTGAGCGGGTCGGAGATCCGCCAGTTGACGAAGCAGGTGACGGTGACGGGGTTGCGGTCCCCCAGCATCAGCTGGATGACCTGGGTCTCGAACACGTTGAGCCGGCGATCCAGGCGGATCACCTGGTGGATGCCCAGGGGAGCCTTGAACTTGAGCCCGGCGTCCTCGACGATGCGCACCGGACTCCCGAACAGGGACACGATGGCCACTTCCCGCTCGGAGACGGTGAACACACACATCCACGCGACCAAAATCGCGCCCGCGACAATCAGCGGAGATATCAGCCTTCGCATGTCTCTCCTCCCATCTATCGTCCCGAACCGCCGGAGGACCCCTCGCTACGCTTGCGCGTGGGCCTGGGCGGCGCCGGCACCGACTGGTCCAGCCACAGATCCGGCTGGCCCGCGTCGGGGCTGACGATGACCTTGCGGCGCCCCTTGAGGGCCCGCACCATCGCGTCCACGTACAGCCGCTGGCGGGTCACCCGGCGGTTGGTCTTGAACGCCTCGCGGCGCAGGGTGAACCGCGCCGAGTCCCCCTCGCTGCGTATCTTGTTGTCCGCCACGTAGGCGTGGGCCTCGGCCACCCGGCGCAAGGCGTCCGCCCGCGACTGGGGGATCTTGGCGTTGCGGTAGCCCTCGGCGGCGTTGATCAGGGTCTGGTGGTCCTGCATGGCCGCCACCACCCCCTCGAAGGAGCGGGCCACGTCCCGCGGCGGGTGGATGTCCTTGACCAGCACGTCGATGATCTCGACGCCGGCGTTCATCCCGTCCAGCTCCTGCTGGATGTGGGCAGCCACGTGCGCGCCCAGCTCGTCGCGGCGCTCCAGGGCCGCCTCGTAGAAGTCCAGTTGGGCCGACTCCCGGGTCAGCACGCCCACGGCCACGTTGGTGATGACCCGCTGAGGTTCCATCACCCCGTAGTGGTAGTCATAGGCGTCCGCCACCCGGTAGTGCACCACCAGGTACGGGTAAAGGAAGTTGTTGTCGCCGGAGACGAACACCTCGTCCGTGCCGTGCTGCCGCGTCCAGATCAGCGGCACGTTGGGATCCCGGGTGACGTTGCCGACCTCCAGCTCCTGCACCCGCTGGGAAGGGATCTTATAGACACGCGCCATGGGCCACGGCAGCTTGACGTGCAGCCCTGGCTGGGCCGGCTCGCGGGGGTTGGCCACCTGCCCGAAAACCTCGACGATGCCTTCCTCGTGGGGCTGTACCCGGTACAGGGCGGTGGAGCCATACCCCAGCACGATGGCGACCAAAACCAGCCACGGGACCGCCCGCAGGGCCCGCCCCACCCCCCGCGCGGTGGCCCCACCACGGTCCAGCCAGCCCAGCAGCTGCCGCCCGTAGCGCACCATGGTCCGCGGGTCTACCAGCGCGGCGAGCAGGTCCGTAGTGCGGTGCTCGAGGACGAACTTGCCGTCCCCCCGCCGGGCGGCCATCACCAGGTTGACCAGTGTCTCCGCCGCGAACGACAGGATGATCAGCCCCAGGAAGCCGGCCACCGGCCGGTCCACGTTGAAGCCGAAGTGGTAGATGATCAGCGAGATGCCGGTGAGCAACGTGGCCACCGCGTCCGCCCGGGCGTGCATGCCGTCGGCCGATAGGGCCGCCGAGCCCTCCGACTTGCCGACGCCCAGCTCGAACCGTGAGACACCGTACGAGGCCAGCGAGAAGACCAAAAAGGCGATGCCCGCGGCCAGGGGGCGGTCCACCTCCGTGGGGGACGCGGTGAGGACCTTGCGTAGCACTGCGATGCCGATGCCCGCCAGGAACAGCCCGATGACCAGCGCGGCCTGCTGTTCCGGCTGCAGGCGCCAGATCCAGCGCAAGAACCGCCCCACGGGACTGAACGCATTGGCCAGCCAGCGCCAACGAGATGAACGTACCTCATCGCTGGGCGATGCGTTCGCAGCGCCCGCATCCTCGTCTGAAAGCGACCCGGGCGAGGAATTCCCGGGCTCGGAGGCCTCGTCCTCCTCACCGTCGCCGGATCCCTCGGGCCAGTCTGGCACCTGATGAGCCGAGGACGACCATTCGCCGGTGGTGACGGGGCCGTGCTCCGTGGTGATGGCCGCCGGATCGGAGCTCTCCATGGTGATGGACAGGTCGGAGGCGTCGGTCTCGGTGGTCTCGGCGACCAGATCCTCGTCGCAGAGGCTCTCCAGGGTCATGGAGGCGTCGGACGGGTCGTCGCCGGCCGGCAGGCGCTTCTTGTCGAAGTGGGCGAAGGGGTCGCCGCTGTGGCCCCGCCGGTCGCCGGCCTGCTGCCGGAGCTGCCGACGCACCGCCAGCAGGGCCGTCGCAGAGGTGGCAATGTCCGCGAAGGAGTGCCAGGCCTCGGCCAGGATGGCCAAGCTGCCGGTGAAGGCAAAGGCGACGAACTTCAGCACCGTGAGCACGGTGTTGAGTGTGAGCGTCACCAGCGCGGTGCGGGTCCTCGTGTGCATGCTGGTCGCAGAAGGATGTCCGACCTGGCCGGAGCTGTAAAGGTACACGCGCCTGGCGCGGCCGCGATTCCCATGTAAGGTTCCATCTGTACGGAGGTTCGTGCGAAACTACGGCGGATTTGTGTGAGAAGGATGGGCACGATGTCAGCACGTAGGGTTGGGTTGACGCTGTTAGCACTGGCAGTTCTGTCGCTGAGCGGGAGCGCGGCGGCCAAGGGGTGGGACTGGGCCGGTGTGGCCTCTTTCACGGCTTTCACCGGTGAGGGCTACCCCGAGGGCTTCGTGGAGAACGACATCCAGCTGGATGTCATCCACATGAAGATCAACGCCGACCTGACGGAAAACTTCTACTTCACGGTCCAGCCCTGCTTGACCCACGTGGGCGCCAGCTTCAGCGTCATCCAGGGCTTTTTGGGCATCACCGCCTTCCCGATGCTCAACTTCGAGGTCGGCCGTGTGCTGATCCCCTTTGGCCGCGTCAATTACATGTCCGAGCCCAACAACCAGCCCACGCTGACCCGGCCCTACCTCTACCAGAGCCATTGCATCCCCGACCTGCCGGTGCGGGCCAACTTCGCCAAGCCGATGGCGGGCACGTTCTGGTCCGACCTGGGCATCGTCTACTACGGCAGCTTGTGGCCCACCGACATGACCCAGATCTGGGTCTCCGCCTGGCTCACCAACGGCCAGTTCGGCCGCAACGACGTGGAGTGGCAGCAGCCGTTCAGGCCGTTTTCGGACAACAACGACTCCAAGAGCTACGGGGCGCGCGTCGTGTTCAGCCAGGAGGTCTGGCCCGCCAAGGGCCCGGACATGATGTTCTCGCTGGGTGGATCGTTCGTGGGCGGCAAGTACGACGACTGGGACGAGCTGTACGACTGGGCGGCCGGCGTGGATTTCCAGTTCGACGTGGGGTCCTTCACCCTGCAGGCCGAATACATCCACCGCTCGACCAACTTCTGGGGCAGCAGCGCTTCCAACCCCCAGGAGACCGTCTTCGACAACTACACCACCGACGGCTTCTACGCGTTCGCCAAGATCGGGCTGCCCAAGAAGCTGTCGTTCCTGTCGGTGGTGGGCCGCATCGAAGGGGCCTGGCGAGTGGGTCCCGAGTGGGTGGGCACCAGCTACAGCAGCCTGGACCCGGAAGATCTGGCCGATCGCACCAATCGCATCATGCGCTACACCGTCGGCCTGCCGATCCAGCTCAACGCCTGGGTCGCCCTCAAGCCAGAATTCTGGTTCGCCGACTACGAACACGACCTCAAGGGTGAGTTCACGGAGCTGGCCATCCTCGAGGAGAGCGACGAGGACGTTTACCGATTCGGGGTGGGGATCGACGTGGCCTTCTAGCCGCGACGGCATGGAACAGGGGTCAGGTGATCACGAGTCCCCAAGAACCATCTCACAGGAGCCGGGCACGGCTAAGCGTCGGATTGTTCGCGCGCTTCCTCGCGGGGATCGTCGTGCTCGCCTGCGCTCCCATCCACCCGGCGGCGGGGGGCGAGAAGGTCATCGCCGGATTTTCCGCCGATCCAGCCCACACGGGGACCGCGGAGACCCGTATCGGCACGCGGCCCCGGCTGCTGTGGGAGACGGACGTGGGCATCCAGGGCTACTACAACAGCCCCGTGGTGGTGGGGAACACCCTGCTGGTGTCGTCCTACGGCAGCATCTGGAACGAGCCGGACGATCGGGACGGCGTGTACGTGCTGCGGCGGACGGACGGGTCGATCGTGCTGCACCTGGCGACGCCTTGCGACGTCAACGGGATCTCCACCGACGGTACGCGCAGCTTCGCCGCCCTGGACGACGGCACGGTGCGCGCCTGGGTACTGCCCCGGGGCCGCGACCTGTGGCAGGCCAACCCCTACGCCCGCTCCATCACCCCCGTGGACCAGCTCACCCCCGCCGAGGCCTACCAGCGTGGCTTCGACGACGGCTACATCAAGGGCTATGTGGATGCGCTGAAGGCGACCGGTAACGATGACGCCGCCGCCGAGGCTGTGGTCAAGCCCAGGCTCTACGGGGCTCCGCTGGTGCTGCCCGAGGGGTTGCTGGTCGCCGGCGCAGGGGGCTTGATCCGGCTGCTGGACCCCACCGACGGGCACCAGCTGCACGGCATGGAGGCCCGGGGCAAGGTGCGCAACCACAGTGCGGGCGACGGGCTGGTGGCCGTGTGCAACTCCGTGGGCGAGATCGAGGTGTTCAGCATGGCCGGGCAGCTGCGCTACCGGTGGTGCGCCGAAGGGGAAGACGGCTGCGACGACTCCATGGCCATCTACCCCGGCAACTGGATGTACGCCGCGCCGGCCATCCACCGCGGCCACATTGCCATCGCCGGCACCTACTACTCGGAGCGGCAGTTCTCGCTCATCGACGCGGAAGACGGCCGCACCGTATGGTCGCTGAGCTCGACGTCGGAAGGGCGCATGTTCGGGGGTTCCAAGGCCAGCCCGGCCATCACCGACAAGCTCGTGCTGTTCGCCGACACCGTCTACGGCGAGGATGGACGGCTGATGGCCATCTCGCTGGCCTCCGGGCAGCGCCTGTGGCTGGTGGAGGGGTACGGCGGCTCGTGGGGCTCCCCCGTCGTCGTCGGCGACAAGGCGGTGTGGGTGACCGTCCCCGGCACGCTGTTGATCGTCAACCTCAACAACGGCAAGGTGCAGGCCAAGGTGGAGCTGGAGGACACGATCTACGCCAGCCCGGCGGTCGCCGACGGCGTGATCTACGTGGGTGGAGATTCGGGCCAGGTCTACGCGATTGACACTGGCTATCGACGTTAGGGCCTGAATTCGCCATAGTCTCCCATCCGGAGAGACCCATGACCAAACCGTACCCGCACCTGTTAGCCCCCCTGGATCTGGGGTTCACCACGCTGCGCTCCCGGACCCTGATGGGGTCCATGCACACCGGGCTCGAGGAGTCCAAGGACGGCCTCGGCGCGATGGCCTCGTTCTTCGCCGAGCGCGCCGAAGGGGGCGTGGGCCTCATCGTCACCGGCGGATTCGCCCCCAACAAGGCCGCCCGTGTGCACATCATGGCCGGCGTCTTCGACACACCCGAGGAGGCAGCCCACCACCGGGTGGTCACCGACGCCGTACACAACGCCAACGGCAAGATCGCCCTGCAGCTGCTCCACACCGGGCGCTACGGCTACCACGACTGCCCGGTGGCCCCGTCGGCCATCAAGGCCCCCATCAGCATGATGAAGCCCAAGGAGCTGTCCGAGGACCAGATCCGCCAGACGATCGACGAATTCGGCAACGCCGCCGAGCTGGCCCGGGAGGCGGGCTATGACGGTGTGGAAGTGATGGGCTCCGAGGGCTATCTGATCAACCAGTTCATCGCCCTGCGCACCAACCACCGGGAGGATGCCTGGGGCGGGGCCTACGAGAACCGCATCCGCCTGGCGCTGGAGGTGATCCGCGAGGTGCGCCGCCGCGCCGGCCGGGATTTCATCATCGTGTACCGCCTGTCGATGCTGGATCTGGTGGAGGGGGGCAGCACCTTCGCCGAGGTGGAGCAGCTGGCCGTCGAGGTGGAGCGCGCCGGGGCCACGATCATCAACACCGGCATCGGCTGGCACGAAGCGCGGGTGCCCACCATCGCCATGAACGTACCCCGGGCAGCCTTCGCGTGGGTCACCCGACGCCTCAAGGGCAAGGTGGGGCTGCCGCTGGTGGCCACCAACCGCATCAACACGCCGGCCCAGGCGGAGGAGCTGCTGGCCCGGGGTGACGCCGACATGGTGTCCATGGCCCGGCCCCTGCTCACCGACTCCCACTTCGTCACCAAGGCCCAGCAGGACAGGGCAGACGAGATCAACACCTGCGTGGCCTGCAACCAGGCTTGCCTGGACCAGATCTTCACCATGCAGGTGGTCAGCTGTGTGCTCAATCCCCGGGCCTGCCACGAGACCGAGCTACGCTACGGGCCGGCCAAGTCCCCCAAGAAAATCGCCGTGGTCGGCGCCGGGCCGGCGGGGGTCTCCTGCGCCTCGGTTGCCGCCTCCCGCGGGCATCAGGTCACCCTCTACGAGGCCACCTGGAGCGTGGGCGGGCAGCTCAACATCGCCCAGGCCGTGCCGGGCAAGGAGGAGTGGCGGGAGGCGCTGCGTTACTTTGACGGTGAGATCACCCGCAAGGGGGTGGATCTCAAGCTCGGCCGCCGCGTCACCGCCGCCGAGCTCACCGACCAGGGCTTCGACTGCGTGGTGCTGGCCACCGGCGTGGTGCCACGGCAACTGGACCTGGAGGGGATCGACCACGACAAGGTGCTGACCTACCTGGAGGTCCTGCAGGGGGACAAGCCGGTGGGCGACAAGGTGGCCATCATCGGCGCCGGCGGCATCGGCTTCGACGTGGCCGAGTTCCTCATCAGCGATCGTTCCACGGGCAACGACGCCCGGGCGTACCTCGAACAGTGGGGCATCGACACCACGGGCGAGACGGCGGGCGGACTGCTGCCCGAAGGGCCCCGTTTCGAGCCGGCCGGGCGTCAGGTGACGCTGCTGCAACGCAAGTCCAAGAAGGTGGGGGCCGACCTGGGCAAGACCACCGGCTGGATCCACCGGACGACGATGGCGGCCCGCGGCGTGGAGATGCTCAACGGGGTCACCTACGAGCGCATCGACGACCAGGGGCTGCACGTGACCGTGCGCGGGGAGCAACGGATCATCGAGGCGGACCACGTGATCTTGTGCGCCGGCCAGGAGCCGCTGGCGGAGCTGAGGCCAGAGCTGGAGGCGGCGGGCGTGACCGTGCACCTCATCGGAGGAGCGGCCAGGGCCAGCGGGCTGGATGCCAATCGGGCGATTCGTGAGGGGTGTGAGCTGGGGGATAAACTCTGAACGGGGGGGCGGTCGGGGGGGATTACTCGGCGGCGCGCTTGCTCTGCTCCAGCCGATCCCGCTGGAACCAGCCGTCCTCGTCGGCGGGGGCGGCCGCCGCGGGTTCCACTTCTTCCATCGGCATATCGGCGGCCTCCTCGGCCATCATCTCTGCGGGCATGGCCTTCGGAGCGCCGGTGGACCCCATCCCGCCGGCCCCATCCCACTCAGTGTAGGAAGAGGGAGCGGGCTCGGCGGCGACGGCCGCGTCGGCGGCCATGGTCTCGTTGCGCTTGCCACCGAACAGCCCACGCCGCCCCGACTTACGCCGCGGCTCCTTGGCGGCCGTCTTGTATTCATGCTGCGAGGGCGCCGAGGCGTACCACTGCTGCTGCTCCATCGCCAGCAGCGAGGCCAACGGCACGGTGACCTGCTGCGGCCCCATGGGCATCATCAGGGTCATCTCGTCGTTCGAAGGTTTGCCGATGAGCACGGTGCCGGTGGTCAGCTGAATCCGCCAGTCCCCCTGGGGGCCATCGACGGGCCGGATCGATTCGCACTCGGAGAGGTAGGGCTTGAACTCGCCCAGCTCGCTCTCGATGGCGATGCGGGAGGTCTCCGCGTCCACCAGGAAGTCGTCCCCGGACGATGTACGGATGCGGTAGACCGATTTGTCCGTCCAGACCTCACCGGCGCGGGTCTGCATGCGCTGCAGGTCTCCCACCGGCAGATCCACACGGACCTCGCTGTCCCCCACCTCGATGCCCATGGTCAGCTCCGGGTCGTTCCACTTGCCCGCCAGCTCCGAGCCGTTGCGCAGCCAGACCTTGACGTGGCCGTCCGAGTCATCCAGCTGCGTGCCCTCGACGGGGACGACCTCGCCCACGTCCTGCAGGGGGATCTCCAGGGTGCCCAGGGCCCCCTCCAGCACCAGCGTGTCGGTGCGCAGGTCGCCATACAGGATCTGCCCGTCCTGCAGCGTGGCCCGCACCGGCGCGTCGCCGGACGATCCGCAGCCGGCCAGCAGGGCCGAGCCGATGAAGGTGAACAGGGCGACGAAAACCGGGATGCTTGCGCGTTTCATGATGTCTCCTCCTCAATTGCAGGGAGGTAGACAGCCACCGGTTCAGAACGGTTCCGAAAAACTGGTGGAAGCTATTCGATGGTGTGCACGACGAGGGTGTTGGTCCGCCCCGGGACCCCGATGGGACGGCCGGAGAGCACGACGAGCTTCTGGCCCGGCTGGGCCACCCCGCGCTCGACGGCAAACCGGGCGGCCAGCGCCAGCACGTCGCGGGTGTGCTCGGGCACCCCCACCTGGCGCGCCCAGACCCCGAAGTACAGGCACATCCGGCGCACGGAGCGCTGGTGCTGGGAGAGGGCCAGGATGGGGACCGGCAGGCGGCTCTTGGCCAGCACGCGCGCCGTCTTCCCCGTGGCGGTGAACACGGCCACGGCCGCCACGTCGTCCGCCGCGATGATGGCCCGCACCGCCTCGCCGAGGGCGGCCTCGGAGCGGTCCGGGAGCGCGGACTGCACGGTGGCCCCGGCCGTCTCGTCGTGGAACGCCTGGATGTGGTGGGCGATGTCGTTCATCATCCGCACCGCCGCCACCGGGTGGCGCCCGACGGCGGTCTCCCCTGACAGCATCACCGCGTCGGCGTGGTCCAGCACGGCGTTGGCCACATCCGAGACCTCGGCCCGGGTGGGCTGGGGCGCGTCGGTCATGGTCTCGAGCATCTGCGTGGCGATGACGCACGGCGTGCCGGCCTGCTGGCACAGCTGGGCGATGCGCTTCTGGGCCACCGGTACCGAAGGCAGCTCCATCTCCACGCCCAGATCCCCACGCGCGACCATGATCGCGTCGGAACAATCGATGATCGCCTCGATGTGATCCAGGGCCTGGGGCTTCTCGATCTTGGCCACGATGTGCGCCGCGCACCCCTCCGCCTCCAGCAACGCCCTGAGCTCGTCCACGTCATCCGGTGAGCGGACGAAGGACAGGGCCACATAGTCAAAATCGCGGCGGGCGATCCAGGCGGCGTCCCGGCGGTCCTTTTCGGTGAGCGCCGACAGCTTGAGGCGCGTACCGGGCAGGTTGATCCCCTTGCCGTCCCGCAGCCTGCCCCCGTGCACGACGGTACAGATGACCTCGTCCGGCGGGGCCAGCTGGGACACCTGCAACCGGATGCGTCCGTCATCGAGCAGCAGCGGCTCCCCCGGCTTGACCGACTCCACCAGCTCCGCCAGCGTCGTCGAGAAACGCTCGGCGGTTCCCTCCACGGGCTGGCGCTGGATCACCAGCGACTGGCCGGCCACCAGCTCCACGGCGCCGCCGAGGAGCGGCCCCACCCGGATCTTGGGGCCACACAGATCGGCCATCACCGCCAGGGGAGCACCGTGGGCTTGCTCCACGGCGCGGATGTCCTGCAGCATCTGGGCCCGCTGCTCGTCGTCGCCATGGGAGAAGTTGACGCGGAAGACGTCCACCCCTGCCCGGGCCAGCTCGGCCAGCTTGGCGGGCGTGCGGGAGGCCGGCCCCACGGTGGCCACGGTCTTGGTCCGGATGATCATCGGGGTCAGTCGTCCCTCTCCCACGGGGCCAGCTTCTTCTTCTTGCGGCCGCCCTCGGGGACCGCTCCGCCGTCCGGGTCGGCCGACGGTTCGTCGCCGCTCGAGTCCATCGAGTCCAGGGGCGCCGGTACGCTACCCGACCGGATCGGCCGCTGGATCTTGAAGGACACGTCCCGCGACATGGACTGGCGGAAGGACGAACGTTTCTTGCCGCGCTGGACGGGCGGCAGCAGCGATTCGGACGATAGCGGATCGAACTCCTGGTCCGGATCGGGCACGGCGCGGTTCTTGACCGTGGGCAGCTCCTCGCCGGCGGGGAGTGGGTCGTTCGCCCCGGGCGCCAGACGATCCGGCGGGCTGACGCTCCCGCCTTGGTTCCCGAAGAAAAATGCCTCGGTGTGTGCACCCAGCCGGCTCTCGGCCTTCTCGTCCACCTGCCATGCCGGCGTGGCACCGGGGGTGGATGGCTCGTCGTGGGAGTCCAGGCTCGGCAGCGGTGGTGGTGCCTCGTCTGCGCCCCCCGTTTCCGGACCCAGGACCTGGGGTTTCCGCCCCAGATTCTCCGCCTGCTCGTCGTTGAAGAAGAACGCCTGGGTCGCCGCACCGAGCTTGGCCGAAGGCCGGGGATCGGGTGTGGCCGGCGGAGGGGTACCTGGCGGCGCGGGCGGTTCGGGCGGCGCCAGATCCTGCGGCGGCGAAGCCGAAGGCGGCCCCGGCTGCTCCTTGCGCTGCTTGTCCCCATAGAAGAAGCCGTGGGTCGAGTCCCCTATCTCCGGGGCCTTGACCTCGGGCCTCTGGTCGTACCGGAACTCCGGCGTCTGCATCGAATCACTCTGTGACGCTGGCTGGAACGGATCCGGATCGCGGCTCCCCGGCGGTTTGCCCGGCTTTGGTGCGGGCTTCGGGGCGGGCGCCTTAGGTGACGGCGGCGCGCTCTGGGGCACGGCGCGCGGCGGGGGCAGGGCCGAATGCCCGGGGGCCGTCCGCTCGTCGTCAAAGCTCACCCGCGGCGGCGTGGGCCACGACTCGATGGGGTCTGGCTCTGCCGGCTTGCTGGCCACGGGGGGCTGCCCACTCTCCAGGCGCGCCACCATCCCCACCAGATCGGCCACCTCGCCGCGTTCCTGCCGCAGCTTGGCGAGGCCGGCGACCAGCTCTTCCGTGCGGGTGAAACGCTTCGACGGATCGGCGGCCAGGCAACGGGCCAGCAAGGGGATGAGTTCCGGGCAAATCTCCCGCAGACGGGTCGGATCCCCGCTGGGACGGCCCTCGGCGACCCGCAACATCACAGCCTGCTCGCTGACATCCTGGAACATGGCCTCGCCGGTGAGCATCTCGTACAGCAGCATGCCCACGGCGAACTGGTCGCTGGCGGGCGTCAGCGGCTCGCCCCGCACCTGCTCGGGGGACATGTAACTCGGAGTGCCGCGGGTGATGTTGGGTACCATCGTATGGAAGGCGACCTGGCTGCCCTTGACCAGCCCGAAATCCACCAGCTTGACCACCCCGTACCGGCTGACGATCACATTGGAGGGCTTGAGATCCCGGTGCACCATCGGCGCCGGCTGCCCCTTGCGGTCCAGCAACCCATGGACGCAGGCCAGCCCCGCGGTGACTTCCTGGGCAATACGCAACGCCAGCGCGACCGGGAGGGCCCGGCCGGGGCCCGCGTGGTAGCGGATCAGCTTGGACAGGTTGGGGCCATCGACGAACTCCATCACCAGCAGGTACTGGTTGTCGATCTTGCTGAAGTCGAACACCTGCACCACGTTGGGGTGGAACACCTCGGCCAGCCCGCGGGCCTCGTTGGCCAGGCTCTTGACGGCGCGATCCTTGCCCAGATCCCGCTCCGTGACGACGATCTTGACGGCCATCTTGCGGCGGAAGCCCAGCTCCCCTTCCCGCTCCGCCAGATAGACATCCCCCTGGGTCCCCGACCCCAGCGGCTTGAGCACCCTGAACGGCCCCAAGATGAAGGGACACTCGCGCTGTCTTGCACCGGCCATGCGGCAAGAATACCCCAGCGGGCCAGGTCGTGGGGGATCGCATCCACCTCCAAGGGCGAGCCCATGTGGCGCCAGGAACGCCAGACGCCCATAATGATCCCCGGGATCTGGACCCTGTTCCCGCGCGTCAACTTGAATCTGGGAGGTCATTCAGATGAGGAATCTCACCCGCGTCGCCGTCGCCGTTTTGTTCGGCGCCCTGCTGTTACCCGCTGCTGCCGAGGCCGCTACCCCTCGCCACGACGCCCCCGAAGCTGGCTGCTTCGGCAAGCCCCGCGAGAAGGCCATTGCCAACTTCAGCGGCAAGCTCGCCGAGGGCAAGGTCAAGCTCGGCCTGGACGGCCTGCGTTCCAACGGGGACGAGGGCTGCAAGGTGATCATCGACTGGATCAACGACGGCGCACCGGGCGGTGACGAGGGCCATATCGAGACGGTCATCACCTGGATCGGCCGCTCCAACGCCGAGGGCACCTGGGAGCTGATCCTCAAGCACGCCGTCCACGCCAACGAGGACATCCGCAACGAAGCGATGGAGGCGCTGGAAGAGCGCCTGGTGGAGCTCACCGCCGAGGAGATGGAGCCGCTGATCACCAGCGAGCACGCCAACGTGCGTGAGGCCACGGTGAACATCCTCGCCGGGCACCACTCGGTGTTCGAAATCGTGATGCAGGAGACCGCCGGCGGCTTCGGCCCGACGATCCCGATGAGGAAGGAGACCGACTTCTGGGGTGCCCCCGACCTACCCGCGGCCCACGCCGCTGGGTTGGCGCGCCTGGTGGGGGACCCCAGCGAGGACGTCCGCGAGCAGTTGGCCATCGTCGTCGGGCGCATGCCCTTCGAGGGGCTGGGCGCCTCCGGGGACTACCCGGACCACCTGATTACCCTGTCCGGGGACGCGGACGAGGACGTGATCAAGGAGGTCGCCATCGCCACGGGCCTTAGCTGCCCCCCCAACGGCCCGGCCCTGGCCGAAATTATCGTCGGCAAGGGGGACGAGGACCTCAACGAGGAGCTGGTGGAAGCCATCGAGGAGGTCATCGACGAGAAGCGCTACACCGAGCACACCCTGGCGATCCTGCAATGGCTGGGCACCAACGGCCCCAGCGACATCAAGAATCAGTGCGAGAAACTGGCCAAGAAGGTGGCCAAGAAGCTCGGCAAATAGCCCGCCTCATTCGTACTGGTCGGGCCGGCGATCCATCAAGACGTGATTCCGTGGCGTGATGAACTTGTCGCGCGCCGCGCCGGTATGCATCTCCACGACGGCCACCTGGTCCTCGTCCACCGGGGCCGTGTGCATTACGCGGCCGCCGGGCCCCACGATCACCGACCCACCGGTGAAGCGCAGCGACCGCACTCCCCGCCGCTCGCCCCCGTGGCGGTTGGCCGTGACGGCAAACACGCGGTTCTCCAGGCAACGGGCAGGCATCACACGCTGGCAATGGGGCAACACCAGGTTGCAGGGGTGGGCGATGACGTCCGCTCCGTTGAGGGCCAGGGAGCGCGCCGCCTCCGGGAAGATCCAGTCGAAGCAGACCATCAGGCCCACCTTCACACCGCCCACATCCCACACGGGGAAGCCGGTCTCCCCGGGAGCGAAGAGGTCCTTCTCCTCGGCGAACAGGTGGGTCTTGTGGTACCGGCCCACCACGCCGTCCGGGCCGCACAGCAGGGCCCCGTTGAAGATATCGTCCCCGACCCGCTCCGCCACTCCGACCGCCAGGTGGCAACCCACATCGGCGGCGAGCTCGCACAGGGCTTGCTCCTCGTCCCCCCCGGGCTGCTGGGCCAGGCTCATCAGCTCGTCGCGGTTGCGGAACAGGTATCCGGTCAGGGCCAGCTCCGGTGCCACGAGCAGATCGGCCGGTTCCGTGCCCAGGACCAGCTCCCTCAGCCGCCGCAGATTGGCGTCCGGATCCCCGAACTGGGGAGCAAACTGGACGATCCCGGCATAGAAGGACGCGTCAGACACGGATCACCTTGGCCGCCTCGTCGAGGGACTCCACGATCTCGGGCATGGTCGTCGCCCGACCGGCCCGCACCTTATCCATCAGATCATGATGCACCAGGCTGGCCTGGCAGCAGAGCACCTCCACGCCGGCGTCGGTCATCAGCGTCAGCAGATCGGCGGCCTGTGCATGAGCCGTGGCGAGGAGCACGCCCCGGTTGACCAGCACCACGCGCCAGGGCCAGGGGTCGGCAACCACCACCGAGCGCAGGAACTCCAACATCAGCCGACGGCCCAGCTCCGCCTCGCCGTGGCCCATCTCGTCGCTCCCGATGAACACCACGGTCCGGGTGGGATCGGAGACCGATGTCTTCACCGGTTCGAGCATCTCCTCCGTGTCCCCGACGGAGTCGCGCCCCTGGGGACCGATGGCCACCGTGTAGGCGCCATCCTCCCGCCGCTCCACCGCCACCTCTTGCCCCCGTGTACGCGCAAGCCCGGCCACGGCCTCGGCGGCGGACCAGTCATCCACGATCACCTGCAGATCAGCCTCATCGGCGGCATCCAGCCACTCGCCGATCTCCAGATCCAGCTTGAGGCCGGCCATGCCTCGTGCGTCCAGCGTGTCTGCCATCACCCTCTCCAGGGAGCGAACTCCCGTGGTTGTGCGCCCCGGACCATCTTAGCCCTTTTTTCTTCACGGTTTCGGCGTCAACAACATCCAGTGCCGTTGAACCGCGTCGACCGCTTCGGGGGAGAATGCCATCGGGATCGTGCGGCACCCCTTCCAGCGGGGGATGAAATCATCGTAGTGCTCGCTGGCCGGATGCCCCGACTGGCCCGTGGTGTGGATGAACGTGGACCGATCCCAGTCCGACGGATCCAGCACCTGCCGGTAGCTGGGCCCCCAGGCCGTATGGAATGGGCGGCTGAAGGAGTAAGGGGCGATGTTGGCCGTGTACGGGCCACCACCGGTGTGGGTGCGGCGGTTGAGCAGCTTGCCGATGATGGGCACGCTGCCAAACTGGTGGTCGAAGGCCACTTCGTGCACGTCCCCCCAGCGCCAGTGCGACCGGTTGTCCCCGAAGTGGGTCTCCAGGAATTCCAGGGCAGCGGTCAAGGCCCCGTCGGCCACGTCGTCGCAGCTCTCGGTCACCTCTTCGGTGGTGATGTCATCGCACCAGCGGCACGAATCGTCGGCGATGCAGCGCTGGAACAGGCCCGCGTTTCGCCACCGGTAGTCGTCGGCTAGCTCGCCGAATTCGTCGTCGATCAGGCCGCCAGGGAGCTTGGTTGTCCAGGCCTGGTAGATGGTGACCGCCACGCTGTCCTCCACCATCTCGCCGTCCCAGCCCTCCACCAGCGCGTCGATGTCCGGCTTCTTGGCCGTGGCGCGGCGGAAGGCCGGCATCAGCGCTTCGGCCATCAGCGAATAGCGGTCCGCCTGGATCGAGGCCATGTCCTCGTGGGTCAGCGGCATCCGCTCCACGATGAGGTCGCTGATGCGTTGCGCGCGGTGCGGGGAGGACCAGTCGTCCCCCAGGAAATAGGGATAATCGTCGCCCACCGGCTTGTTGTTGGCCGTGACGATCCAGCCCCGTGGCGGATCGATGACGTGGGGCATCTCCTCGTAGGGGATCCAGGCCTCCCACTCGTGCTCGCCGTCCCAGCCGGGGACCGGGCGGTTGCCGTCGTCCCCTTCGGCCCGGTGCGGTACCAACCCGGCGGCCACCCAGCCGATGTGGCCAGCCGTGTCCGCCAGCACGATATTCTGGGCGGGGGCCACGAAGCGGCTGAGGGCCTCGTAGCCCTCCTCCACCGACTGGGCCAGGTTCAGCTTGGCAAAGGCGATGGCCGTGTCGTCCGCATCCAGCAACGCCGTCCAGCGCAAGGAGACCTCCTCGCCCACGCCGGGATAGAACTCGGTCATCACCGGGCCGTGGATCGTCTCCCGCACCTCCAGAGTCACCGGCTTGCCGCCCTTGACCTCGATGATCTCCTCGCGCACGGTCACCGGCTCGTACTTGCCCTCCACCATCACCAGGTGTGGGTCATTGGCGTTAAAACGCTCGATGACCAGGTCCTGCACGTCCGGGCCCACGTTGGTCAGCCCCCAGGCCAGGTGCTCGTTGTGGCCGATGACCACCAGCGGCAGCCCCGGGAAGGTGGCTCCGACGCTGTGGATCTTGTCCCCGTCCAGGTGGGCCAGGTACCACACCGACGGGATCTGCAGGCCCAGGTGGGGGTCGTTGGCCAGCAGGGGCGCACCGGTGGAGGTGTGCTCACCGGAGACCACCCAGTTGTTGCTGCCCAGGCCCGGCTCGCCGATGGGCATCAGCTGGCGCAGGAACGCCGGGGGCCCGTTGGTTTGGCTCCTCTGATCCATCCAGCCGGTCGAGCTCGCCTCGCTGGGCTTCCCCTGTGGGATCGGCTCCTGGGGGGGCATGATCGTCGCCCCGCCCGGGAACGGCGTCAGCAGATCGTCCACCAGCGCTTCGTCCAGTTCCTCGGGCACGGAGGCGCGCAGCTCCTCGAAACCCGCGTCCTCCCCCAGGCTCTGGGCCATCAGCTTGACCCAGGTGTATCCGTCCACGGGCGTGAACGGCTCCGGCTCGATCTTGAGCAACGCGAACTCGGGGGGCAGCTCCGGATCCGTCGCCAGATAGGCGTTGACCCCTTCGCAGTAAGCCTCCAGCAGCCACATCCACTCCGGGTCCAGGTTGGCCAGGGCGTCCGCAGACCGGGCCCGGAAGCCCACCGTGCGCAGATAGCGGTCCGCCTTGAGGGCACGCTTGCCGAAGATCTCCGCCAGCCGGCCGGCCCCGATGCGGCGGTTGAGCTCCATCTGCCACAGCCGGTCCTGGGCATGCACGAAGCCCAGCGCGTAGAACACGTCGTGGTCCGTCTCGGCGCGGATGTGGGGCACTCCCCAGTGATCGCGGATGATCTCCACGGGGGCGTCCAGGCCCTCGACGGCCATCTCGCCGTCCAGCTCCGGGAGCGAAGCCTTCCACGCGTGCACGCAGCCCTGGCAACAGACCACGAGTGCGAGCATTGGTATCCATCGATGCATTGCATGCCTCCACAAAGGAGAGTGTATGAATCAACATTCAGACGCAAAATACTCGGTTGGACCGGGGTGGAGCAAGGGGCTCCTCGCCCAAACACCCACCCGCCTTCTCTCCCGGATCACCCAAGAAGATGGTATAGTTTGGCCGTTATGGGGGCGACGTGAAACTACACTTGATCAGTACACTTCGACTCGGTCTTACGGCACTACTTTTTTTGCTGAGCTCGCCAGCCCACGCCGGCGACCCGCTCGCCGACCTGGAGAAGGTCCAGCACGAGCTTTTCAACCGCGTTGCTCCGGCGGTGGTCTTCATCAATTCCGGCGATGGTATCGGTTCGGGATTCTTTGTCTCAGACGACGGTCGCATCCTCACAAATGCCCATGTCGTCGGCAATGAAGATGAGGTAACCGTCGTGCTGTACACCGGTGAAACTCTCACCGGCGAAGTCGTCGAGTTGGCTGAAGAGGATATTGATCTCGCTCTCGTTCAGCTTCGTTCGTACCGGAGCGAGCCACTCGAACTTGCCGATTCGACACAACTCGAAGTCGGCGACTGGGTCGGCGCGGTGGGCCATGGATTGGGTGGAATCTGGACGTACAACACGGGCATGGTCTCCAACATCTATCCTGCTGGCAGCGAACACCCGGTGTTCCAGACCCAGATCCCGCTAAATCAGGGCAATTCTGGTGGACCTATTTTTGACCGTCGCGGGGCCGTCGTGGGCATCGTCACGGCGGGCATCATGGAAGCCAACAACATCAATTTTGGCATCAAGATCGACGTGGCACAGGCAACGCTTTCGCATCTTGCGTCCGAAGACGATTGTCTGGTGATCCACGCCCCCGACGGCGTGGCGGTGTTCGTCGATGGCAAGATGGTCGGCACTGGACCGAAGGTCGTTTTCCCGGCCAAGCCCGGCACCCATGAGGTATTCGCTATCGTGGATGGAAGAAAAATAGAAAAGACAGTCCGTTTCCCCGACAAGAAGGTTGTCGATTTGCGGTGAAACCGATGAACTCGCTACATCTCCGGGTGCTCGTCCTTTGCTTCGTAGCCGGCGGATTGTCATGCCAGGGGCTGTGCACCAATGGCGATGAGGCGTGTACGACGCAGCCAGGCTTGCGCTACGTGATGTGCAGCGACACACGTCACGAATTCAGCGACGGCACGGTCCTCAGTGACACGGAAGATGCATTCGCCTACTGCTACTGCCCCTGGCAGGACGTCAACTGCGTGAATGGCACGAGCGCTGATTTCTGCACGGATGTAGGTCGGGGCAGCAACACCAGCAGCGACATGGAGGATACCGCCATCTTCAGCGATGGAAACGAAAAGAACTTCACGAAGGGTTTTGTGCATTGCATGGGCTACGACAACTGCCACACATCGGAAATCGGCTGCACGAACGGCCGGTGGTACCTGGAATGCCACAACGGCGACGACGACTCGTACGATACCTGGAATCAGTACATCGCCTGGGATCTGACAGAATTCGACAACCTCAATTTGATTAAAGCATATTGCAGCGAATAGGAAATTCTCAGAATTTCTCATTTTGGAGTAGTGTATAGATGCCTAGCCAAACCCGCGGAATATCGCTCATCCGGGTGCGCACCGAGTTTCTGTTAGCCATTACCGGAATGCTGACACTTGGTGTTCTGGCCTGCGCAGAGCCATGCACGGCCGATTATGAATCCTGTTCGGCACAGCCGGGCCTACTTTATGTGGCGTGCAGCGATTCTCGCCATGAATTCAGTGATGGTACCAGCTTCACCGATGCCGAAGAGGCCTTCACCTACTGCTACTGCCCCTGGCAGGGCATCAACTGCGATGACGGCCGGACCGCCGATTTCTGTACAGAAGCCGATTTGTTCTCGAGCAATCACAGCGACCGAGAGAATACGACGACCTTCAGTGACGGCACCGAGGAGAGTTTCACTGAAGGATACGAAATATGTATGAACTATGAATCCTGCTGGGATTCGGAATTTGGTTGCTCGGACGACCGTTGGTATCTGGAATGTTACAACGACGTCACCGACCCGGATTACATCGCCTGGGATGGCTCTGAATTCGGCACCGAGGACGAAGTCAAGGATTACTGTGACTCATAGAACTCAAAGGTGGAGACCCAACATGCAGAATAAATCGAAGGTACATTTGTTTTTGGCATTATGGAACAACCATTGGGCGCATCGGCGGAAAGGGGGCGCTGGTAAAGCCGCGTCAGGTTTGACGTAA
>CAZDDH010000077.1:0-34624 GCA_964504165.1 uncultured Rickettsiales bacterium | reverse complement strand
GAGTGGTGACCACAACATGTAGGGGGTGGAGGCGCTAACCGTCTACCCCCCTTTGTGAATTCTGCGAAAAAAAATATGACGGCAACGGTCGTCGGGACCCAAAACGCCCGCTCACATGGCCGGAATCTTGAACTAAAACCTCGCTATCCATGCATTGCGGACACAAGCGGGGTAGCGAGGTTTTTGACGAATGATCTACACACTACGTTGGCCGAGCTTCCTGTTGATCCTTGCCCTCAGCCTGGGGAGCTCCGGCTGCCAAGACACCGGGGACGACGACGACGCCGCGGACGACGACGCCGCGGACGATGACGACACCGCCGATGACGATGACACCGGGGACGATGACGACACCGCCGATGACGACGACGACACCGTTGGCCCAGGCTGCTGCGTGGTCATCGAGGGGCTCGACGAGACCGTGGAGCTGTGCGAGAGCGCGTACTCGTCCGACGCGCCAGCGTTGATGATCCCCATCGGCGCCGTCCAACTTGCCGCCGCCCTCGACGGCAGCCTGCCCAACGAGTGGAGCCTGTCGATCAATGCCGAGGGTATGACCGAGGCCGGCACCCACAACAACCCGTTCGTGGACTTCCACGACGGGGCCAATCTGTACACCAACATGGCCAGCAACGGCTCGTTCACCGTCGACGCCATCCCCCCGGAGATGGAGGAGGGTACGGGCAGCTTCACCGCCACGGTGTCCAACCTGGGCACCGGGGGGCCGCCGGAGTACACCCTCTCGGGGACGTTCTGCGCGGTTCGGGCGCCCGTCAACTGAGGGGCATGGTCCTTTCCGTCAGGGTAGACTGCCCCCATGATCCTCACCCCCCGACTGGCGTCCACCGTCCTGCTGGTGTTCGGCGCCATCGCCCTGGCCTTCGTCGTGCTGTTTGGGCTGCTGTTCCCGCTGCTGGGGGCGGTATTCCTGATCCTCGGCGTGGCGCCCCAGGGGGAGGACCCCATGGCGGTGGGAGTGACCCTCATCGCTGCGGGGCTGATCACGGCGGTGATCTATGCCATCCCCGCCCTCGCGTCGCTGGTCGGAGGGTACGGCCTGCGCAGCGAGCGCTCCTGGGGTAAGACCGCCGCCATCGTCGCGGCGATCACCGATCTGTGGCTGCTGCCACCCTTCGGCGCGGCGGCCTCCGTGGTGGTGCTGCTGGCCGTGCTGTCACCGCCCGCCCGAGACGACCCTTCGTAACGAGGTGGCGGACCCATCCCTCTCCACCGTGGTAGTCTTCTATTTCTGTGCATCAACCGGTTCGGAGGGGGACGGCTGCCATGCGCGACGACGATCCCAATTCCCGGCAAACCGAAGAGGAACTCCGTTCCCTGCGCCAGCAGGTGGACGAGCTCGCGGGCCAACTCGCGGATCAGAAGCAGCGCAACGAGCGGCAACGGCGCAGGGTCCAGCGATATCGCCGACTCTACGAGGACGCTCCACACGCCTACTTCTCCGTGGGAGTGGACGGCAAGATCCGCAGCCTGAATCGCCGCGCCGAGGAGATGCTCGGCTACCCCAAGGAGCAGCTGTTCGGCGTCGATGTGTCGATGCTCTATGCCGACACGCCCGACGGCAAGGAACGCGCGGCGGCCGCGTTCCGGCGTTTTATCGCCGGGGAAGATATCGACGACGAGGAGCTGCAGATGCGCCGGGCCAACGGCGAGCTGATGTGGATCAGCCTCTCCGTCCGCGCCAACCGCGATGACCAGGGCAACATCATCGACAGCCGTTCGGCGATCCTGGACATCGACGCCCGCAAGGACGCCGAAGAGGCGTTGCAGGACGCCAACGACGAGCTGGAGCGGTGGGCCATCCGCCGGGCCCGGCAGCTGGCCAGCACCACCGAGGAGCTCCAGCACTCCCGGGTCAGCTACCGGGAGATCTTCAACTCGGCCACGGACATGATCGTCGTGCAGGACCTGGAGACGGGCGAGATCCTCGACGTCAACGCCGAGTACACGAGGGCGACGGGCTTCTCCGCCGACGAACTCCGCGAGAAGGGCGTCGCTGCCTTCAGCCCGCCTGGGGACCAATATGCCCCCGAGAAGGCCATGCAATATGTGGCCCGAGCGGCCCAGGGCCACCCCCAGCTGTTCGAGTGGGCCTACCTGAGCAAGAGCGGGCGGCTCCGCCATACGGAGGTGCACCTCAAACGGGTGATGCTGGGTGGCCAACCCCGGCTGCTGGGTATCGTGCGGGACATCACCAAGCGCAGGCGGGCGGAGGAGTACCGCCAGAGTCTCGAGGGGTAGCTCCTTCCCGGGGAAATGCCCGTGCGCCGTTCGCCGTCCGTGCGGTGCGCGCTAGCTCAGAACACCCACAACGCAAGAGGCAGCTCAGCGGCATCGCCCGTACGGCCACCCATGCCGAGCCATACATCCTGTAGATGGTCCGCGTGCTGCAGGTCCTCGGACTGCAGCACATCGAACAGCTGGCCGCCGGTGAGGGCCGTCGCCTGCTCGCCCCGGTTGTAGCGGAACTTGGAACCGGTCCAGCGGTGGAAGAAGATGCGGGTCTGCCCGTCGGTGCGCTGGACCCAGTAGCTGCCGCGCTCGCCATCGAAGTTCTCGTTGCTCCAGGGCCGCACCTGCACCTCCAGGTCGTCCTCGGTATCGAACTTGCCGTCTGCGCCGGCGCTGGCCACGACCGTACGGCCGGTGTCGTAACGCAGGGGCCGGCCCCAGCCATCCCGGTCATAGGCCGCAACGGCCTGGGCCTGGCCCGGCGTCAACGTCGCGAGGGGTAGACCCACCTCCCGGCGAATGTCCTGCAGATAGGCCGTTCCACTGCCCGAAGCGGCCAGCGCCTCGCCCACCAGACCGTGGAGGATGACCTGCGTCGCTTGCTCGGGGTTGGCGTAGGGCCGCAATTCCACCGTCTGGGCGGGCTGGGGGACCCCCGCGAAGGTCACCTGCGCCCCGGCCACGGCCAGCCACCCCGCCACCGCCAGCACGCCGGTGGTGGCCATCGACCGCAGCACCGTCGCCGAGGGCTGCAGCTGGCGCCGCCCGCGCCATTCGCCGATCAATCCGCCCACCACCAACGCCACGACGAACAGCATCGCCCCCCCGGCGATCCATGCGGGTTCGGCGGCCAGCATGCTCAACTCCGACAGCCAGCTCCCCGTGCCCCCGGTTGTCGCGGGCACCTCGAGGGCCGCCGTGGCCGCCCCATCCAGCCGCAACGCCTCGGCCACGTCGAGCTGCATTTGTGGCGTTCCGTAGGGCAAGGAATGGGCCCCAACCGCCCGCGGTTGAGCGGAGATGTATCCGGCGTGCAAGAAGGTATCCGCGGCGGCGGCGAGGCTTGTCGTGAAGATCTGCATGGCGTGGCTCCGGTCTGACGCTGTTCTAGCGTCACAACCTATGACCGCAACCATTCATTCCGGTTCCCCGTGCGCGGGCGTGGTGATTTGACGTTCCTTTTACGGGGAGGGGGTCACAGCGCGCCCAGTGCCACGTCCTCGAGCACGAACTGGTTGGCGTCGTCCTCCTCGTAGAAGTCCATCCACGGGGAGTAGGTCTCGACGGTGATGGTGGCAGCGGTAGGGTCGAAGGTGAGGATCCGCATCAACCCGGCGCCGCCGAAGGGGCGGTCCTGATAATTGGCGAACAGCTGGTGCACGGTGTTGCCGTGGTCCCCCTCCGAGGCCAGCCGAGCGGCCTCGCCGTCGATGTAGTGGCCGTTGAACACCAGCGAGAAGTTGGCCCGCTCGCGGATGACGTTGTTCCACAACGACTGGCCGGTGAATGAGAGGTCCCCGCCGGGGGTCAGGTAGGCGTGGGTCAGCAGGATCAGGCGATGATCGGCCAGCTCGTCGGCGGTACCGGCCGCCCACTCCTGGGGTTCAGCGCCGGGGTTGTAGGACAGTGAGAGGACGGCCCATGACGTCTCACCGGCGGTGAAGGTGCCATAGGCGTTGTCCATGCGGTCCGCCTCCATCACGCCGCCGAACCAGTCTTCGCCGTCGAAGCGGGAGACCGGGAACGCCTCGCGGAAGCCGGTGGTGTCCCCCTCGTCGTCCATGTCGTGGTTGCCCACACACACCACGTAGGGCACCTGGCTGTCGAGGATGGCGAAGCCGTCGGAGGCGGCGGCCCACTCCTCGCCGGTGTTGTTGTGGGTCAGATCCCCCTCTTGCAGCACCATCAGGATGTTGCGCCGCTGTTGCTGCTCGGTGATCCAGGTGGTTATCTCCTCGAGGATCTCCGGGTAGCCCAGGGACACGTACTGGATGTCGGGGATGACGATCAGCGTGAAGGCATCCTCGGGGAGCGGCGCGTCGTGGTCGACGTCGCCCTCCGCCGAGCAGCCGGCAGCCACGACGAGGCCTGCCGCCAGGATCACGGCCAGCGAAGTCGATCTGGAACGGGAGCGATTCACACCACTAGTGATTAACGAAAGCGAGCCCCCTTTTCCACCTTTTACCGACTTTCGGATCACATGGGCAGCGGCCTCCCCGCCCCCGACTCGGGTAGGTAGTACACGTCCACGATCTGGTTGTAGTTGGGTACACAATCGCCGTGGAAGATGATGTTCCGCTGGGTCTCGTCGTAGGCCCAGCCGTTGAGTCCGGGCTCCGGATCCCCGGTGCAGGTCGGGAAATAGGCGCCGGGCACACAGCTCTCATCGTCCGGGAGGCACTCGGCGGGGGGAATGCGATCGCCATCGACGAACACGTACATCGAGTCCAGGGACGGCACGCCGGACAGGGACCAGCCACGGGCCAGGTTACTCACCAGATCCCCCAGCCGGGAGAGGTGATCGTCGAAGATGGCTTCGGTGCACTCGCCGCCGTCCTCGCGTTCGGCGATGGGGGCGTAGAACCCGCCGGTTAGCTCCGTCGCCCACAGGTAGGTCTCCAGGGATTCGGTCGTGGAATTCTGGTCGTTGCACTCCACCGTCGTCTGGCGGTTGCCGTCGTCGTCGATCTCGAACTCCACCCCCGGGCCGATGACCGCGAAGACCACCCGGCGGTCGACGGTGTCAAAGAAGTCCATGAACCGCTCGATCTTGCACGCCTCGGGGCACAGCTGGTCCGGCTTGTCCCCACACTCCTCGCGCACGTCGTTGGGCCAGGCGCCGCCGAGGATGCAGTCGCTGATGTCCCAGGGCCATTCCAGGTAGCCCATGTTGGTGGTGTAGTCCCCCTCGTCGCTGACGATGACCACCAGCAGGGTCGAGTCGTCTCGCAAGAAGCGCTGGCCATTGCCGTCGATGTTGTAGTCGTGGTGCTCCTGGGGGATGCAGCCGCAGAACTCGGTCCAGGGGTGATCGTCGGGCCACAGCTCCGCGTCACAGGAGGCATAGTCCGGGAAGTCTGGGTCCAAGGTAGCCGGGTCCAGATCGCTGTCAAAAGGCAGTTCCAGGCTGGCACAGATGGTCTCGACGGCCACCCACAGGCCGTGCTCCTCGGCCGAGCCGTTGATGCGCACGTCCACCAGCGCCCGGAAATCCTCGGCCAGGCGCGGGCTGTCCGGGTACAGGAAGGTGGGCGGAGCGGCCACATCATTGCCGTTGTTGAACAGGCTGCGCAGCCGGCCGGCGGTACCCACGCTGTCCTCGCAGCCAGTGCCGGACTGGGGATCCAGATTGCAGGGTAGCGACTGGGTGGTGGTGACCCCCATCTGGTAGTCGAGGAACCGGGTGCGATCCTTGAGGAACTCCTCGTAGACGCTCACGGTATCGGTCAGGGAGTCCAGCTCCACGGCCTCTCCCTCGTCGTCGGTGACCGCCGGCGCAGCCATGGCATCGATGAAGCTGCCAAAGCTCTCCTGAAGGTTGAGCTGGTCCTGGGCCATCGAATGGGAGTTGTCCACCACCCACAGCACGTCCACCCGGTTGGAGAACGAGGCCTGGGCAAAGTGATCGTGGATCAGCAGCTCGTAATCGTTGCAGCCAAGGCCCGACGGGACGGCGCACAGGCCCCCGGCGATGGTCAGCAACGCCAACAACGGAACATATCTCGAATGTTTCATCAGCCCTCCCACGGTTTCTGGGTCGCTATGATTTTATGCGCGGTGAGGCTCGGTAGGCAGGTTTTTGATCGGGGCAGGGCGGCTGCCGGGCTCGATCAGCCGATGGACTGGCGGGTCGACTCACCGCCCATCTCCTCGATAGTGATCGCCACGGCATCGCCGATCTTCTCGGTGGTGATGGCCAGGTCCACGCGGCCGTCACTCCTCTGGACGAAGGCGGGCGTACGAACCTCCCCCTCGCCCGTCGCGTGGGTCCTCATCACGGCGTTGCGGACCGTACAGACGTCACAGTGCACCGTACGGCCACATCCCCCGGGCAGGCGGGCGAATTCGCACTCCATGACATTGCCGCCCAGCAACCCGGTGAGCTCACGGCGGGGCTTGCCGAGCGCATCCGCCAAGATTTGATTGGCCGCGATTCCGCGGCCGTCGCCGTCGACGATCAAGACCGGGAACGGGAATCGCTCCAGATACTTGCTGAAGTCCATCCCGGCCCACTGAGCCCTGAAATGCTTCAGACACTCGGGGCATATGGTGTGTGAGATGTCGGTATCGGTCAGCGGTTCTTTCTCGCCGCAATCCCGCTGGCAATAACTGCAGATGATCTTCAAATCGTCCGCCAATCACCCCACCCCACGTTTGGTTGAGTGCCTACCAATTCTAGGCACTCAGGGCCGGCATGCCCAGGATCCGATCCACCCCGAGCTGCGCATCAGAGGCGCCCGCTGAACACCATGTGGCCAAAGCTCCGCTGGAAGTCCTTGAAATCCAGCCATGTCTCCTCGTGTTGGTGGGGGTCGTTGAGCTTGACCCGCGCCTGGCCAGCCCGTTTGATCTTGCCCCTCCAGGGTTCGATACCCGTGATGGCGTAGTTGTGGCTGGAGCCAATGCCGTCGGTGGGCGGGCCGTCCAGGGATCCCGCGGTGATGGCGATGCGGCCCCGCTTCACCTTGGCCCGCAAGACATCGAAGAAATCCAGGTCGTGCTGGGTGTACCCGTGGGTGCCCACCGCCCGGGCGGTGGGATCGGACATGGAGTACATGTTCGCCGCGGCCAGACCGTGCCGGCTCCCGTACCTTGGTTCCCAGACCCCCATGAGCCTGGAGGAGACCTTCCCCGTCAGGTGTTCCATGGTGACCTTGACCTCGCCACGGGCCCCGGTTTGATAGCCGGGGGCCGCATCCGGCGCCTCCGGATCGGAACGGCTATACACGCGGGTGTTGAACCCCGCGGCGACGTAGGCCTTCTCCATCAGCTTCACCCACAGTGCGCCGCGGGCATATCGGTCCTCGAAGACCACCGCGCCATCCCGCCAGACGGCCTGCTGGATCACCGATTTGCTGACCCGGACATACCGGGGGGTGAAGGTCACCTCCTCCGTGCCGCTGCTGTCGTCCACCACCCGGTTGTAGAACCGCACCGTCGCCGTGCCGGGGGAGCCATCCGTGGCGTCCCCGTTGTCCCGGATCATGCCCAGGATGAACTGGGGCCGAGCCTGGACGATGGCCGTGATGGCGCCGATGAGGTAGCAGTTGCCCAGGTTTCCCTGCTGGACGTCGGTGACCGTGGGCCGGTGGTCGAACAGGGCGCCCCGATCCTCGACCACACGGTTTTCCGTCACGTCTTGCGGCCGGACCAGAAGCAGGATGTCCCTCCCGCCGACGGGGCGAATCGTGCGGTAGCGGACGGAGGCGACCTCCTCCTCCCCCACGATCCGGTATTCGTTCCCGAAGCGGGCCTGTGGAACGGTTCCATACACGGCCAGCCCGCTGTCCTCGGAATCGTCCTTTCGCAAGAGCGTCACGGTATCGCTGTCGCTGCTCGCGAGGATGCCCCGGGGGGCCATCGCCGGATCGGTGACGGCCACCTCCTCCCGCGGCGCCCGCAGCGTTCCGCCCTCGTGCCTGTAGCACTGGATCACGCCCCCCGCGGTAGGCCGCGAGGCGGCCTCCTGGAGCTGGATCGGCGCCGCCAGAGGATCGTGAAGCGATGAACCCAGGGGATCCGCCAGGCCATGGGCGGCCAGGGGATCGCGGAGCGCCCCGGCAGCCCGAGGCTCCGGCGTCTGTCGCTCCGAGCTGCCGGCTCTCACCGGAGTGTCGACCTGGGATGCACCGCTCAAGAAGGCCCCCGCTTCCAACAGAGGATACACGCCGGCGATCGGTTTGTCGTTTTACACGAAGGGGTCCGAAGTGGTGGCCAGAGCATCGAGTCGGTTGGCCCCGGGGCGTTGACCGGAGATCCGACGGGATTCTATGTACTATGGGCGCGAAAGGATGGAGACCATGCGCACGACACTCCTGATGCTTCTGTTCGGATCGCTGGTCCTGGCCGGCGGGTGTGATCCCGCGGTCGGCGATGATGATGCGGCAGACGACGACTCCGCCGATGATGACACCGCGGACGACGACTCTGCTGGCGACGACGACGATACCGGGGACCCGCAGGCCGACATCGAGGCCATCATCGGTTCCCAGTACCTCCTCGATATGGGATCCGCCGTGTTCACCGAGCCGGCGGATGTGGGCGCCCTGCTGGCCCAGTACATGTCCGATGTCTACCTCGTCTTCCACGTCACCGACATCATCGAGGCGCAGGACCTCATTGTCCTGCGGTTCAACGAGACCGCCGAGGGCGGCGAGGTCGTGGATGCTTCGGGAGACTGGTCCAACCCCTGGATGTCCGTGGAGTCGGCAGACGAGCTGTACATCGCGGACGGGGAGACCGTGTTCTTCCACGGCCTGGAGCTATCCGGACGCTTCACCACCAGCGGCAACCAGCTGATCCAGGGCAGCTTCAGCGGTCCGATGGACACCCGCTCCCTGGACCCGATCATCGACCCGAATGCCGAGGAAGGCGCGGCGTGCCAGCTGCTGGGCAGCCTGGAGATCGCTTGCGTGGAGTGCCCTAACGGTGATCCGTATTGCATCACGCTGGCGGCGACCGATGTGGTCTGCGAACAGCTCTGAGGCGGACTAGATCCCGCCCAGCCCCTCCCAGTCAGCGGAGACCCCGATGACCCACTGATCACTCATGACGCGGGCCGCTTCGGAGCACGCCTCCGCCTGGGCAGCCGGGCGAGCCGGATATTGGCGTCCAGTTCCTTCAGGGACGCGCCCGTGGTCGTCAATGAATCCGGCGGCACCAAGTTATAGGGCCGGTGCCCGCCACCGGGGCCACGACTTGGGGTACGGCACAAGTTGTCGGGGAGGTGATCGCCACCGCCCCGACAACTTGGCTCTGGCGCCCGGAACGCCCCCTAGAACCCCCCGAGCCCCTCGTCCAGCAGCCGCCGCAGCTGGCGCTCGATCATCGGGCCGGCGGCGGTGAGGGCCTCCTCCTCCTTCTCGTGGTGGAACTCCAAGAAGACCGGGACCTTGGTGTGGCGCATGACGGCGTTGGCCGGATCATTCGCCGGGGCCAGGGCCAGGTCCACCTCCACGGTCCAGCGGTAGCGGCCGGAGAGCAACGAGAAGTAGCGGGGTTCGGTCTGGACCAGGAGCACCAGGTCGGAGCCGCGGTTCTGCTCGGAAAGGTGCTTCAGCCGGTGCAGCGGGGTGCGCAGGGAGGCGAACTCCTCGGTGTAGTCGGCCGGCGCCAGCAGCTCGGGGTGCAGGTTTCGGGCGACGAGTTCGGCCTGCAACGCCTCACCGATGGCGGCGGGTACCCCGGTCACCTCGGCCCGGTCCGGGTAGTCGGCCACCACCAGCACGGCCACGGACATGGGGGAGGGGGCCAGGACGGCTTCGCCGTGCTTGGCGGCGCACGAGGAGAGCACGACGCCCGCGAAGAGCGCTCCGACGATCATCCATTTACGCGCTAAAACCATACTTCTGTCTCCAGCGCGAGCACGTGATGCCAGTGCCGCTCCACGTTGCCGAAGTCGTTGAACTGGTCGACGGTCTCGACGAAGTTGTTGCCAAAGGCGTTGTTCTGCGACGAGTACTGGAAGCCGTAGATCAGCCTCAGCGACGGCCGCACGAACATACCCGGACCCAGCGGATTGAGCACGAAGCCAAACTTGCCCTGATAGGTGTAGCGGGTGTCGGCGTCGCCGTACTCCAGCCCCTCGGTATCGGGCTGGCCCGCCGTGTTCTCGAAGATCGAGTCGGCGTGCTGGCGGTAGGTGTTGCCCTCCGGCGAGTGCTCCCGTGCGGCGCTGCCCTCGGCCAAGAAGTGTAGGGTCTGGGTCAGGTAGACCTGCATGCGCAGCACCACCGACAAAAAGACCCGGTCGTGGTCCGTCGGGGCGATCTCGTTGTCCATGTCCCAGTACTTGCCGTAGACCAGGCCCCAGGTGGCGTCCAGCCGCCGGGGCACCAGCTGCAGCTGCATCTCGTTACCGAGGTTGAACTGGTAGCGGGCGTCGGTGAGGCCCTTGGTGTAGACCGTGTAGTCCTGGCCGTCGTAGGTCTCGGTGTAGCGGGTCTCCGGGTGCAGCCGCAGGATGTTGGCGTACAGGCTGTTCCAGCGCAGGGGCCCCAGCCCGCCGAAGCCGATGTAGCCGATGCCCTTGAAGGACGCCGCCGAGGTGCCGATGGGGTCGGGGAAGTAGTCCTCCCGAAGGGGATTCTCTTCCACCCAGCTCTCCACCACCTCACCGCGCAGGTAGTCCTCGTAGGCCACGTCGGGGGTGTAGTACGGCGCGTTGACGTTGCCCGCCACCGAAGGCTCGTAGAGGTACATGCCCCCCACCCCCGCCTCGAAGTGTTTGGCGACGCTGACGCGGAAGGTGCCGCCGGCGGTCAAGATGGTGTTGTACTCGCCCCGCTTGATGTGGAAGCCCGAGTCCCCCACCCCCAGCAGCAGCTCCATGCTCTTGTGCTTGAGCCGGGCCGACAGCCCCACGGTCTCGTAGAACAACCGCGCCGGCCACATGTCGTACAGCCCCAGGGTGCCGAAGTAGGTGTCCAGCGTGCCGATGCGCCAGGTGACCCCGGGGATCAGCACGTTGCCCGCCTCCACATAGACCTCGCTCAACCGCAGGTTGGCCAGGGAGCCGTTGCCCGCGTCGGCGTTGCCGATGGAGCCCCCCTCGATCTTTGCGTGCACCGAGGTCCAGACCTCCGAGGAGGTGGCTTCTTGCTCCAGCAGGTTGAGGCGCAGCTCCAAGGTGGCGTAGGGCCCCTCGTTGAGCAGGCGGCCGTATAGGTTCCAGTAGCCCAGCTTGCCGTCACCGCCCTGGAAATCGGGACGGGTGGAGACCCGGAAATACCCCGCCACATCGGCTCCCACAGCCGCCGCCGGCCGTGGTACCGCCAGCGCGAGCAGCAGGGCCAGGGCCGTCAGCGGTAGGGCTGCCAGCGCCAGTCGATATTCGATGCGAATACTCATCTACTGCTCCACCAGCACGACGATGGAGCGGGCCTTCACCTCGTAGCTGTTGCCCGACACCGGTTCGGGGCTGTCGGGGAGGATGTTGTGGGTCTCGTAGGGGTCGGCGGCGTCGTTGTCGGTGAACCAGCCGTCCCCTTCGGTGGAGGTGCCGGGCATGTCGTAGTACTGCTGGGTATCGACGACCTTGGCCCAGCTACCTGACGGCAGGCCGAAGTCGATGTCCGTGCCCTCCATGTTGATCAGCACCGCGGCCCGCTTGCCGGAGCCGGCGTCGAACAGCACGGTGACGCTGCGGCCGTCCCAGTCCGCCGAGCCCGACGTGCCGCCGTCGTAGGGGCTGCGCCAGTCCACGTCCACATCGCCGTACTCGGACGGGGCGAACACGTGGGAATAGTCCTTGCGCAGCTGGATCATCTTGCGCACGAAGTCGTGCATGCGGTGGCGGTGGTACGTCGAGTCGTTCTGCCACTCGCCCCAGCGGAACCAGTTGGCCGCGTTGTCCGACTGCAAGCTGTAGGCGTTCGTGTTGCCGTACTGGGTGCGGATCCACTCGTCACCGCCGAGGATCAGCGGGCTGCCGTGGCTGATGAGAAGCCCCACGAAGGCGTTGCGCATCATCTGGCGTTTGAAGGGCTCGGCGTCCATGCCCCAGTCCCGCTCGCCGTAGCCGTGGGGCTCGTGGTACTGCCACTCGCACCACACCGAGAAGGGGGACTCGCAGCAGATGGGATTCACCGGCGAGCAGGCGTTGCGCGGCTCGTCGTAGGAGTACAGGTCGTACAGCGTGTAGCCGTCGTGCACGGTGATGAAGTTCAGGCTGTGGTACGGCTTGCGGCCGTCGTCGTCGAACAGGTCCGAGCTGCCGGTGATGGCCTGGCCGCCGTTGATGGTCTCCCAGTACTCCTGCTCGCTGAGCGAATACCCCGACTCCCACGGGTCGTTGATGAAGCGCCGCCACCAGTCGCGGAAGCCGCCGTTCCACTCACCGAAGCCGAAGGCCGGGTTGCCCGTGGCGCTGGGGTAGTCCCCCAGGTAGTGGCCGTTGTTGCCGGTGTAATTGCCGTGGCTGCCCCAGGGCCAGGGCTCGGCGATGAGGCGCACGTTGTTCTCTTGCAGGATCGGGTCGTCGGCCAGCTCTTGCAGCAGGCTGTTGGAGGGGTCCCATTTGTCGGGATTGTGGCCGTCCTGGCCCAGCACGGCGGCCAGGTCGAAACGGAAGCCGTCCACGTGCATCTCCTCGACCCAGTAGTGGATCGAGTCCTTGATCAGGCGCCGCGCCGGCGTGTAGTTGGCCCGGAAATCGCTGCCCACTCCGGTGTGGTCCACGAAGCGGTGGCCGTCCTGCTCCACGTAGTAGTAGCTGGCGTTGTCCAGCCCCCGGTAGGAGTACAGGGAGGTGACCTCCTCCCACTGGACGTCGTAGCAGTCGGTCTCCGGGTCGGTGCCGAAGCAGAAGCGGTCCTCCCACAGCCCCCCCTCGCCGGTGTGGTTGTAGACCACGTCGAGGATCACCTCGATGCCCGCCTGGTGCAGCTGGTCTACCATCTCCTTGAACTCGTCCACCACCTCGTAGGGGTCGCCGGTGGTCTGGTAGCTGTCCGAATACGACAGCTCGGGGGTGAAGAAGTTGAGGTTGGAGTAGCCCCAGTAGCCCCCCAGAGAGGCTTCCTTCTGGTGGATCGGCAGCAGCTCCACCGCGGTAATACCCAGATCGGCCAGGTAGTCCGCCTTCTCGCCAAAGCCGCGGTAGGTGCCCGGGTGGTCCACGCCGGACGCCGTGTTCTGGGTGAAGCCCTTGACGTGCACCTCGTAGTAGATCAGCTCGTTGGGGGCGTGCACACCGTCTTCCCGCCGCTGCTCACGCCAGGCCGTCTCCGCCTCGCTCCACTCGTAGTCGCTTTGAATGATCACGCTCTTGGCGCCCGCGGCGTATGTGGACTCGGCCCTCCAGGGCCCCGACGCCACCGAGCCGGCGTACCAGTCGTGGCTGCGGTGGTACGCCTTGGCGTAGGGGTCGGCCAGCAGCTTGTTGGGGTTGAAGCGGTTGCCGTGGCGGTCCGCGTCGGCGGTGAAGCCGATGATCGAGTAGGGGTAGAACTCCTCGTCGTAGTCCCAATTGGGGCCCCAGGCGATGTAGCCGTAGTGCTGGCCCACGCCGATGCCCTCTACATAGAGGTTCCACACGTTGCCGTACTGGGTCATCTCGAACTGCTGGGCCGGCTGGGTGGACTCGGGGTCGGTGAACAACGCCAGCTCCATGCGGGTGGCGTTCTCCGAGTACACACAGAAGTTCACCCCCTCGTCGATGAGGGTGGGGCCCATGTGATCCAGGTCCTCCACGGCGTCCCAGTCCAGGGACGGGGCGATGGGCTGGGTGGTGTACAGCGCCATGTAGTCGCCGCTGGTACAGCCGGTAAAAAAGGCAGCCAGCAGCAGCGGGACCGCAAAAATTCGGGGCGTAGGGGTCTTCATTTGCACTTCCCGTTCGGGTCGTTCGGACGTTACAACTTGCCAGATAACCCGAAGATGGCGTATGAATCAAGTGAATAGTAACTCAAAACGGAGTCACTACGATGCGAAAAGTCACTGACATCGCCCTCGGAATCGCCGTCTCCGCCTCGTTCCTGGTCGCCGGCTGCTGTGGGGATCCGCCCCTGTGGCTCGAGCTCGACCTCCTGGTGCTGGAGGAGGAGAGCGTCGAATACGACCTGACCGAGTGGCTGCTGTCGCCGGAGGAGGGCCTGGATTTCGAGGCCAGCGCGGACGACACCGGCCTGATCGCCTACGCCGAGGGGGATCTGCTGATGCTCCAGGTGCAACCGGGCTGGGAGGGCATCGCCGAGGTGGCCCTGGTGGCCCGCAACGACTGCGGCGACTCGGACGAGGCCGTGCTGGAGGTCCAGGTCGGCGAGGTGGTGGGTGACGACGACGACGATGATGACGACGACGACGACACCGTCGACCCCTTCATCGACCCGTGCGGCGTGACCTTCGTCTACCACGAGCAGGGCAACCCCGACTCCGTGGCAGTGGCCGGCACCTTCAACAACTGGAGCGCCGAGACCCACCTGATGGAAGACGACGGCGGAGGCGACTGGTCGCTGTTCATCGACGCCGAGGAGCTGGGGCCGGGCACCTACCCCTACAAGTTCGTGGAGATCAGCGGCGGCTCCGAGGCCTGGACCTGTGATCCGCGGGCGGGGCTGATCCATTGCGAGGCGGGCTACAAGGAGCCGGACGACTTCAGCTGGGCGCAGAGCTGCGGCCTGGGCAACGACTCGTGCAACTCCATGGTGGTGGTGACCGATCCGGACATGCCCAGGCTGACCGTGGAGTCCCTGACCACCGACACCGAAGGGGGCACCCTGACCGCCGACGTGGACTTCCGCGCCGGCTGCAGCGGGGACGAGGCGGCCAGCTGGAGCGCCACCTTGGACGGCGAGACCATCGACGCCTGGGACGGCGACGGCTTCACGTTGGACCTCACCGGCCTGGCGCTGGGGCGTCACACGGTGCGGCTGGACGCCCAAGACGCCGCCGGCCGCGACGCCGAGCAGGTGTACATCCCCATGTGGGTCGAGGACAACGACGGCTGGGCTAGCGGGCTGATGTACTACGCCTTCATGGATCGGGTGGTCAACGGCGATGCGTCGCTGGACACCTCCGAGGGGGCCAGCTACGAGCTGGCGTCCTACATGGGCGGCGATTTCCAAGGCCTCATCGACTCCTTGCCCTACCTGGACGACATGGGGGTCAACGTCATCTGGATCAGCAACCCCCAGGACAACGCCGAGGGGGACTGGGGCGGGGACTGCGGCAGCTACTCGGCCTACCACGGCTACTGGCCCGACGATCCCTACGCCACCGAAGAACACTTCGGCGATGCGGCCACCCTGCACGCGCTGGTGGAGGCCTCCCACGCCCGCGGCATGCGGGTGGTGATGGACTGGGTGTGCAACCACGTGCACCAGGACCACCCCTACTATCAGGACCACCCGGACGACTGGTTCAACGAGCCGATCATGTGCAAGGTGGGCGAGGACTACTCCAACTTCGACCTGATCCCCGAGACCTGCTGGTTCGCCGAGTACCTCCCGGACATCAAGTTCTACGACGCCGAGGTGCTGGACCGGATGATCGAGGACGCCATCTGGTGGGCCAAGGAGTACGACCTCGACGGCTTCCGCGTGGACGGCGCCAAGCACGTGCCCCATTCGGTGGTGTGGAACGTCACCACCCGCATCGAGCAGGAGATCGAACACCAGTACGCCGGCGGGACCCACGAGTTCTACACCGTGGGCGAGACCTTCACCCCGGACCGCCAGCTCATCGCCTCGTACATGGGTGATCACGAGCTGGACGCCCAGTTCGACTTCCCGCTGTACTACACCATCCGCTCGGCGTTCATCGACGACAGCGCCTCCCTGCCGGACCTGGGTTCGTCCATGCAGGCCAGCAACGACGCCTACGGCGGCGCCCTGATGGGCACCTTTTTGGGCAACCACGACGTGTCGCGGTTCACCTCCTACGCCGCCGCCGGAGGCTGGGCCGACTCCGCCGAGTCCGCCTGCATGGTGGCCGAACCGGTCACGGACGCCTGGTGGAACGACCGCCTGGAGCTGGCCTGGACCTACCTGCTGACCCAGCCCGGCGTGCCGCTGATCTATTACGGCGACGAGATCGGCATGCCCGGCTACCGGGATCCGGACAACCGCCACCCGTTGTGGTGGTACTCGTCCGCCCTGGGTACCGGCGCCGGCTCCTTCGGCCTGTCCGACTTCGCCGGCGGCCTCTACAACGGCTCGATGGAGCCCATCGTGTGGCACCTGGCCGCCCTGGGCCAGGCCCGCCGCGCCCACCCGGCGCTGTCCACCGGCAACGAGTCCAGCTGGTGGGAGGACACGGACACCTACGCCTACGCCCGGGTCAACGGCGACGACCAGGTGCTGGTCATCCTGCACCGCCACTGGGAGGACACCACGCTGAACAACGGCCTGTCCTTCGCCGGGCTGGACGGGGACGCCACCTACACCGACGTGCTCACCGGCGAGACCTTCGTGGCGTCGGGGGACGCCATCTCCATCCCGGTGTGGGGGAATTCGTCGCGGGTGCTCGTGCGGGATTGAACCCATCTCACGGTCTCCCGCGGACCCGTGAGATAGCCCTCCGTTATTGTTGAAGGTGAGCTCACCCACCAAGCACGAGCTCCACCGGCCGGGCAACCCGGCCGGCGCACAACAAGGAGCGGCCCATGTTCTTCACCGTCATCAGCGCCCCCAACGTCGGCATCGAGTTCATCGGCGGTAAGCCGCGACGGGTCCTCAAGCCCGGTTTCCACATCGTCCTCCCGATCCTCTCGCGGGTGCGCAAGGTCTCCACCCGGCTGCGCACCGAAGAGGTGGAGGTGGACGTCATCACCCACGGCGGCACCCCCACCACCATCAAGGTGGGCTTCACCGCCCGCATCACCAACCCCATCGACGCCGTGGTGAACATGGAGAACCCCTTCGACACGCTGCGCATGAGCGTCATCTCCGTGGTCTCCGGTGCCGCTAACTCCTACACCATCGACCAGCTGGCCCAGCGTAAGAACGAGATCTCCGAGGCAGCGGAGAAGGAGCTCGAGGGGCTCTCCGAGCGCAACGGCTGGGGCCTGGGCGGCTTCCAGATCGCCGTGGGGGACCCGTCCATGAGCGACGAGATCAAGAAGATGCTGATGCGCGAGGAGGCGGTGCGGCGCGAGAACGCCGCCAACCTGGAACGGGCCCACAACCAGCTGGAGATCGCCCGGCGCCTCAACGACGTGGCCGCCGCCCTGGAGTCCTCCGAGTACGCCCGCGAGCTGCTGAGGCTCCAGATCATCTCGGACATGTCGTCCGGGGGGAAGGTGGTGGTGGTGGACAGCAAGTCGCACGGAGCGCACGCGCTGGCCGGCGTCTGACCCCCATCGTGGTAGACTCGGCCACCTCCAGCGAAGGTTTTCTCCATGGCCGAGCCGGCTCCTTCCCCCACCGCACCTGCGCCCCCTCCCCCGTGGCTCCTGTGGCTGCAGCGCACCTGGCCCTGGGCCTCGGTGGTGGCCACCACCGTGGCGGCCACCATCCCTCTTTGGAGCTGGCGCGAGCACATCTACCTGATGAATGTGCACACCAATCACCTGCGTACGCCCTGGTTCCACGAGGTCATCGCGCGCAAGGTGGGTGCCGGCGAGTGGATCCAGACCCTGGACGACTTCGACCACAACACTCCGTGGAGCTACCTGGAGTACTACCCCACCACCGCCAACTGCGTGATGTCCGCACCGCTGAGCTGGGGGTTCGGTTGGCTCGCCGGGTGGAACCTTTCCATCGCCCTGGCGGTGTTGCTCAACGGGCTGGGAGTGGCCGTGCTGGCGCGGGCCGTGGGCTGCCGGGGGCTGGGCATCGCCGTGGCCGGGGCGCTGGGGATCCTGGTCCAGCCGGTGCTCAAGGAGACGGTGTGGGGCCGGCCCAGCGCCATCTACTTCGGGCTGGCGGCGGCTTCCCTGGCGGCGTTGATCTGGACCCTGCCCGGCGAGCAGCCCCGTAGCCGGGCCCGGCTGACGTTGGCCATCGTCGCCGGGGGCGCCCTGGGGGCCCTCACCACCGCCATCTACCCCCCCCACATCCTGCTGCTGATCCCCATCGGGCTCGTGCTGTGCCTGCCCCGGCTGCGCAAGGTGAGGCTGCGCCAGCTGGTGCCCCCGCTGGCGGCGATGGGGCTAGGGGTGGTGCTGGCGCTGCCGAGCATGCACGCCATCCTGGCCAGCCGGGTGGGCAACGAGTTCCACGCCGCCAAGTACCACACCTGCCCGGCGGCGGCCGAGGTGATGTCGGCGGCCAACCTGGTGGGGGTGACGCCCACGCCCTACCCGGAGGGCGATGTGCCGGTCTCCGTGCTGGCCCTGGGGGCGTGGCTGCTGGGGTTGACCGCCCTGCTGCATCGCCGCAAGAGATGGCTGGGAGCCTGCTTGCTGGGCATCGCTGCGGCCTACGGCCTGTTCGCCCTGGGCCCCTGCCCCACCTGGCGCTTCGAGGTCGCGGGGGGCTCGGGCGGCGCCATACCGGTGCTGGACGTGTTGCTCGAACCGGTGCAGTACCTGCGCCCCGCCCTCACCGACCTGAGCCGCTTCGGCATGGCCGCGGCGATCATGCTGGCGCTGGCCTGCGGGCTCGGCAGCGAGGCGTTGGTGCAGCGGGCGCGGGCGCTGGCTCCGGCCGGCCGGCGTCTTCCGGCGTTGCTCGGGGCGGTGCTGTTGGCCCTGGCGGGGATCGGCCATGTGGCGTGGTTCTGGGGGTCGGAGCTCACCGATCCGAGGCTTTGGCACCAGGTCGATGTGCCGGCCACCGCTCGCTTCCTGGCCACCGCCGACGGGGAGCCGGCCGCCGAGCTGCCGTGGAGCACGAAGCAATGGGCCTCGGTGCTCGCCAGCCCCGGCTCACCGCGGGTCAATCCGCTGGACAGCGCACGGATCCGGCCCACCGACGATCCGCTCCTGGACTGGCTGAACCAGGTGGGCATGGGGGAGATGCCGGACCGCATGCCGACCCCCGCCGAGATCTCGGCCACCGACGTACGCTGGGTCTTCCACGACGGCGACGGCTGCTTCCCCTACACGCTGACCCCGGTGGTGGCCTGCGACGATGACATGCGCCGCTACCTGTACCAGGCGCTGGGGAGCCCATCCCACCTGGGGGACAACGTGCTGTTCTGGGATCTGACCCAGCCCCGGGTCGACTAGCCCCGCAGGCGGTTGTACAGCTGCTGGCCCACGTCCCGCACCGGGCGGGGCACGAACACCCGTTCCATCACCGTGGGGGAGACCGCCACGTCCCGCAGCGTCGTGCGGGCATTGGGGCACAGCCGGCAAATGGGGATGCCGTCGAGGAAGGTGCGGCGGATGTCCCGGAAGGGCTGGCCGTTCCAGATCTCCTCGACGGTCTGGTCCACCAGGTTGCCCATCAGCATGCCGTCCATGAAGCCGCAGGCGTGCACGTCCCCGAAGGGGTTGATGTTGATCCGCCCCCACAGTTCCAGGCAGCGGTTGGCGGTGCGGGGGCCGAACTCGCGGTGCAGCCGGGGATCGGTCCACACGTAGACGCCGGCGCGATTGCAGCGGCGCTTGGTCTCCCGCAGCACCTCACCGAGCTCGGCGCTGGGGGAGGCGGTACCCACCTGATCCTGGATATGGATCCCGGTGTACCAGCCGGGATTGTTCAGCCGCTGGGCCGTCTGCTCCAGCGCCTGGCGGTGCTCGGGGTAGACCGACGGCACGAACTCGTGCTGCCAGGTGAGCTCCAGCTCCCGAGCCCCACAACGGATGGCCAGATCCCCCAGCTGCGGGATCTGCGGCAAGCTGCTGTCGCCCACCACCACGCTGATGTACACGGACGGTTTGTGGACTCCCCGGCGGCGCTTGATCTCCTGCAGGCGGAGCAGGGCGCCTTCCACCTTTTCCCAGGTACCCGTGACCTGCCGGACCCGGTCGTGGAACTCGCCGACCCCGTCGATGGAGAGCCACAGCAGGTCCAGCTCGGCGTCCACCAGCCCTTCCAGCAGGCCGTCGTCCAGCAGCGTGCCGTTGGTGGTCAGGATGCAGTAACGCAGGTGACGCTGGACGTGGTTGACGAGGGTGAGGATATCGTCCCGCTGGGTGGGCTCGCCGCCGGTGAGCTGCACCGTGCGGCAGCCAGCCTCGGCCAGGTGGTCCAGCACCGCCAGCACCCCGGCCGTGTCCAGCGCCTGGCTCCCTGTCCAGCGATAGTCCGCCTTGTGGATGTTGCAAAACCGGCACTTGAGGTTACAGGTGTCCGTGACCTTGTAGTACGCCTTGAACGGCATACCCGCTCGGTCCGATCCTCTCAGATACCGCAATCCACCCTGCAACGCGTGGGTAACCGTCGACGGAGAACGCATCGGTAAAACACTGGCCCCTCGTTCGGGTTGCCTCCCCTCAATGGCTTTTCCACCGTAAAGCACGGTTGGGACCAACGCCACGTTTTCTCGATGGTCGCAGGCCATCGCCCACACGTCGCTCCTGCTATCCTGTAGATGAGCTGGACGCCAATCATGAAAACTCCACGTGGAATCATCGCGGCCTTCGCCGTGCTCGCTACCCTCCCCGCCGCCGTCGCGTTCGGTGAGCCCACGGGCGTCGTGTCCGCCCCGGCTTACGAGGACGGCTACACCGTGTTGTCGGTGGAGATCCCGGCCCCCGTCGGGGCGGTCCGCGCCATCCTCGAGGACCCGCTGTATCCGCTGAAGCTCAGCCCGGTGGTCAAGGAGGTGGAGCTCCTCGACCAGGGCAGCTGCGCGCGCACCGCCCTGCGGGCCAAGAGCTTCATGGTCAGCCTGCGCTACGAGATGGAACGTTGCCCGACGGCGGACGGCTGGAAAGAGGAGCTGATCGCCAGCGAGCAGGTGAGCAGCTACGACACGGCCTGGACCGTGACCCCCATCGACGGCGGCACGCGGGTGGAGGTGCGCACCCGCATCCAGCTGATGGTCTCCCTGCCCGATGGGCTGCTATCCCGATCGCTGGCCCGCCAGATGACCGAGTCGCTGCGCCGCCTGACCGCCCTCGCCCAGGGCCTGGAGCCATGAAGAACAAGACCCTCGTCTTCGTGGCGCTGGCGGGCGGGGCAGTCTGCCTGGTCTGCATACTGGCGTGCGGCGGCAGCGTCCTGCTGCTGTGGTCGATGGCCGCCCCGCCCGACCAGATGACCGTCACCATCGATGCCCCGCTGCGGGTGGCACCGGACGAGGAGTTCACCATCCACCTCGAGGTGGTCAACGGGGATTCCCGCCCCTGGGGCCTGGAGACGATCCAGATCGACGAGTCGTACCAGGACGGCATCGCCGTCTCCGGATCGGCGCCCGCCTACGAGGGGTCCTACCTGGACGCCTTCAACGCCCTGTACATCTACGAATACCGCACCGATATCCCGGCGGGCGGCACCTGGACCGCCGACATCACCGCCCAGGCTCTCGTCGCCGGGGATCATGTGGGGACCCTCTACGTATGCCCCCCGGGGCTACACGCTTGCGCCAGCCAGATGGTGCGCACCGTCGTGGAGCCCAGCGCGAGCGATGGTGTGATCGGGGGTGTGATCGGTGGGGCGGCCTTGCCGCAGGACTGGTCCGGCGGCAAGGCGCAGTGGGAGGGCGGCGGCGACTGACCCTCTGGCCACCGCCATCCACAGGGCCCGCAACGAGCTGCTATCCTCCCTTCGACCCAATTGAGGAGTCATCTCCATGAGCCTATCGGCGAACCCGGTGGTTGGCGTGCCTGTCCTGGTCACCCTGGCGCTGCTGCTCGCGGGCTGCCCGGCGGACGACGACGACGCGGTGGAGGACGACGACGCGGCGGAGGACGACGACACGGCGGATGACGACGCTGTGGACGACGATGACACCCAGCCGCCACCCGAAGAGAACTGGGACCGGGACATCGTGGCCACCGCGCTGACCGTCGATCTGGAAACCCTGGAAGCCAGCGCTACCCTCCAGCTGGCGGAATCCGAGGCCACGTCAGCTTCCTTCGAGGCCGGGGGCATCACGGTGCTGGGCGTGCGCAACGCCGACGGGCCGTTGGTATTCGCGGCCGTGGACGAGCAGCTGGACGTGGCACTCCCGGCGGGCGCTGCGGGCACCGAGCTACAGGTGGACTACACCTTCGCCGTACAGCCCATCTTCCAGGGTTACATGGAGGGGGGCTCGACGCTGCTGTGGCCCTACTGGTGCGGCAATCTGTTCCCGTGCCACTCGGATCCGACCCACGGCCTGACGTTCCAGCTCGAGGTCACGGGCGTGCCGGAGGGTCAGACCGCCGTCTATCCACAGTCCATCGCGGCCGATGCGCCGTCGTACCAGATCGCCTGGACCGTGGGCGACTACACGGAACACCTGCTGGGGGCCACCACCGCCGGCACCGAGATCAAGCTGTGGAGCACCCCCGCGACCGAAGCGGCGGCGCTGGACGGGACGGCCGAGCTGGTGGAGATCTTCCAGTGGTTCGAAGAGACGTTGGGCCCCTACCCCTTCGGCCAACAGGCCGGGGTCGTGGAGGTGGACTGGGGCGCCATGGGCGGCGGCGGCATGGAGCATCACCCGTTCTGGCACGTCTCGACCCAGGGCATGGAAGACCGCTCGATCCACGCCCACGAGGCCGCCCATGGCTGGTTCGGGGACGGCGTCCGCATCGCATGCTGGGAGGATCTGGTGCTCTCCGAGGGGACCGTCACCTATCTGACGCCCAGGGTCATCGGTCAGGTGGTGGGGCCGGACGCCGAGCAGGCCATCTGGGATAGCTACGCCGAGACCGTCGAGCTGATGATCGCCGGCGGGCTGGACGACATCGCCTGGCCCGACAGCTGCGGCGAGGTGGACGTGCTCGAGGGCACCGCGTTCTTCATCGTCCCGTATATGAAGGGGGCCTACTTCTACAAAGCGCTGGCCGACGAGATCGGCGCAGAAACACTGGATGCGGTGCTGGGGAGCTTCTTCGTCCAGCACGCCGGCGAGGCGGCGGGCATGCAGGAACTGCTGGACACCGTGCTGGTGGAGACGGGATTCGACCCCACGGCGCTGGCGGACGCCTGGTTACGCAGCGAAGGGATTCCGGATTAGGGCTCCTAGCAACACGGCAGCTGGGCCGCCATCTCCGTGCACAGGTCGCCCACCTCGGTGGGATCGACCACGTCGAAGGTGCCGGCCACCTCGAAGGCGCCCCCCTCCAGTAGCGTGACGTCCGTCGCAGCGCTGAACGTCAGCGGCGGCCCGTAGCCCACGCCCAGCAGGCACATCTCGTCCATGGATGCATGCTCGATCACCAGCGCGAACGCGTCGCCCTCGACGGTGCCCACGGCCCACTCGGCGCCCGTGACCACGTCGGCGTCTGGGTCGAACTCGATCTGGACGCTGAAGGTGGGCGACGTCAACGAGGCCATGCTGATCTGCGTCAGGATCATCACCGGCTCGGTGGGAGAGTGGTACCCGTAGTACATCTTCTCGGGGTAGGCGGTGATGTCGTTGCCGTCGACGGTCCCCGTGATCCCGTATTCCTGGATCAGGTCGCCGAAATGGCTGGTCATGTAGAGCATGTCGTCGATCTGGCTGCCATCCAGGACGTACGGCACATCGCAGTCCACGGACAGGGCGCCGATGACCGTGGCACCCGCCGCCGGATCCTCCACATCGTCGTCGCCGCTGTCGTCGTCGTCGGCCGTGTCGTCGTCGTCCCCGGTGTCGTCATCGTCCGTTGCGTCGTCATCGTCCGCAGCGTCGTCATCGTCCACAGGATCGTTCCCACAACCCCAGGTCAATAGCGCACCCACCATCAGCAACAACAAGAGGTTCCGGTAGATAGTTTGGTTCATGCTGGGCCCCTCCTCATCCAGGCCGGGCGGCATCATACAGCATCGGGGCGGCGATCCGCGGGACCGGGCACGAGCGTGCACGGGAACGCCATATCCCGTCAGGCTGGCACGACGTTTGCTCCCATTCCCCACCGTGACGCCATGAAACCCTACCGAGACCACATCCGAACCATGCTGTTCATCCTGCTCATGTGGGTGGCCTTCATCTACGCCCGCCAGGGCTGTCCGTCCGCGACGGAGATCGCCGAGGCCGCCCGAGGCAACCGCGATGACGTCCCTGAGCAGAGCACCGATTCCATCGCCCTGGCCGACGACTGAGCCCTACTCCAAGACGGCGGCTAGCGTCAGCGTGTAGGAGCCGGTCACCGCATCGCTCCAGTAGGTGCAGCCGAACCAGATCAGCACACTCTGCCCCTGGGTCAGGGTGAGCTCGTTCACCCCATAAACGCCGTCGATGTTAGCCACCTGGCCGCTGCCGGGGCAGTCGTTCTCGTCATAGTAGGTCGTGGTACCGACGTTGGCGAACTCCTGGACCGAGAGGCCGCAGCCGCCATTGCCGCTGGGGTGATCGGTCAGCTCGAGGCGGTACAGGCCCGAGGCCGGCGCCACGTATAGCAGCGCGTCGTCCGGAGCATCGGTCCACTCCAGCCGCGAGCTCTCCACGATGTTGGCCAGCCCCACGGTGGAGCCTGTGTACTCCAGGTTCAGGTCGCTGGGCAGCAGCACGTGGGGGCAGGCCGCCCCGCTGGTATCGTCGTCGTCCCCCGTGTCGTCATCGTCACCCGAGTCGTCGTCGTCATCGCCGGTATCGTCGTCCCCCGTGTCGTCATCATCGGCGGCAGCGTCGTCGTCGTCGGCAGCGTCGTCGTCATCGCCGGAGGCGTAGTCGTCCGCGCAGCCCGCGGCCAGGATAGCCATCAAGATCCAGATCGGTAGAAATCGCATATTCTCGTCTCTTTCCGTGCCCCAGAATTTGTCGGTTCTAGTTAATGGACCAGGGGTTGTCCGTACCCCAGCGGCAGGCCCCGCATGCCAAAGGGCTCCAGCGGATCCTCGATGGAGCCATCTCCGGCGCACGTGGTCACACGCCGGGTTTCCCCGTCGCCGAACAGCACCCGGGCCGGGTCCCCGCCGACGACGAACCCCGCCGCGTCCAGCCGGCCCACGGCCCCGCAGCTGTGCGCGCCCCCGTCGTCGGAGACGACCCGCAGCTGTGTGGACGTCTCGCCCCAGTCGCACACGCCGACGAGTTCGTCTCCGGTCACCGCCTTCCAGGGGTTCCAGGCCTCTCCCGGCGCGTCCACGAACGCCTCGGCGGTCCCGCCATCCGCGCCGTCCCAGGTCAGCAGGTTCGCGCCGTGCTGCAGCAGCACCCTCCCGCCGGGCATCCAGCCCAGGGGCTCGGCCCACTCGGTGTCCTCCACGGCCAGCCGCGACGAGCCGTCGGGTGAGACTACCGCGATGCGCCTGCCACCCCCGGTTGACTCGGGTCGGCTGTACAGCACCGACTGGCCGTCCGGAGAGATGGAGGTATGGCCGAAGGTCTGGCCATCGGCCGGGACCAGCACCAGGTGCTCGCCGCTGTCCGGATCCACCAGCCACAGCTCCTCCGTGTTGATCCACTCGGAGCTATGCACCTCGACGAGCAGCGCCCCGTCGCCCATCACTCCGAGCAGGGCCTTGTCGGGCATGGACGGCAGCACGTCCTCCGACCGCTGCCCCTCCCCGTCCACGATCACGATCTCCCGGTTCAGTACATCCGTGGGGGGCACGAAGGACGCCTCGAGGTCCAGCACCAGCCGGCCGTCGGGGAGAAAATCCGTTCCCTGGACGTAGCGATAGGGAGTGTTGAAGTAGTTGGCGGCCAGATGGTAGGTCACCAGCGTGGCGTCGCCACCGTCCAGGTCGATGCGCCACACCTCCTCCACGCCGAACTCGTATTGGTCGGAGAACTCCGGGTAGGGGTTGCCGGGGGTCGACGAGTCCACGATCACCTCGGTGGTGACGATGGCGGCACGCCGCGCCGCATCCGGCGGCGACGTATAGGAGAAGACGCGGAAGTACTCCACGAAGTCCTCGCACACCACGGCCTCGGGCTCTTCACCCAGCACCTGGCGGTAGACGCAATGGGGTGGTGGAACGTCCGCCGTCTCCGAGGGGCCTCCCACCCACAGCAGGATCCCCGCATCTTCCGGGCTCGTATCGTCGTCGTCCGCGGCGTCATCGTCGTCCGCAACGTCGTCGTCGTCCCCAACGTCGTCATCGTCGGCAGCGTCGTGGGTCACACAACCGCTACCCAGCAATCCCATCAAGATCCATAGTGGCCAGATTCGCATGGTCTTCTCTCCGTCCTTGCCCCATGATTCGGCCCCTGAAACCACGGTCCGTCGTTGATTGGATGGTAGCCACCGGTTTCCTGGGGACTGACTGAGAAGCCACTAAGAAAAGCCAAAACGGGTGCGGCGGCGCGAAACCGGTCTTGCAGGACATGCCGTGGGCTGAATCGTTCTTCAGTTACAATGGCCCCTCGATCGCGCTTGCTGGAGGAGACCGGATGACCCGTTCCATCGCGCTGCCCTTGTGTTTATTGGCTCTCGCGGCCCTGATGATGGCCTTGACGGCCTGCGACAAACCTGACGACGACGACGATTCGGCCGAGCCGATGGTGGGCTTCCCCGACGATTTCCTGTGGGGGACCGCCACCGCAGGTTTCCAGGTCGACATGGGCTGCCCGACGATGGATCCGGAGTTGTGCGAGGACCGCAACTCCGACTGGTACCAGTTCGTCACCGACCCGGAGCTCATCGACGAGGGGGGCCTGCACCTCAGCGGCGACCCGGTGTCGCTCAGCCCCGGCCACTGGGAGCTGTACGACAGCGACTTCGGCTTGGCGGAGACGGAGCTGGGCACGAACGCCTACCGTCTGTCGCTGGAGTGGAGCCGGCTGTTCCCCGAGCCCACCTTCGACGCCACCACCCCCGCCGAAGTCGCCGCCCTGGCCGACCCCGTCGCCGTGGCCCATTACCACGACATCTTCACGTCGCTGCAGGCCCACGGCCAGACGCCGCTGGTAACCATCAACCACTACACGCTGCCGCTGTGGATCCACGACGGCAAGGCGTGCCACTTCGATCCCACCGGGTGCTCGCCAGCGGGCTGGCTGGACCCGGAGATGCTGATCCCCGAGCTGGCCAAGTACGCCCGCTTCGCCGGCGAGGAGTTCGGTGGCGAGGTGGACCTGTGGGCCACGCTCAACGAGCCGCTGGCGGTGGTGCTACCCGGTTACCTGTTCCCCTCCGCCGACCGCACCAACCCGCCGGGTATCGCCGAGGTGGACCTGGCCTTCGAGGTGCTGTTCTCGATGGTCGAGGGCCACGCACGCATCTACGACGCCCTGCACGAAGGGGACGCCACCGACGCGGACGGCGACGGCGTCACCACCGACGTGGGGCTGGTGTGGGCGATGGCCACCTTCGCCCCGCTGGATCCCAACAACCCCGAGGACGTCGAGGGCACCGAGCACGCTTACCAGCTGTACAACCGCGTCTTCCTGGACGGCACCATCCTCGGCGACCTGGACCTGGACCTGGACGGCGAGATCGACGAGCACCGGGACGACCTGGCCGGCCGCATGGACTACCTGGGCATCAACTTCTACAACCGCGTCGAGGTGATGGGGGCCACCGCCCCGCTGTTCGAGGGCTACGAGCTGTTCGACTTCTTCCCCGCCACCTTCCTCACCGACGCCACGGGCATGTACGACGCGGTGATGCTGGGCGCGGACTACGGCCTGCCGATGATCATCGCCGAGAACGGCTGCGACGATCAGGAAGGGGACACCTTCGGGCCCGAGTTCCTGGTACCCCACCTGCTGCACCTGCGCCGGGCGATCCACGACGGCGCCGACGTGCGGGGCTACTTCTACTGGTCCCTGCTGGACAACTACGAGTGGAACCACGGCATGGGCATGGACTTCGGCCTGTTCGCCGTGGATATCGACGACCCGGCCAAGGCCCGTACTCCCAAGCTCAACGTGTCGGTCTACCGTGAGATCATCGCGGCCAACGACATCACCGATGATCTGGAGTCGACCTACAGCGGCGAATGAGGCCCGCGACCAGTCCGCCTTTCAGGATTCGGGCGCAGGGTTGATCTCGATCCCCAGCGCGAATCCCGGCCACAACCTCAGGTAACCGTCCGCGAGCTCCCGCTCGTAGGAGATGTACGGGTATCCCGGCCGGCTGGGGCTGGAACACGCATCCCAGGCCCACAGCTGGTTGAAGCTGGCGCCGCCGAAGATGCGCACCGCCGGGGCCACCTTGACCCCCAGCGTGAGCCGCTCGGAGAGGATGAACGCCGGCGGGGCCTTTTCCAGCGTGGCCCAGCCGTGCACGCCGTAGGAGGTGATGTCGAAATCCAGCGACACGGCCTTGCTCATGCGGCCGTGCACGCCGATGCCGGCGCCGTACATGAAGTGGCCTGTGTCCCCCGACGGGTGCAATCCCACCGATACGAGCGTGTAGGTGTAGCGGGTGTGGAAACGGGCGCCGACGTTGATGGCGGCGATATCCGACGTCCAGGCGTTGAGCCCGACGCCGTGGCGGCGGGAGATGCCGATGACACCGATGGAGGCGTCGGCGTCGTCCGCCACATTGATGACGCCGACCTGCAGGCCCTTGACCCGGCCCTTGGCCACGTTGATCACCCCCACCTGTGACCCATCGAGGTCGCCGGCGATGTTGACGCTGCCGATCTGCGCCCCGTCCATGGTGCCCGCCACCACGTTGACGCCACCGGCCAGCTGGATCCCCTCGAAGTGCTCGCGGGCCACGTTCAGCCCGGCGGCGTTCTGGAAGCCACGGCCAGGGCCGTCCACCGCGTTGACCCCGGCGGAAATCTGCACGCCGTCCAGTGACTCGCTCAACGAGGAGCCGCCCGCGCTGAGGGAGAACCCATCGAGGCGCGCGGCATGGCCCCAGGCCAGGTGCAGCCCGAAATGGTTGATGACCTTCTTGCCCCGGGCAACGCTGTTGACGTGGATCGGCGGGACGATCCCGGTGGTGAAGGGGATGGTCTGGTACTCGTCCTCGATGCGGGTCACTTCCACCGGCTCCCCGGCGCTCACCGGGATGGCCAGCACCTCGGGCTCGGGAGTGGCGGCCACGGGCGGGGTCTCGCCGCGGGTCACGGTGGGTTCGGCCACCATGGCGATCATCTCGGAGCGCGCCAGCGCCGCCACCCCCCCTCGGGGAGCTCCAGCTCCGTGCGCCACAGCCCTCCTTGCTGCTCCACGACGATCTGGTAGTGGCCGGGCTCCAGGGCCAGCACCACCGCCTCGGATCCGGGCGGCTTGAACAGCTCGGCGGCCAGCTGGCCGTCGGCGTTGCGCACGTAGACCCGCCCATCGACGTTCGCGGCGATCTCCAGCCGGCCCGAGGTCTCGCGCAGATCGGTCATCACCAGATCGCCCGTGCCCACCAGGCGGATGTCGAAGCCCGGGTGCTGGGCGCCGCCTTGGGTGGTCTCGGTGCGGGCCAGGGTCTCGTCGTAGGCAAAACGGTAGGCCTCGTTGAGGGTCACCTTGCCGTCCCGGTTGTCGTCGGCGCCGCCCCGCAGGCCGGTGACGAGGTAGTGGGTGAAGAACGACCCCCCCACCCGGTCCGATTCCTGGGCCGCCTCGTCCGCCGTGGACGAGGTGAGGTAGGCGTGTCCGGTGACGGAGCTGTCATTGGCGAGGAACGGCTCCAGGTGGGTGCCGCCCTTGAGGCGAGTGAGGGCACCGGAAGCGCAGGAATCGAGGATGCCGATGTTCACGTCGGCGGGCACAGCGTCGATGAGGCTCCTCAGCTCCCGGTAGCCCACTCGGTTGCCCCCCAGCAGCAGGCCCTGCTCGTCCGAATGGCCCGAGTAGTAGAAGAAGAACTGGGTCGTGACCCCGGGGTCGCGGTCCGTGGAGATGCGCTGCCCCAGCGCCGTGAACGCCGCGGCCAGCTCGGCCACCGTGGGATCCATCAGGATCTGCTGCCGGGCCGGGTCCATGCCGCCGATGTCGGTGAAGACCTGCTGGACCGCGTGAGCGTCGCTGCCGGCGTAGCGCAGCTTGACCCGATCGGCCCCACCGTCGTTGGCCCCCACCAGCAGGGCATAGCGATGGATCGACTGGCCGGTAGCGGCGACCGCCTGGCTCGGGGCAACAAACCCCACGAAGAACAACAGGATCGTGGCAAATCGTCTCATGGAATCTTCTCCAGGGTCGTGCAGGACCAGGTCCACCCGGCGGGCCAGGCGTGGGGGCGCTGATCGTCCAGATCGTCGGGCGTCAGGCTGGCCAGGGCGGCCTCCACCTGCGCCGGGGTGATGGGATCGTCGGCGGTGACGAAGATGAACCGTTCGTACTGCGGGGCGTCGTCCAGCTGATAGGAGCGGGGCAGGGCCATGGCGCCGTCGCCAGCCAGCGAGCTCGACCCGGCGGGGTCGCTGGGCAGGTGGCGGGTCAGCTGCCCGTTGCCGTCCAGCGACAGGACGACCCCGTAGGGCTGCCCGGCGGACACGTACTTGAGCTGCAGTCGATCACCGGAGCGGGCCGGGGCGCCGACCGACAGCAGCTGGGCCTCGGCGTCCTCGAGGCGGTAGACCTCCAGGTACGGCTCGAGGCCCTTGATGCGGGTCGTATCGGCAACCCCGGCCCTGGCCGGATCCATCGGGGTCGGTTCCCCGGGCCCCCACAGGCGAGGCGCCAGCGCCAGCACCAGCACCGCAGCGGCGGCGGCCAGGGCCGGTGCCATCAGCCACGGGGTACGAGATGGGCGCCGGGCCGGCTGCCCGTCCTGGGCGGCCCGGCGCCTGATGGCCGCGGTCATCGTGGCCGGCGGATAGGCCCTCAGGATCTCCTGGTCGGACTCGGACAGCTCGGCCAGCCGCTGGGCGGGAACCTCCCGGCGCAGCCGGTCGGCGCGCTCGGTGGGGAGCTCGCCCAGGTGGAGCTGCTCCACCGCCAGATCGTGGGCACCTTTTGCGCGGGGATCAGGCATCTTCCAGCGCCTCCAGTTCGTTCAGCTCGAAGCGCAGCGTGCGCAGCCGCTTACGTACGCCGGACACCGACATGCCCACCTCGGCCGCCACCTCCTGTAGCGTCATGCCGTCCAGCAGGTGCATCACCGCGATGGTGCCGGAGCTGGCGGGCACCCGGCGCAGCAGCACGTCGAGGATCGAGCGGGCCTCCGACCGCCCCTCGTCCCCGGTCGCCCGGGCGATGCGCGTCAGCAGCTCGGAGTTGGGGTCCTCGGGACGCCTGCGCTGGCTGCGGATGCGGTTGAGGCTGACCTGGGTCGCCATGCGGTACAGCAGCGACGACGCACCCCGGTCCTCGAGGGTGGGATTGGATATCAATCGGATGAAGGTGTCTTGCATCGCTTCCACAGCCAGTTGTTCGTCTCCGAGCAGACGCCGACAGCGCCTCAACACCATCGGTCCATACCGGCGGTACATGTCGTCCACGTCGATGGCCACTCGGTCGTCGCCTCTCTTCAATGGTTCAAACCCCGCGGGTCGTCGGATCTGTTACTCGGGCCCCAAAAAACAGGGCCGGGTGGGTGGATCTAGGCACGAAAGGGCGTCCCTGAGGATTACCGCACGGATACCTAGGAGTTTAAAGACCGCCCTCGACCCAACGTTCCGATCTAATCTTGAACCATGAGGGAGGTTCGTCATGAAGGGAGTCATCGTCATCGCACTCCGTGAACTGGTGTGTGAAAAATTCGGCAAGGACAAATGGAAGGCAACGCTAGAGGGGGCCGGCATCCACAAGGAACCGGTCATCATGGCCATCACCGACGTGGACGACGCGACCGTACTGAAGGTCGTCGGATCCCTGTGTGAGGTGCTGGGGATCACCCTGGAGCAAGCGGCGGACGCCTTCGGTGAGTACTGGGTTTCCGTCTATTCTCAGAAGATGTACCCGTTCCAGTACCGGGACGTCAGCTCGGCCAGGGAGTTCATCCTCAAGATGGACTCGGTGCACGCGTCGGTGATCGAGCTTCAAGAAGACGCGCATCCACCCCGCTTCGAATACGACTGGAAGGACGATCACACGCTGGTCATGTCGTACCAGTCCCACCGGAATCTGATCGATTTCATGATCGGTCTGGTCCGGGGGGTGGGCAAGTACTACGGAGAGGAGCTACAGGTGACCAAGCTCGATGACAGCCGGGCCGAGGTCGTCTTCGCCTGAGAGCCGATTCGGTCAGTCGGTCCAGAGCACCTTGGTCTTCTGCCCGTACCAGCCATCCACAGCGTCTGCGTAGCGCTTGTCCACCTCGGCGCGCTTGATCTTCATGGTGGGGGTCAGCATGCCGTTCTCGATGGTCCACTCGTCGGGGGTGATGGCCACCAGCGCTAGCTGCTCGTGGTGATCCAGGGTCGGGTTGACCTCGGCCAGGTGAGCCTCGATGCTGGCGGTGATCTCGGCGCGGCCCTCCGGGCTGGCGGCGGCGGCGCGGGCCTCCTCGGAGAGCATCACCAGCCCGAACGGCTGGGCCTGTCCCAGCCCGGCGACGAAGGCCGCCTCCGCGTGGTCGTTGAGCAGCAGCTCGTTCTCGATGGGGGCCGGCGCCACGTACTTGCCCTTGGAGGTCTTGAAGATCTCCTTGACCCGGCCGGTGATCTTCAGCCGGCCCATATCGTCGATCTCGCCCCGGTCGCCGGTGCGCAGGAACCCGTCCTCGGTGAACACCTCGGCCGTGGCCTCGGGGTTCTTGTAGTAGCCCATCATGGCGCCGGGCGTGGTCATCTGGATCTCACCCTCGTCGCTGATGCGGTGCACCACACCGGGGTAGGCCTCCCCCACGTAGCCCACCCGCACGCGGCCGGGGCGGGTGACGTGGGAGTAGTTGAAGTTCTCGGTCATGCCGTAGCCCTCGAGCAGCTCCAGGCCCAATCGGCGGTACCAGTCGATGAGTTCGGCGGGGATGGGCGCCGACCCGGAGCCGGCGAAGCGCACGTGCTCCAGCCCCAGCCCCGACAGCACCTTCTTGCGGATGATGTTGTTGACGATGGGGATGCTCAGCAGGAAGTTGAGCTTGGCCGGCGGCAGCTTCTGGAAGACGCCCAGCTGGAACTTCTGCCACAGCCGGGGCACGGAGATGAACAGCGTCGGGGTGGCCCGGCGCAGATCGTTGACGAAGGTGTCCAGGCTCTCGGCGAAAAAGACCTGGAAGCCTGCAACAAAAGTCCCCGTCTCCACGATCCAGCGCTCGAAGCCGTGGGCCAGCGGTAGGTAGGACAACATGCGGTCCCCCTCGTGGACCCCCATCAGATCCACCAAGCCGCGTGACGCGTGCTCCATGGCGCCGAAGCTCTCCATCACCCCCTTGGGCACACCGGTGCTGCCGGAGGTGTAGATGATGGTGGCCATCTCAGCCGGGTCCCGCACCGCGTCCTCGGCGATGGGCTCGTTGGCGGCGACCAGGTCGTCCCACAGGTCCCCCTTGGACTCGGGGGACAGGGGCATGCGGATGCGGGGCATGTCCTCGGGGATGCCCTTCTCCATCACGTCGAAGCCGTCGAGCTTGCCCACGAAGATCAACTTGGACTCGCTGTGCTCGATGATCTGGCCGATGGTCTCGGGGGTCAGCGTCGAGTACAGGGGCACGGAGACGTGGCCGGACATCCAGATGGCCAGGTCGGCGATGATCCACCACGCCGTGTTCTTGGAGAAGATGCAGATGTGGCTCTTCTCGGGCAGGTCCAGGGACTGGAGGTGGGCGGCCATGCGCCGGGCCTCGGTGAGCCCTTCCTTCCAGGTGAAGGTCTTGATCTGGTCGTTGCCCAGCGGCTGGGTCATCCACAGCTGGTCCGGTGTCTCGGTCTCCCGGCGGTGGAGGTGGGCGAAGATCGTCTGCTGCTCCATGTCGTGCTCCCCAGGTATCGGTCGGGTTGTCGCGAGGGGAGAGACTACAACAAAGAAGCGATCATTACTCACCAAGAAAATTGGTCATTCATTTTTGGCGCAGAACAGCGACGCGTCCGAAGAAGGCCCCGACTACCGGCTACCGATCAGTAGATGTCGATGATGTAGGGGCCCCAGTCGTTGACCATGTACCAGTCGGCGGTGGCCTCCAGGAAGTAGTAGCCCGACGTGGTGAAGGTCCAGGTGAGGTAGGGATCCCACAGCCCCATCGGCTCGTCGATGTCCAGCTGCGTTACGCCATCGGTGTCGTACAAGGCCAGCTGGCCGAACAGGGTGCCGATGGTGGTGGAGTACATCTCGAACTCCCATGTGTCGCCGACGTCGGCCCAGAACATCCACCAGTCATAGTCCCAGCCGCTGGAGATGTCGCCGCAGGAGAGCCCGCTGGTGTAGGCCAGATCGGACAGCGTGTAGTCGTCGTTCGACTCCACCTCGGTTGCGTCGCAGGGCTGAGAGGCGATGGCCCACAGATCGTAGTAGTAGTCGGGGCCGCCGTAGGCGACGTCCTCGTCCTGCACGGATACGAAGTAGGTCCCCGCCGACACGAACAGCACCGAGGCCTCGGCGTCCTCGCCCCCTTGATCATTCGTGTCCGTCTCCAAGAAGACGTCCGTGCCGTTGGAGTCGTAGATCTTCATCAGCGAGTACAGCAGCGAACCGTTGACCTCGGCGTCCACGTCGAAGTCGATGCGGGTCCAGTCGCTCACCGCAAAGCTGTAGAAGTCGACGTCGGCTGCGGGGTCGATGGTGCCGCAGCGCATGTCCGTGGGGTAGAGCGGGTCCGCCAGCTGGTAGGTGTCGTTGCTCTCCACCTCGGGGTTATTGCAGGCGGTGTCGTCGTCGTCGCCGGTGGTGTCGTCGTCATCGCCCGCGGTGTCGTCGTCGTCGCCCGCGGTGTCGTCGTCGTCGCCCGCGGTGTCGTCGTCGTCGCCCGCGGTGT